>CAVHKW010000053.1:0-41565 GCA_963636745.1 uncultured Oscillospiraceae bacterium | reverse complement strand
GTTCGCCATACTGGATGCAGGTTACCTCACCGACGATAACACAATTGAGTTGTATAAGGCCAAGATTTCATTTCTATCAAGGCTTTCGGAGAAGACTAATCTCTATAAGCTTCTTGTAAAGGAATGTGTACCTGAACTGGAAAGAAGAGAAAACCTTGTCAGGTATAACGGACGATGTGTCTACCTTGTCGAGAGAAGAGTTCTTCTTGTTCCTAATGGTAAGAGCAGAATACTTGGAGAAGCAGAGAAGCCGTCTCCCGACGAAGGCAACATCGCATACGCATATCTTGGTAGAGACCTCGTAATGCAGAGCATCGAAACATCCAAGGCATGTGACAGAGCCTTGAAGAACGGTTTATCTGAAGATGAAATTCACAACACAAGAGTTAATGGAGGGCTCTTTGTTATATATTCCTCACGGCAGTTGAAGAAGGAGAATGTGCTTTCAAATTACTATACTCGACAGCAGATCGAACAAGTCTTTGACATATGCAAGAACAACACAAAGATGCTGCCGCTACGTACTCAGACGGAAGAGACATTCAGAGGTCACTTAATGCTGGCGTTCATTGCTTCCGTCATAGTGAAGATGCTTCAGGAGAAGCTCAAAAATACTAACATGACACCGGAAGGAGTACTGTTTACACTGCGTAACCAGAAGTGCAAAGTCTACGATAATAAGGTCATTACAGGAGAGTTTGTGAAGAAGTCCAACGATGTCTTGAAGTTCTTCAAGCTGAAGGCTCCCGTAGAGATACCGATTGAAGGCTGATGTTGTTAGAAAAATTCACAGGGAACTATAGTTGACTGAGCCATTTTTCGGAGAAAGCGTTTTCATCTTCCTCGAAGTTTCTCGAAGCTTCCTCAAGCTTCCGGAGTGTTGTCCACGGAGGAGCGGCTGTCTCTTTGTCATCGGAAACGAACGGTCCATCAGGATCCACTTTGAATCTAAAGCCACCCATCCGGGTTTCATCATATACTCCGATCAGATAATCGCTGTCGAAGAGTTTAGCAGGTTTCCGGCCTTCTTTCGCACTGAGGATCCTTTCACGTTTTTTCATAAGTGTACGTCCCCAGTGGTCAGGGGAGGAATCTGCAAAGAGGCCGAAGATCGTCTTACCTCTTGGATACTGCCTTCCGGGATACGGCAGAAGTTCCGGGTCCAGGGTAAATTTCAGGGCGTTCTCTTTAAGCCAGGCCCTGTCATACTCAAATGAATAGGTTTCCCCTCCTCTGATAAGGTTCACATACAGTTTTCCCAGAAGAACCGGATACTCAAAGCTGAAATCATCATAGACGAAGATGGTTTTCTGATCGGATGTCATTTCTCCTCTCTCCTCTGCGCTCGCTTTCTCGTAATCAGATTCAAATCCTGGAGCTGCCTTCCCAATTCATCGTCTTTCGCAACAAGAAGAAGATCCGTATCGAGGTTGTTCAGGGCATGCAATACCGCTGCATATATTCCAAGAGCAACAGATGGATCTCCTTTTTCAACCTTCCATAAGGATGCACGGCTTATCCCGGCACGCTCTGCCGTCAAAGAAGCAGACAGATTACGTCTGAGTCTTGCAAGCTTGATCTGCTCTCCCATGGTCTTCAATATCCTCTCGGTTCCGGGAAGAATGTTATATAGAGCCTTCCTCATCTTATCAGCTGTCCTTAATGTTCATTATCGTAAACATATTACTTATATTTGTCAATTTTAATGAATCTTACAAATATCGTCACATTCTTCATTGAATTCACGCGCAACTTGTAGCACTAATCTTCATTAACTCTAATAACGACAATGTCCGAATCCTCTTATCCCGATGTAAAGATCGCCTCCTTCCGTATTGGCAAAAGCAACAATTTCCTTTGCACATGACGAAGGCAGTGTACCCTTCTCTCCGTCAAGTTCCTTGAATTCAATGTCGACGCTCTCTCATGTTTGATCCTTCTTTCACTTCTTTCTTTCATTATTCTACAAAGTGTGAAAGAAGAAAGTAGGAAGAGAGTAAAAAATATTATCATTTCTTTGTAGCTACAGAAAAAAGAAAGGCAGCACTTCTTTCACTTCTTTCATTATCAGGAGAGTACGGCAGCCGTTTTACTCAACATAACGGAAAACAGACTTAAAGAGTCCAGGCCTTCCGCCCCGGGATACAGGCAGCGACAAATTCGTCATTCTCAATCCGGATGACGTTGAACACCGTCCGACGGGATCAGACGGGGTTGGCAAGTTTGTCTTTGTCCAGCATTCCGAAGCTTACCGCAGTCATGGCAGTCTCCGTCTGGAGACAGGTGAGGTTGTTGGCTGTCATGATGAAGTCGATGATTGAGTTGACGGCCACAGCTATTGCAACAGCCTCGAGAGGAATCGAGAGCTGGGAGAACATCACCGTATAACAGGTAAGAGCACCCCCGGGGATCGGTGGAGCCGCCATGGAAAGGAGTGCAACGACGATGACCATGGTTACAATCCAGACCGGGGTTATCGGGACGGAGTAGATTTCAGCCATAGCGAGACATACAAGAGGGAAACCCACAAGAGCACCGGGCTTGAATATAACCTGACCGAGCGGAACGGCAAAGTGTGAGAGCACGGGATCTATGCCGAGCTTCTTCTCGCATGTTTCCATGTTGGTTGCAAATGCAGCCGCGGAGGACACTGTCGATACTCCGATCAGAAAGGTCGGAAGGAGCTTCTTCAAAAGAAGCGTAAACTTCACCCTGTACCTGATGGAAAGCACGGTTATGAAAACCAGCGACACGAGAGGCGCAAAGACAAAGGTCAAAACAATGACACGGAGAATTCCCGCCATATCCTTCGAAATGCCGGACCCCATCATCGAGAAAAGCGACAAAAAGACAAAGAAGGGAATAAGAGATGTCAGAGCCTCCATCAAAAGAGAGACAACTTCGTTCATCTGCTCGATGACTGCACGCGTTGCAGATACCCTGTCACCGAGAATGAGGAGAGCTATTCCCACGGCTGAGCCGAGGAAGATTATCTGGAGCGTGTTGCCGTTCAGAAACGGCGATACGATATCTTTCGGTACGATATCGAGAATCATCTGATAGATATCCTTGAGGCCCGATCCGAAGGTTGTTCCGCTTTCTGTAAGCGTAAGAGGAAAGAACCATATGAGCACGGAGGCGGGAAGAGCGGCAATGAGGAATGTAAGCACAATGATCGATGTTATAACCCTGCGCCCTATCCTTCCGAGTGTCGATATGTCCCCTATATTGAAGATTCCCCAGCATATGGCGAGAAATATCATCGGAGACGATATTGCACATAAGAGGTTGAGAATCAAAGTAAAAAGAGGCCCCGTTACATCATCAATGATGGTCTTCACATCGAGAGGAAGCATCCTCTCCCCCAGCCCCGCACAACGGCAAGAATGACCGCGATGAGCAGCTTCTCTATCTGGCTCATCTTCTTTTTCTTCTCCGGGTAGACGGAGAGTATATTCATCCCGTTCCTGTAGCTTTTGATTATGCTTAACCCGGCCTGGGAAAGAAGACAGCTCGAGAGCGTGTAAGATCTGATGCCGTCATCCTCCCTCACTTCGCCGCCTTTGACAGAAATCTCGATATAAGAACGTCAGAGTCTCTTTCCTGCACTGTATTCAACTTCAGCGGAAGGGAGCACCTCAAGCCATGAAACAAGAATATCTTCAAGAGCAAGACGGAGGCGGAGGATATCTTTTCTTTCATTTTCTCAAGAGACAAGGAAAACTCACTTGAAATTTCATCGACGGCAGACGGAGACAACACGTACTTCCTGCTTTCTTTTGTCATATGATTACTCCCCCAAGAAACGACGCACTTTAATATTTAGGCTCTTCGTATCGTTTCTATATCATGAATTACCTGCCATCAGCAAGATTATTGGTGTCGACGGAGCCCCTGAAGACGACATGAGCGTCAAATAGATATTCCGTAACGAAATTAAGCACCATATTCAAAGCTGTGACGATGTACTCATTCCACATGAGATCTGTTGTTAGAAACTTCTCGAGGAGGGTCGAGAGCGGTGTAAAGATACAGTAGAAGCCGAAGACCTTCAGCATTGCCACAGGGACATTGTTTGCGCTTTTGAATGTAAACTTTCTGTTGAGAGTGAAATTCCATATTACGGAGAGAACAAGGCCGGCGAGGTAGCTTATCCAATACTCGAGATGTAAGAGTTCATTCAACAGAGTGAAAGCCCCGATTTGTATCAGCCCCGCCGAAATGGAAAAAAGCGTGAATTTAACTTTTCTGAGAAGTTCCCTGTTCATATCTATCCTCTATATGGAGAGTAGTTCATACATCACGAGCGAGCTACCCTCTTAAACGCTCCATGCTTCTCCACTTTTCATATATTGAGCACAGCGCTCAGTGATTATCATTGATTGAGGGAAGGTTTTCAACCGCATACCTTTTCTCAAGCCATGATTCTTTCTCTACACTTCGAGAGTCTTTTTCCGAAATAGTGCAGTTCAGGTTGTCGATTTTTCCGATTTAGTGCAGTTCGAGCTGGTAATTTTTCCGATTTAGTGCTGTTTAATTTGACTTTTTTTCCGAAATAGTGCAGTTTATACTTATGGATCAAAGTACAATCGAGCTGATTCTGGCAGAACAGAAAGAAGAAATGGAAAGAAGATGTTCTCTCTCCTATATCCCGAGAAGAGAGGAATCTCTTATCGACCTCGAGAGCAGCCTCGCCCAGATTGTCATCGGCGTCAGGAGAAGCGGAAAATCCACGATGTGCTTCAACCTGATTAAAAAGAGCGGGCGCAAATTTGCCTATGTCAACTTTGATGACGAAAGATTCGAGCGGGTCAGGGCCGAAGATTTAAATAGAATCCTCGAATCTCTCTATAAGCTTTACGGCGACTTCGACAACCTTTTCATGGATGAAGTACAGAATGTAGATTCATGGCATCTCTTTGTAAACAGGCTTTTAAGACAGGGAATCAAACTTTTGATTACCGGCTCGAATTCAAAGCTGCTGGGGGGAGAGCTTGCAACCCACCTTACCGGCAGGTACATGAAAACAGAGCTTTATCCCTTCTCCTTTATGGAGTTCTGCACTCTCAATAAAGTTGATACAACTTTACTTACCACAAAGCAGAAAGGATTACTCAGAGCCCGGTTTGACAGCTATCTCGAGGAAGGAGGAATGCCTGAGCTTTATACAGAGAAAAGGAAGATCTCCTACATAGATTCTCTTGTTGACAATATAATTACAAACGATATCGAGCAGAGATACAAAATCAAATATAAGTCAACATTTGAAAACATTGCCGATCACATATTGAATAATGTGCCGGCAACAATCAATTACAGGAGGCTTGCTAAGATGTTTGATGTTGCATCGAGCCATACTGTCGAAAACTATGTCCGTTTCATAAGCAATGCCTACTTGATTGTAGGAATCCATAAATACTCATTAAAGAGCCAGATAAGAATCCAGGAAGAGAAATTCTACGCAGTCGACCCGTCATTCATGAATATGAGACAGGATGCATTTTCAGGGAAAAACCTCGGCTGGAGGCTGGAAACAATCGTATGCATCGAGCTCCTGAGGCGCTGTCGTCCGCAGGGTCTTGATATCTACTACTACAAAACCGAATCATATGAGGTTGACTTTGTCGTTTCAAGAAACCGGAAAGTGGAGAAATTGATTCAAGTCGCTTATGACATATCATCGAAAAAGACGCTACAGAGGGAGATCAAGGCGCTCGCCGCATCTGGAGAACAGACAGGTTGCAGGGATCTTACCCTGCTGACAGCGGCCGATGAATCAACAATACAACAGAATGGATTCGATATAAAAATAACACCTGTCTATAAATGGCTTCTTGAGCCTACTCCCGTTCTTTGACGATGGAATCTATGAACGTAAGGAACTTCTTCATATCGGAGGTGATGTACTTACCCTTCTTCCAGATGAAGCCTACCTTGACGGGAAGCGGGGGATCGACTTCCACGGCCGTGTAATCCTCAAGCTCGCCCTTTAAACTCTCGAAGAGGAATGCACCGACTCTTCCTTCATCAAGGAACTTTCTTATCGTCATGAGCTGGGATGCGTGCATTACGATATTCGGTCTTATGTTCAATGCTTCGAAGCGCTGTCTTATAAGATGATTCTGAACACTGTCGACATTGAAAAGTGCAATCGGAGTTTCTCCGAGATCCTCGACTGTTATACACCTCTTCCCGGCAAGCGGATGATCCTTCGACACATAGAAAAGAAGCCTGTCCTCGGCGAAAGTCACTCTATTGAACTTGTCGATATCGTAAAACTCCATATTGACGAGTGCGAAATCGAGTTCGTCGTTGTACACAAGTTCATGTGCTCTGTTCGAGCCGTACTCGAAAAGCGTAATCGAAATCTCGGGATAGATCTTTCTGATGTCGTTAATCATCTTCGGAAAGTAGATGATGCTCAAAAGAGGTGCTATTCCTATTCTCAATGGAATGCGGTTGTTCCTGACCTGGCTCATCTCGTTTTCAAGCTCTTCGTAGAGCCCGAGGAGCTCCGTCGCCCTGCTGTAGAGTTTTTCGCCCTCCATTGTCAGTTTGAGCTTGTTGCCCCTTCTGTAGAAAAGAATGACACCGAACTCCTTCTCGAGCTCCCGTATCGCGAGCGATATTGCGGGCTGCGTGACAAAGCATTCCGTGCTGGCGCTGCTTATGCTTTTGGTTCTGCATACCGAAACGAAATAACTCAATTGTGTGACTGTCATTCCTCACCTTCCCTTTTCTTTTTTCTATTCTTGAATGCATTGTGTAAACTTTCAATACTATTAATTTTTCTTATGTAGCTATTAGTATTACAAAATTTACTCGTTGCATTTTCCATTCCTAGAATAGGCCATAAACTGAAAAAGGAGAAAAAACAATGAGTCATGTAACTATAACTCTCTTACTGCTGCTTTTCGCCATTGTGATGTTCATCCTCGAGAAGATACCACTCGGCCTGACATCGTGTATCGTATGTCTTCTGCTCAATCTTACGGGGGTATTGACCGTATCTGAAGCATTCGCGGGCTTCGTGAATTCGAACGTCATTCTCTGTGTGGGAATGTTCGTCGTAGGCCAGGCGCTCTTCGAAACGGGAATGGCCAACAAGATTGGACGCCTCGTGACACGCTTTGCAAAGAGCGAGAGAATGCTCATCGTAGCTGTCATGAGCATCGTCTGTCTCATGAGCGGGTTCCTCTCGAATACCGGAACCGCCGCCGTTCTTATTCCCGTCGTCTGTGCAATTGCAGATGAGTCGGGCTTCAAGAGAGGAAAACTCCTGATGCCGCTTGTCTTCGCAGCAGCTCTCGGCGGAAACCTCTCGATAATCGGTGCCCCCGGAAACCTCATGGGAGTCAACGCACTCGAGGAGATGGGAGAAAAGACATCGTTCTTCATGTATGCACCCGTCGCCCTTCCTATGATCATAGCAGGTATCTTATTCTACGGTTTCATCGGCTACAAACTTCTTCCCGATACTACAAGCGAGGAACTTGCTGAAGATGTAGGCCCCAAGGAAGAGGTCCCGAAGTGGAAACAGATTACATCTCTTGTTGTTCTCATCGTATGTATATTCGCAATGATCTTCGAAGATCAGATCGGAATCAAACTCCAGGTAACTGCATGTGTTGCTGCATGTTTCCTCGTACTTACGGGAGTCATCAGCGAGAAGGCCGCCCTCAAGTCCATTGACCTCAAGGTCATCTTCCTCTTCGGAGGATCCCTCGCGCTCTCGAAGGCACTCGAGAAGACAGGAGCTGGAGACGTTATTGCAGAGTCAATCGTCAAGATGCTCGGCTCGAATCCAAGCCCGATAGTCATCCTCATCGCAGTCTTCATCGTCGGATGCACGATCACGAACTTCATGAGCAACACGGCAACAACAGCCCTCATGCTCCCTATAGCAACCTCCCTTGCCAAAGCACTCGGTGCAGACCCGAGAAGCGTCGTCATATGTACAGTCATCGCTTGTTCTTGTGCATATGCAACACCTATCGGAATGCCTGCTAATACAATGGTTGTCGGACTCGGCGGCTACAAATTCAAAGACTACGTGAAAGGCGGTTTCCCGCTTATCCTCGTATCCTTTGTCGTAGTTCTCGTCCTCTGTCCGATATTCTTCCCGTTCTATCCCAATTGATAAGGAGTAAAAAATATGACTAAAGAAGAACAGGTAAAAAAACTGACTGATCTTGTGGCCGATTTCGTCACATATACGGGAAAGGTCCTCCCGGATGATGTAAAGGCAAAGCTCAAGGAGCTCGGTGAAAAGGAAGACGGAAAACTGGCAAAGGTCATCTATGAGACGATGACAAAAAACCAGGAACTCGCAAAAGAGCTTGACAGGCCATCCTGTCAGGACACTGGAGTAATTCAGTTCTGGTTGAAGTGCGGAACCTCCTTCCCACTCATCGATGAACTCGAGGCTCTTTTGAAGGAAGCTGTAGTGCAGAGCACATTCTCAGCTCCCCTCAGACACAACTCTGTCGAAACATTCGACGAGTACAACACGAAGAGAAACGTCGGAAAGGGAACACCGACAGTCTTCTGGGATATCGTCCCCAATTCCGATAAGTGTGAGATCTACTCATATATGGCGGGCGGCGGATGCACCCTTCCCGGAAAAGCCATGGTCCTCATGCCCGGTGCAGGATACGAAGGAGTCACGGACTTCGTTCTCGACCAGATGACATCCTACGGTCTCAATGCATGTCCTCCTCTTCTTGTGGGAGTCGGAGTTGCAACAAGCGTGGAGACGGCAGCTCTTCTTTCGAAGAAAGCTCTTATGAGACCGATAGGATCCCATAACGACAATGCAAATGCCGCGAAGATGGAGAGACTTCTTGAGGACGGAATCAACAAGATAGGACTCGGGCCGCAGGGTATGGGAGGAAAATACTCCGTTCTCGGCGTCAACATCGAGAACAGTGCGCGTCATCCCTCCACAATCGGAGTTGCCGTAAATGTCGGCTGCTGGAGCCACAGACGCGGCCATATCGTAGTGGACAGGAATCTCGACTGGGTGTGCGACACACACTCCGACTTCAAAGGATGAGGAGAAAGAAAATGGTAGAAATCAGAAATGGAAAGAAAGTTCTTGTAACACCGGTTAAACGTGAAGATCTTGAAGGAATCCACATCGGCGATATCGTATGGCTCGACGGCGACCTCATGACATGCAGGGACGTTGCACACCGTCGTCTCATCGAATACGGAAGAGAGCTCCCCTATGATATCAGAGAGAAGGCTATCTTCCACGCTGGTCCTATTGTAAGAAAGAAGGACGGAAGCGACGACGAATACGAAATGGTTTCAATCGGACCGACGACGAGTATGAGGATGGAGAAGTTCGAGTATGACTTCGTTAAGGAAACAGGAGTCAGAGTCATTGTCGGAAAAGGCGGCATGAAGGAGAACACCGAGCGTGCATGTAAGGAATTCGGTGCTATCCACTGTGTCTTCCCGGCAGGCTGCGCCGTTGTTGCCGCGACCGAGGTCCTGAGAATAAAGGAGCACCATTGGGATGAACTCGGAATGCCCGAGACACTCTGGTGCTGCGATGTAAAGGAATTCGGACCGCTCATCGTATCGATCGATCCGGATGGAAACAACCTCTTTGAAGAGAACAAGATTATCTTCAACAAGCGTAAGGATGAAGCCGAAAAGGAAATCTATCCAGAGGTTAAATTCATAAAGTAACAATAGTCTCCAACACCTGGGCGGGCAGTTCTTTCTACGGACTGCCCCTCTTATGAGTCAATTACTCCATCTTTCGGACACTTCTAAATGAATGCGGCCATATATTGGGGAAGTGTTATCTTTGTGCCGTCAACACCGAGATTGCCGTCAATCAGCTTGTAGGCATACGGAGGTTTGAATTCGTCGATGAAGCCATTGAGAGACTCCGTACGCCCTCTCTTCGACTTGACTTCAACAGGAATCACGGCCCCGTCTCTTTCATATATGAACTCAATCTCCTGAGTACTGTCAGGACGCTTGAAGTAGTTGAGAGTAAATCCTCTTTTGTTGAGAATATCGAAAATAAGATTCTCGTATATTCCTCCCTTGGCATGACCTGTCAATGTCCCGAGAAGCAGCGCCTTCTGCGTTTCAAAGCCGTACATACTTGTAGTGAGCCCGATATCTGTTGCATAGAGTTTGAATGAATCCTCGATTTCGTAGGCCTTGAGAGGCATTTCAGGGAGAGCAACATTCTTTACAAGACTTACAAGCCCCGCATCCTCGAGCCAGAAGATGGCATTGCCGTATTTTCTGGCACTTCCGTTCTTCTCTACTGTTTTGTACTGGAACTTCGTGTACTCCTTTGCGAGCTGTCTCGGAATGGATTTGTAGCACGCCTTGATCTTCGGCTTCTCGGAGTTACCTGCATAGTTGTTTATATCATCCTCATAGGAAAGAAAGATCTTCTGTTGTGTCTTATAGACTTCCTGGAAGTTATGCGTCTCAAGATATGTGTTGACGACATCCGGCATTCCTCCGACAACCATATATTCCCTGAGGTACTTCATGTATCTTTCATTTATGCCGTCCACATCATTGGAAGGAACCTTCTCCTTCCTGTCAAAGTATCCCTTCAAATCATTAAATGCTCCATCTGAAACACCGTTCGCCCAGAGAAACTCCTCGTAGTCGAGGCTGTACATCATGATTTCCCTCTCGTAACCTACTGGAATCGAGATTTCGTCTCTACGCTCTTCGTCTTCAATGCTCTTGTTGTAATGTATTCCGAGTAAAGAACCGGAAGCAATGACATCATACCTGTCGTCAATGGCGAGAAACTTCAATGCCGTACGTGCTCTCGGGCACACCTGTATCTCATCAATGAAGATGAGCGTGCCGCCGTCGTCAAACTCAACGTCGGGGACATAGAGTGATATGCGCTTATAGATTTCCCCGGGTTCAAGAGAGCCCTCGAATATATTTCTGTACTCACTGTTCTTCAATAGATTGATGTATATGTAGCTCACGTAATTGTCGAGTCCGAACCTCTCGATTATGTAGGTTTTGCCGACCTGTCTGGCACCGTTTACAAGAAGACATTCCTTCTTCTTGTCCTTCTTCCATGACAGTAAAACATCATACATTTTTCGTCTTAACATCTTAATTCTTCTACCACAACATTTAAGATAACTTAATGCCACGAATTTGACAATGAAAACATACAAAAATGCCACGAATTCGACGATGCTTCAATAAAAATATGCCACTAATTCGACAATTCCTCAGCTATTTTCTTCGACTAACTGTCTACTTTAGAGCAGCAACACCCCCATTGTGGACTCAAGTATCGTATTGGCATCAATGCCATACACTTCACAGAGGAGTATCCCTCCCGAGTTCAAGTTCCACGAGGTTCTCTTTTCTGACGGAACTTATCACAGACGGCGAGTGCGATGAGACTATGAACTGAACTTTTGGGAAGATTGATGTGAGAATGCTCAATATCTCGGACTGGCATTTCGGAGGAAGATGAAGTTCTATCTCGTCAATTATTACCACACCGGGGGTTTCAAGAAGTACACGCTCTCCCAGATTAGGATTCAGCACACTCATTCTGTATGCAATGTCACCGACAAGGCCGAGTACCTCTTTAAAACCATCACCTAAGAAGTCATAAGGAAACACCTGGTCGTCATCACACGTGACTTCCAGCAAGTCATCAGAGATATTGTACCAAACCTCTTTTACCTTTCCTGACGGAAATGCCGCACTGATACTCTTCTTCATCGCATCCATTACGCATTTGAGATCCTCAGGACATTCATTGAACTGAACCTTATACAAGGTCTTTGTTCTGAGCCAGTTATACATCTTCTCCGCATCCGTCTCTATGGCCATACAGTCAAGATAGCCGTTCTGTCTCATGAATGATTTTCTGGTGTCACTTCTCCTCTTCTCCTTTTTCTTCCAAAGTCTTGCAGTGGAATAATAGGAGACAACAGGAAGAACAATATCGGGATTTCCTTCTCTGAGTGATGACTGGATACCGGCAACATACTGTATTATCTTCTGGATTCCCTTGTGGCTGGCTCGTCCTGAGGCATTTCCCAGCTCAAGGCACCAGTCCTCCCGGGAAAAATCCGTGCCGGCTATCTCACCGCAGGCACTTATTCTGAGTGGAAGAAGATATTGTTCGTCTATTGTATGGTTTATCAGAGTTCTCTTTCTTCGTATGTCATCTCTTGAAATATGGAAGTATGTCTGTCCATCAAACCCGATGAGATATGCACTGACTGCCGAAGCAACAGCTTCCAGGAAAGCTGTCTTTCCGGCACCGTTACTGCCTATAACGACATTGCAGTTCCTGTCCAATGCAACATGCAATTTCTCAAAACATCTGAAGTTTTCAATCTCTATCGCTCTAATAAACATCTTTCTCTCCTGGCGGAATACCAAAGTTGGTCACCACCCAACATTTGATCTCATCTCCCGAGCACTATCACTATAGCACAGTTCCCATGCAATTGTTCTACAAACATAAATTACCTCGAGAGAAATGTATCGAGATTTGTTACATTCATAACTTTGCTCACTTGATTTATTTCTACTCTTCTTTGACAATTAGTAGGGAGGCTGGTGAATTATGGTTAGTTTTGTCTTTGATGAAAGGAAGGCAACTGATGCCGCTGCCTTCTTGCTGTCTCTGAATAGAAATAAACTGCCGTATATGAAGCTGATGAAGCTGTTGTATATGGCGGACAGAATATCTCTATCGGAGTATCATTATTCGATAACGACGGATTCATATTATTCAATGGAATACGGTCCTGTTGTCAGTGGAATATATGACTGTATCCGCCACTGGGGTGATTTACCTGAAAACAGCCCGTGGAAAAAAACAATTGCTATAGACAAGGAAGCATATATTGCAGAACTCAAAGGAAGCAAACACCCCTTTGATATGTTGTCGGAAGAAGAAAAGGATATTCTTAAGGCAGTAAACGATGATCATACAGACGAAAGCCAGTTTGAACTTTCTGAATACACGCATTCTTTTCCCGAGTGGAAGAATCCCGGGCGTTCGCGCATTCCCCTTCCTATTGAAGACATCATAGCTGCAACAATAACAAACGAGAAAGAGAAAGAAGAGGCTCTGTCTGACCTGGAGCTTTCCTCAGAGCTGCAGCGTATAACATTCAAGAACAGGGAACTATATGGTTAAGGCCGGAGATTCATTCTTATTTAGGTACCCAAGGAATGACAAGCACCTTTTTATTATAGTTTTGGATGAATATGATAACGGAGGTGATGTCATCTGTCCCTGTGTAATGGTATCTTCATGGAAAGATAACCCCAAGCTTGATGACCCTGCATGTATTCTGGAAGCAGGAGAGCATGAATTCATTAAGCATAAGTCATATGTTGCTTACAAAGAGGTTGTACTTTTTGAAAAGGACTACATCGAAAGCTGTCTTGAGTATGGGACATTTAACGCAAAGCCACCGGTGTCAAAAGAACTTCTCGAGAGGATTATCAAGTCAGCAGCAAATTCCAGAAAGATATCAAAGAGCAATCTAAAGTATTTTGAGGAAAAGCTATAATCAATATCATTTAGGGAAGATTCCTAAGGTAATGAGGTTCGTACTTGTCAAGGTAAGCAGTCTATCTGCAGCACAGCTCTCTGAAAAGTAGCATGATGAAGGGTGAACAGACACACTCTCATAATTCATATCGATAATCCAACAAAAGCCCTCAATTAATGCAGGAGGGTAATTCACAACAAAGACGACAAAACATATAATGTACTTACGGGGCCGTGGTTCAGTGGTAGAACGATGCTTTCGCATGGCATAAACGGCGGTTCAATTCCGCTCGGCTCCAAATGTAATACCTACTCTCCCTCCGGCACTTTCATACACGCTACATTATCCTTTGACGAGAACATCTTGCTCACTTCCAGAGGAATATCGAAGAGTGTGCACTCGAGATTGCCGTTGAACCACTCCTGATAGAGAGTCGTCAAACCTCCCGCGAAATAATAGACACGGAGCTTGAAGCCCTTTGAAGATCTCACTTCCTCGGGGATTGAACTGTCCTTTTCGAGGTAGTTGACGAAGATGAGTCTCAGTTTCTCGAGAAACATGTTGGAGCCCGGAGTGTTTATGAGCGTTCTGTATGTCTCGAGATTCTCGTTGAGGATTATACTTACCTGTAAAAGAAGCGGAGCGGGATTGGAAAAGAAGTTGTCGGCTCTGAAATCCTTGAGGAGAGCCATCATCTTGTCGATGACTTCATTCTCTATCTCATCAAAGAGATCCCTCAGGCACGTATAATGTGCGTAGAAAGTCGCACGGTTGATGTCGGCCTCGTTGACTATATCCATAATCGAAATATCATTCGGACTTTTTACTTTGAGAAGCCTCAAGAGGGCCTCTCTTATAAGACGGCGTGATCGCATGCCGTTCTTGTTTGTTTTTCGCTCCATGATGAGAGTTATAAACTTTTTCTGAAAAAAAGCAACTAGTGTCGGAGAAAAATACAGCTGTCTGATTATTTATTTACATGAGAATTTTTATATTTGTTTATTAATTCTTTGTATTATGTGTAGTTGAAATAAAAATAATTAATTATTATACTTTTGTCGGATTTTACGCTATTTACGATATTGTGTATTATTTGTAACATTCATGTGTTGAACAAATTCATTTTATTTGTATATTTCAAGCTGTTATGCGAGGATATGATGAACGCTAAGAAAACAAGTAAATCTAAAACATTGTTGATGTACGTTGTCTTGATTGCAGTCTTTGTCGGACTTTTCTTTCTTCTGAGATGGTTCTACTCCACCAGAACGGAGACAGTCTACAACAGACCGACCACTCCCGTTTCCGTAACCAACGCGGAAGTAAGAACAGTAAAGAAAATAATTACTGTCTCAAGCTCGGTCAGTGCCGACTCCACCATTCCGATCACACCGTATCTTGACGGCACCATTCTTGAGTATTATGTCCAGGAAGGTGACTGGGTGAATGAAGGCGATATAGTGGCAAAGATCGATCCCGAGCCGTACAGACTTCAGCTCGAGCAGGCGAAAGCAGCCTACACAGCTTATGAAAGTTCATTCGAAAGAGTTGAAAAACTCTATAAGAGCAATGCTGTTTCCCAGCAGGATTACGATACAACAAAAGCACAGAGAGATGCCTACAAGGCCCAGATGGAACTAGCCGAGCTCCAGCTCTCATACACCGACGTAGTTGCACACGCATCGGGAACTGTTTTAAAGACAATTTCAAGTAAGGGCAGCACAGCCGCAAAGGGAACACCCATTGCGCTTATTGCCGACATATCGGACCTGGTGGTGAATCTCAACCTCTCCGAGAAGTATTACGGCCTCTTCACTTCCGATAACCCAAGTGTGACGATCACGGTTACAAAGCCCGAATCCACATACTCGAAGGAGGAGACGACCACAGCCTCAATCAAAGCCCTCTCTCCTTATATCGACTCGACAAGCCGCAACTTCAAGCTCTACCTGAAGCTTGACGACCCGACGGCATTCCGCCCGGGCATGTTTGTCAAGGTAAACATTACAGTTGAAGAGAAAGAAGGCTACACGATAGAGAGAAAGGCTCTCAAGCTCGACGACACAGCCTATTGGGTTGATGAGTCGACAATGACTGTCGAGAGCGTCGATCTTTCGTCATGCCTCATGAATGATGACTATGTCGTTCTTCCCGAAGGATACGAAGACAAGTCATTCGTCATCAGCGGACAGAATTCCATATTCACCGGACAGGCGGTAAATATTGTAGAGGGCAACTGATATGAAACTTACACGTTATCCTGTCGCCCACCCCGTCATCATCGCCATGACGCTCCTTGCACTCGGAGTCTTCGGCTTGATGGCTGTCAGCGACACAAACACGGAATTCCTTCCCGACATCTCGAACCCGATGGTATATGTACTTACAATATACCCCGGTGCATCGAGCCAGGACATCGAGGAAACCGTTACTGAAATAATGGAGGATGACTTCGTCACACTCCCGAACTTCAAGAGTATGACGAGCCAGTCGATAAACAGCGCCTCTATCATCGCCATCACATACCAGGACGGAATCGACCCGTATGACGAAATCGATGAAGTCAGAAACAGAATCGACAACCTCATCGACGATCTTCCGTCTGGAATATCGGGTCGTCCGAACGCCCTTGTCGGAGGTACAACGATGCTTCCTATCGCATCCTTCGTCGTGGAGGCCCAGGGTGACGACATCAACGCCATCGGAGACTACATCGAAGAGACGATAAAGCCGCAGCTGAGCCAGATCGAGGGTGTATCGACAATCACAGTCAACGGCGCAAAGACAGCAACGGTTGATGTAGTATTACATATAGACGAGCTCGAAAGCAGAGGAGTCAGTCCCCTTGCCGTCTATCAGATGCTCTCCTACAACAACTACTCCATTCCTCTCGACTCCGTTAAATATGCAGGAACGGAGATCGATGCGAAGTTCGACTCCAAGTATTCCTCGCTTGATGAAATCAGGGACCTCACAGTCGGCTATTCACTCGACGGAGGACTTGTAAAGCTCGGGGATGTTGCAACAGTATCTCTCGATTACAAGAGCGGAGACTTCTATGTAACAAGAGAAGGAAAGGAAGTCATTTCTGTCGACATCTGTAAGCGCAGTGACGGTAACACGATCGAGATAACAAACCAGGTAAAGAAGATCCTCGCATCCGAAGAGGAGAAGAGCAACGGTGCCTTGAAGTTCAGCATGGTCAGCGATGACTCGACACTCGTCAACTCGTCCCTCAGTACAGTTATAGAATCGGGTGTCATGGGTATCATAATCGGTGTCCTCGTCATCTTCATCTTCCTCTCGGACTGGAAGGCAACAATCATCATCGGCCTCTCCATTCCTCTTTCAATCTTCTTCACCTTCATCGGCATGAAGTTGATGGGTATTACAGTCAACCTCCTCTCACTTTCGGGTATAGTCGTTGCACTGGGTAACATTGTCGGAGCCGCTATTCTTGTACTAGACCAGGTTTACAGGTTCTATCAGGCAACGGATGAGAGCGGTAAGGCACTCTACAGTGTAAACGAATCCATCTTCAAGGGAACGGATGATGTCATCGGATCCGTCATGGGTTCGGGACTCACGACAATCGTCGTCTTCCTTCCCATCGCAATGATGAGCGGACTTGTCGGCCAGATCCTCAAGGACGTTTCGGTTACATTCATGCTCTCGCTTTCGGCATCCCTTGTTGTCGCCATCATCTACATTCCGTTCCTTATGAAGAAACTTTTGAAGGAAGATGATGAGAAGCGTAAGCCCAAGAGAGAGAACTTCATAGTAAGAGGACTCGGGGTCGTCGAGAAGCAGTATGCAAGATCGCTCTATTTCACGGAGCGTCATACACCATTCATGCTCCTTGCAGGCTTACTTGTTCTCGTACTCAGTATATACATCCTCCCGAACATGCAGTTCTCCTTCATTCCGTCGACAGACAACGGTGACTTCTATATAACCGTATCGTTTCCGGAGACATATTCTCTTGAAGATACAAAGGAAGCGATGAACAGGATCGAGAGTATCGTTATCGACATGACGCCGGAACTCAAGACCGATGTCGTATACTCGGGTAAGGACATGGGAGCTATCTCGCAGGCAAAGAAGAGCGAGGGTGCAATCCACGTCGTTCTCGTTGCCGTAAAGGACAGAGACAGAGACATTCACGTCATCATGAGGGAAATCCAGGAGAAACTCTCCGCAACGGTTCCGGACGCAACTGTCAGTGTCACGAACGGAGGATTCGACAGACTTATCAACCTCGTTTCGAACGGCGGCGGTTACGGCCTCACGCTCATCGGAGACGACAGCAATGTCCTCTATGAAGAAGCAGAGCGTATTGAAGCAGAGCTTTTGACATATCCTGAAGTAATGACAGTCTCGATCAATGCCTCCAACGACACGAAGACTGCCGTCATCAACGGTACGTATGATTATCTGACGTCTCTCGGAGTACCCTCACAGGAAGCAGGTCTTACAGCAGCCATCCTCTTCTACGGTACAGATATCGGGAAGTACAACGATACATCCACCGACAAGCGGTATGATATCCATCTCTCGAGTGACGTACAGGAAGAGAGTCTCACGGAAGACAGGCTCAACGACATTTCGATCACGTCCCTTGCAGGAAGAACAATTACACTTTCGAACGTAACGGAGTTGAAGCTTGACGAGAGCCTGAGCCAGATCAACCACGACGACAGAGCAAACTCCCTTTCGATTTCGGCAACTCTTACAACGGAGAGTACCGACAGCGTAACGGAGAAGATCAACGCTTATCTCGAGAAGAATCCTCTCCAGAGCGGTGTCTCGACAAAGACAAGCGGACTGGGCGACCTCGTCGAGAGTTCACTCCTCCCGCTTCTTGAAGCACTCCTCATTGCAATCTTCCTTGTATACCTTGTAATGGTTGCAGTATTCGAACGCTTCGATCAGCCGTTCCTGATCCTCCTCTTGTTCCCGTTCTGTATCATAGGAGCAGTTCTCGCTTTGACAATATTCAACTCCTCGATGAGCATCGTCTCCATCCTCGGAATCGTCTCACTCGTGGGTATGCTTGTAAACAACGGTATTGTCATCGCAGACTATGCTAACCTTGCACGTAAACAGGACAGAGAGGCACTCCTCAAAGAAAAGGGAATACCTTTCGATGAGTACACAGAGACGCTGGGTCTTCTCACAATCGAAGAAGAGAGAGAAATCCTCGACAAGGAGACAGCGGAAGGAACAGCTTCCCGTCTGAGGGCTATATTGATGACGACTCTCACGACGGTCCTGGGTGTCATACCTATGGCTGTTGCAAAGGGAGAGGGTGCCGAGATATATGCACCGCTGGGACAGGTAATCATGGGAGGACTTGCAACTTCCACAATCCTCACCCTCTATATG
Source organism: uncultured Oscillospiraceae bacterium (assembly GCA_963636745.1). Classification (GTDB taxonomy): domain Bacteria; phylum Spirochaetota; class Spirochaetia; order Sphaerochaetales; family Sphaerochaetaceae; genus Ornithospirochaeta. The sequence goes on along the minus strand of CAVHKW010000053.1, from coordinate 22,636 downwards.
ATGCCTATCTACTACTACATACTGGAGAGAAACAAGCTCAAGAGAGCTTATAAGAAAATAAATAAAAAGACGGCTAATCTAGCCAAGGAGAATACAACAGATGAAACGGATAATTAAACTTTCTTCATTAGTACTTTGTGTACTGTTAATGCTCACAGCCTGTTCAGCTGTCTTCGATTCCGCAATAAGCGGAACTGTCAGAGACCGCAGCGCCCGCGAGACATCTTCCACAACAAACGGAGGGATATCGGACGTAATGGTCTACGCCTACGACAACGAGTCCACATGGAACAGTAAGTATACTTCCTGGGACGGAAAGAGCGAGTTTACAGATAACTCAGTTCCGTCTGCCAAGACAGCATCAGACGGCTCATTCTCCATCTCCAACCTCAGGTGGCTTACAAACAACCCCGCCTACGGCAAGGATGCCGACAGCAAGACTATCTATCTCCTTGCATTCCACAAGGACTACGGTCTAACAAAGGTCGACGGAAGAACAATCCAGTCCGACAAGTCCAATAACTTCGGTATTGTTTATATGGATAAGGCAACGACAACAAAGACGCTCGTAATCAAGCTCAAGGACAGTGATGAAAGCTCTTCCACCTCAACAGGAACAGATTCCACTATCACAAGCACAAGCGGGATATCATTCAAGTACAGGTACGCAGACGGCTATGACGGAACAAACCAGAATGTAAGTGCAACTGTAGACTCCTTCACAAACGGCACAGCTACAATCACAGTCAAGTACAAGGAATATGATGCAGATGGGAAAAAGAACGGTGTTCCTACAGTCACCATCTACGACATCCAGACAGGCTCTGACTGGAGTCTTACAAAAGAACCGACAGATGGTAAAATCGAATGCACGTACGAAACAACCGACAAGGAATACAAGAACACCAACATCTACCTTACAAACAAGTGGAAGACTGTTGCCGTTACAGTAAGTCTTATCGACGGCAGCAGTACAGAAGCATCCGACTCCGTCACGGATCCGATCGACTTCACATGGAGCTACAACAACGGCGAAGAGACCAAGACTGCCAACGTCACAACTACAACTGCAAATGCAGGAAGCTACACAATCAGCGTCAAGTTCAAGAAAGTTAAGGATGGAGCAGCATACACACCTACCCTTACACTTACAAGTTTCAAGGATAATGACACAGACGATGAAAAGTGGACCTGGACAAAAAGTAAAGATAATGCAAAGGTGGTGGATACATCAACAGAAAAAATTGAACTCAAACTCTCCCAGGACAAAGATACCGTCACACAGAAGGTCTACTTCAGAAAGAACTACCTGACACTTCCGTCCACAGGAATCTCGGGATACCTTATTTCAACAACTGGTACTTCTGAAGCTTCCGGCTACGGCTATAAAGATGACTACGGAGACGAGCTTTATCTTTATAAGGGTGATTCATCAACTCTGGTTAATAATTACACTGTAACCACAAAGAGAGTTGATTCAACAGCTTCAACTAATCAGGTAATCAGTGATTACGGCCGTTTCACAGGACTCGGAGCAGGCATAAAACTAAAGTTGACATATGATGATAGTAGTAGTGGAACTGTAAGCTATGCAGGAACCGCAGAAAAGTTGGTTGTAAAATATACAAAGAGATCCGATATCACCAGCAGCTCCAGTCCAAAAACACAGACAGAAGCTGTAAACGGCACTCTTGAGTACAACAGCATGACAACAGACTTCAGCGTAATGCTCTACAAATCTGGATCGTGATAGGACGGAGTATGAAAAGAATAGTATTAGTTGTTCTATCGCTCCTCTTGATTATGACTCCTCTCTTTTCGGAGGAAGTGGAGGAAAGTACATCCTACACCTTCTCCGATATCGAGAAGAGTATGGAGAGCGGGAACGCAGAAATAAGAAAGCTGAACGAGACATATAAGCAGAGCCTGTTGGATGTTAAGGACGCTAAGGCAAATTACCAGCCCAACATAGAACTTCTTCTCACCACGACTTATATGCCCAATCCCCCTATCGGGAAGACAACAGTAAGTGTTGATGAACTCTCGTCCCAGCTCGGTATAACGGTACCCGGTGCTGCAAGCGGAGAATACCTCACCCTTTATAAGGGAATGAAGGATATCTACTACAATGCCGGTCTCACGATAACGCAGCCGATCTTCACATGGGGTAAGATTCCGGCTTCCGTCAACCTCTACTCCGAGATCGCAAACATCAGGGCACTCAGCGTAAAGGACGGCACGGACAAGCTCTCGGTCGAACTCAAGACAAGGCTTACAGCCCTCGTTTACATGAATGAGCTCTATACACTCATCGACGAGACAAAAGAGAAGGCGTATGAGCTTGTCTCGATGAGTCAGGATGCATATGAGAGCGGAATGATGCTGAAGGAAGATGTCACAAAGGCGAAGATCTCGGCACTCGAAGTTGATGTCAAGAAGCAGGAACTCAACAAGGAGTACAGCGACAATCTCAAGAGCCTCAAGACGATATCGGCAATAGACGATCTCGACGAGAACAACATCGACTATACCGTCAATGAGGAGGAGATTTATAAAATCGCATCCCTCAATAAGGACGATGTAATTGCGCTCACGACACGTTCCGACAGCGCTTCGATAAGTATGCTCAAGAGTCAGACAAAAGCCTATGAGCTCAAGAAGAAGATCGCAGAGAACTCGCTCTACTGGAAACCGGATTTTGCTCTCCAGGTATCTCTTACCTACGGAGGCTCAGCTTTTCCTCTTGCCGAGAAAAACTGGTACAGAACCGATGACTACGGCCTCTACCTGACAGTTGCAGTAAGCACCACAATCTGGGACGGCGGAAAGAAGCTCAATGCAGTGAAATATGCAGAGAGCGAAGTCGAGGGAACACTTGCCGACTACGACAATGCAATCGACGAATTGACGACAGCGGCCGAGACTAACCTCAGTCAGATCGAACTCAGCCTCACAAGACTCGAGTACTATGATCTGAAGCTTGAAGAAGCCGAAGAGAGACTTGATTTACTCCAGAGGCAGTATGAAGCCGGGTCCATATCGAAGACAAATGTACTCTCCCAGGAGATTGAAGTCCTCACAGACAAGATGACAATCATCCAGGAGAAGATAACACTCAGCCAGGCGGCATACACAATAGCCTACCTTACAGGAATTCTTGATTAACCTGACCCCGGGAAACCGGGGTTATCTTCTGCCTCTAACCTGTTGACTACTGTATTCATTATGATATCATTCTAATATCAGAGGAGGACGGTATGTCAAACACAGTATTCGGCGAAGAGAAGATATTGAAGGCGAAAAGTGGTTTTGTCTTTCTTTTTCTCGTAATTTTCCTTTTTATCTTATCAACAGCACTCTTTGTTTTCATGGGCGCATCCTTCGAAGATGACAATACTTTATGCGGAGTGTTGAGTCTTATTGCGGCATGCGCGGCTTCAATTCTCGGAGTTGTCCTCTGCTGCGGCTTGAGGATTATAAAGCCGAATGAAGCTCTTGTGCTTTCTCTCTTCGGAAGGTATTACGGAACACTCTATGAAAGCGGTTATTGGTTCATCAATCCATTCTGCACAAACCTCTCTGTAAAGGAGAAATCATCGGGCGTGAAGAACAATCCCGAAGGCGGGGAAAGTGAAAATACTGCCAAATCGAAGTCGAAGGTCTCCCTGAAGATATCGACATTCGTCAACGGCAACCAGAAGGTGAACGACAGACTCGGTAACCCCATCGAAGTGAGTGCAATCGTCATGTGGAGAGTAACCAATGCCACCAAGGCAGTTCTCAATGTCGAGAACTATCATGAGTACCTCTCAAACCAGACAGATTCGACTATAAGAAACATCGCACGCCTCTACCCTTACGACATCATAGATGACAACGATGACGATGATGATAAGAGCGAGAAGACGCTCAGGGGTTCATCTGTCCTCATTGCAGAGGAGATGAAGAGAGAGCTCGAGGAGAGAGTAAAAGACGCCGGACTCGAGATTATAGAAGTGAGGCTCAATCAAATTGCATATGCTCCCGAAATTGCGGCCGCAATGCTCCAGAGACAGCAGGCAATTGCAGTAATAGCAGCAAGACGTAAGATCGTCGAAGGGGCTGTGTCAATGGTGAAGATGGCTCTCGATGAACTCAAGAGCGAAGGAGTTGTCGATCTCGATGAGGAGAGAAAGGCAAATATGGTATCGAACCTGCTGGTTGTACTATGTTCGAGTAAGGAAGCAAATCCCGTACTCAATACAGGGTCTCTTTACTAATGGCAGAGAAGAAACAGATCCCGCTCAGAATCAAGAAGGAGCTCTATGACGAACTTGCGCGCTGGGCGGACGATGAATTCAGGTCCCTCAACGGGGAGATAGAGTACCTCCTGACGGAGTGCGTGAAGAAAAGAAAGAAGACGAAAAACACCGGTGAAGAGGAGAAGGAGTAACAGCCTCTTCTCCTCAATCACGGCCTCAGGGAAGTCAAAGGAATTACATAGACGCCGTCCGGCCTTTTGAAAGGTACGGGGGCTGTTCCCGAGATAACGGCCGTGAACTCAGGCTTCTTTTCAAGCTTTCCGGCAACTTTCAAGAGCGACGATGCAGCCTTATCCATAACATCGCTGTATCCGAGCTTGATTTCGATGAGAGCAAAACGCATATCATCAAGGACGATCACGGCATCAACCTCATCTTCATTATAATCCTGGTAATGAAAGAGCTTTCCTCCCAATGTTTCGGCGTATATTCTCAAATCATGCTCGACGAGACTTTCAAAAAGAAAACCAAGGTATCTCAAATCTCTCATAAGGCTCTTTTCGTTTGCACCGGCTATGGCGGCAGTAAGCGACGGGTCGACAAAATGCCGTTTCTCCCCTATTTTCAATCTTGTTCTCGACCTGAAATCAGGAGAGAATGCCTCCTGGTTTGATGTAAGAAACAAATCGTCAAGAATCGACAGATATCTCAGAACAGTATCGTCATCAATCGTCTTCCCGTTATAAGAAGAATCATTTTTCAGTGTAGATATGGAGCATACCGTGCTTTCATTTCTTGCAAGTGAATACATGAAACGTCTGAACTTCAATAAGTCCATTCTCTTTATGCCGAGTTCCCTGATTTCATAGTCATAGATTCTATCAAGGTAATCTTTCGGGATAATCGAAGCGTCCTCAGTCGTCAGGTTCCCCGGCCATCCCCCTCTTATAATGTAGTAGATAAGCTCCTCGAGTCCTACGGGACGTAGGTTTCCTGACACATCCTCTCCGTTGAAAAGTGACATAAGAGAGACTTCTCCTGATGAATCACCTGTCTCAAAGAGCGACATTGTAGACATTGTCAGCCTGCCGATTCTGCCCGCCCCGCTGTGACGGATGACTTTTCCCGGTTTTATCTCCGGCGGGACAGATGACCCCGTTAAAAGATAGAGCCCTTTCTTCCCTTTTCTATCAACGTCTCCTCTGACCATATCCCAGATCTCGGGCATAAGCTGCCATTCATCTATCAGTCTGGGATTATCTCCCTTGAAGATGACAGAAGGATCAAGCTTTGCAAGTACAAGAGGCTCGGGGATTTCCGGAGTCGGAGTAAGATAGAAGGCACTTTGAGCGTGATGGAGAGCGGTACTCGTCTTTCCCGACCATTTTGGGCCGACAATCGAGACCGCGCCGAACGAGGAGAGATATCTCTCCACCTTCTCGTCAATGAGCCTTTTTAAGTACGTTTCCATGGTATTTTTTATATCATGAAATCACCGTTTTTTCAACAAGAAGTATTTCAAACTATAATAAAGAATTACTTCTCAAATCCCGGAAGATTCGCCGCTTAGACCCCGAAGAATTCGGCGTTTAGATACCGGAAGATTCGGCGTTTAGACCATCTTCTCCGCTTCATCCATTGCTGCGATCACCCTGTCACAGAAGAGGTCGAACTTCTCGTCTTCTCTCTGGAGCTCTTTGTGGGAGAGAAGGTAATCAAGAGCATCTCTTATGCCTTCATGAAAGAGAATTTCCGTACTCATTTCAGGAACAACTCTTTTGAGTTTCGACGTGTCGAAGAGTGACGAGTTGGCTTTGTCTCCGAGAAGGGATCCCGTATAGTCATAGCCGTATCTTGCGCCTGTGCGCCCTAGGAAAACAGAAGGGACATAACAGGGGGTGAAGGGAAGAGAGAGAGCATCGGCAATGGTTTTGTATACCTCGTTCCAGGTCAATACCTCATCCCCCATTATATTGAAGACCTCGCCGTACGCATGAATATTGCCCATGAGTCCGACATAGCCCTTTGCAAAGTCAGCGCTGTGTGTCAGCGTCCATAGAGAGGTGCCGTCTCCCGGGATAATCACTCTCTTACCTTTGATCATGCGGCTTATAACGCTCCAGGCACTGTCGCCCCTGAAAGCGAAAGGAATGCTGTACTCTGAGTATGTATGACTCGGGCGGACAATTGTTATATTGAAAAGCCCTTCTCTCGAGAGAGACATCAGATACTCCTCGCACTCGATCTTCTCTCTTGAATACTCCCAATACTTATTGGAAAGCGGTGTTCCTTCATTTACGATGTAACTTCCCGAAGGCTTGAGATACAGAGAGGCGGACGATGTAAAGATATATTGCTTCGTCCTTTTTGAGAAGAGGCGGTAATCTCTTTCGACATCTTCCTTTTTAAATGCAGTGAACTCGGAGATGGTATCGAAAGAAAGATCTCCGAGAACTCTTCTGACTTCATCTTCGTTCTTTATATCGGCAGTGAGCTCTGTCACTCCCCCTGGAAGCCTCTTAGAATTATGACCACGGTTCAGCACCCACACATCCCACTTCTTATCGACAAGGCGCCTCACCACATAGCTCGATATCGTACCGGTTCCACCTATAATCAATGCCTTCATACATTCCTCCGTTTCCCTGATTATCACCGCTTTAGAGGAAAAACAAAAGATGTATGAAGGAAGTGGACTGGCTCATGCCATTACGATTACTCCCATACGGAAGAGAGGAGCTTTACTCCTGTTGTATTGATAGAACTCATCGACATAAGCGTGGTAATTCTTCAACCCGTATTCTTTCAACTCATTGATCTCATTTTCGCTGAGAGGATCATGGGAGAGAAAGTGGATGAAGAACTCACCGCGTGCAATGAATATGAACGAGTAGAGAGGAGCCGGTTCTTCTGTGTAGCGCTTTCTGAACCACTCGATCTCCCCCTCCTCGATATCGTCCACACCCTCATGAAGTGTAAGATACATCTCTCTTAAAGCTCCTTCTTTTTCCAGGATCCAGTCCATCACAAGAAAATCCATGTAATATAGTGCATTCTTCATTTCAGCACCTCCTGAATATATAAGCACTTTTTGTGGTCGAAATTGTCAGCGGCAACAAAAACAGCCGTGTAAAACGGCTGAAGGAGGATTTGGAAATAAATATATGAAAAAAACTTCTCTTACTTGGCTATATAATAAATGCTAATCGGAAGTTTTCAATAAAGACTCTATGAAGAATATATGTAGTTTCTTCCTATGAAAGAATTAATCCGAATGCACTTCCACCATCATCAAGTGAAAGGAACCCGTACTTCTTATAAAACGAGACGCCCTTTGTGTTATCGGGGTCGACAAGAAGCATCAATCCCCCGCTCTCTTTTTCCTTGAGCCTCGCGATGAGTTCATCCATAAGCATGTGGCCTATCCCCATCCGCTGATAGCGTGGTAGGATGTCGATATGAAGATGGGAAGGATAAGTGTCCTTATATGGAAGATAAGAGCACACAGTCTCCTCAACATTCTCTCTGTACTTTTGAACAACGCTCTTCTCAATGTGCTCTCTCCACGCTTCGTAGTCCGGGGCGCATAGTATGTAGCCAGCACTCACTCCGTTCACGAGAGCAACAAGAACAACGGCACTCTCGAGTGTAAGGTAGGGCTCAAGATAGAGGGAAAAGAGCAGATCGTCGGATAGATGATTTAGATCGGTCACACGACATATCTTCTCGAGACAGGGTTTGTCTTCTATTCGGTATTCTCTGATTACAACCATAGCCCATCTTAACAGTAGAAAAGGAGAAAGAAAATGGGCCACAGCGGGGGATAATGCCATGGCCCAACAAAGGAGGGATTGAAGAAAAAACAATTTATTCGCTTTTCTTGACTATAAGATATAACTTTTCCCCTCTTCTATCTTCACGGTTTTCTGTTGAAATTATGAATTAATGTGTACGCTTTATGAAGAAAAGTTCACATTTCCGATCTATACGACTTTATTGTCTTCAAAGCCGGCTCCGACAGAGTAAAAAGGAGGCCGTCCGGACTCTGCATCAGACTGGGAATCTGTTAGAGAGTAAAGGATTAATATTCTTCGAGAGCTCTCCTCTCTTCATCGGAAAGAGGATATTTATCATAGAGATCGGGTCTCAGCCTCTTTGTGTCCTTCAATGCCTCGATATGTCTCCATTTTTCCACCGCACCGTGGTTGCCGGAGAGGAGAATGTCGGGAACACGCTCTCCCATATACTCCACGGGCTTTGTGTACTGCGGATACTCAAGAAGAATATTCTCGTGGCTTTCGTCATCCGTTGCGCCCTCTCTGATGACGCCGTCAAGAAGCCGCACTATGCTGTCGACGACAACTTCAGCTGCCGTTTCTCCGCCGGAGAGGACATAGTCACCGATGGAGATCATATCATCAACATGGTCCTCGACACGTCTGTCGACTCCCTCGTAGTGACCGCAGATCAGAACAATGTCCTCTTCCTTCGAAAGTTCCCTCGCCTTCTTCTGTGAGTAGACCTCTCCCTTCGGAGAGAGAAGAATAACCCTGCTCTTTTCACTTCTATTGGCTTCCATTGCTTTCATAGTCGTGTCGAAACGGAGAATCATTCCCTTCCCGCCGCCGCATGGAGAGTCATCTATGTGTCTGAACGATCCTCCCGCATAGGGTTTGATATCGACCACATTAATAGAGGCAATCTCCTTCTTTATCGCCCTCTCGACAAGAGGCATCTTCAAGAAGGAATCGAATACTTCGGGAAATATCGTGAGAATTGTAATATCCATTCTCACAGTCTAAATATCTTCCCTCTTAGTGAAAAGCACCGGTGACGCTGGACGTCAAGGATTCATGAGAATGGAATTACTATCAAAAGAGTAACTTGTACTTCTTCCTCTCCCGCCGGATGGAATAAGAAAGTCCTTCCTGACAAGGTGCTGTATATCTCTATACGCCGCGGCATTCGAACACTTCATAAGACGCGCCCACTTCTCTGTCGTTACTTTCCCGTAGAATGAACCGTCGGAGAGTCTGTAGAGCATACTCATTTCCCTTGAGTTGTATTCGTTCGGATCAAGAGATTTCATGAAGGCTGTTACAGAAAGAGTCTTTCTCAGCGTCTCTTTGGAGAGGATGAAACATTCTCTTATCATACCAAGGAACCACAGGACCCACCCGGTAATATCCATACTCTCACTCTTCGATGCATTCTCTATCTTCTCATAATACTCCGCCCTGTCACGGAGAATACCCGTCGAAATCCCCGGAAGTGGCAGAGAAGAAAAGTAGTTTCGGCTCATTATGTAGTCTGCAAGCGCTCTTGAGATTCTCCCGTTTCCATCTTCAAACGGATGAATGAGAACAAACCAAAGAGAAGCAACAGCGGCTTTCACAAATGGATTCACGCCATTCTCTCCGTTTACATATTCCAGGAGTTTCTCCATCTCATAGCGGACCGAGTCTGCATTTACCGCTTCATATACCACCTCTCCCTCCATCTTATGATATTTCATCACCCACTCGGGAGAAGTACGGTAGGCTCCGATAACCTTCGGTTTGATTCCTGCCTTGTTTAAAAAGAGCCCCTTGTTCCAGCTGAAAAGTCTTTCATGGGTAAGATCTTCCTTGTTTTCCACAGCATCTGTGACAACACGGAACACAGACTCCGCATAGCTGTTCTTTCTTACCTCCCCAAGTAAAACTACATCAAGATGTTTCGCCACAGAAGAGTATAGAGAGCCGTAGTCGATTGCCTCCCCTTCTATAGCAAGAGACGAGACTATGTCTTCGGCAATTTTTCCCGTCATTATTATATTCCTTGTCGATTTATCGACTAAGCTGTAGGCGTAGTCAACCTTCTCTCTTTCAGCTTCAAGCAGTGCCAGAGCCTCCGAGACAGACGAAGAATCATATATGAAAGCCGGCCAGTCTTTGTTCTGCCATATATATCTCATGAGAACAGTCTATCATTTCATTTTTGAAACGAAAAGCATAATCGATTCATTTTTGAAATGAAAGATTTCATTATTAATCAAGTTTTGTCCTCTCCATATCGTTAATCTTAGAAGTGTAAGTCTTTTGAACACATTTTTGAAAAAGTGCTGATTATCCCACTTTTTTTCCTTGCAAAAGTGTAGATTTTTATCATTTATTCATTGAAAAAGTGTAAAACCAACCACCTTGTTGATTAAACTATCACCTAAATCTGGATCTACTATCTTTACTTTATGGGTTTTCAAGATGTTAGAAAAGAAGAACATAAGCATTTAGAACTCTCCTAACAACATGATGATACGACACCATCGAATTTCCACATTAGGATCTACTCCCGGCTTTCTCTGAGGGTTGAAAACACGTTGTGACAACGATACAATCGTCCAGAAATAAAGGAACCGCAATGAAAAAACCCCTCTCTATATTCTTATGTATTCTTCTCGCTGTCTCACTATCCGCCACTCCCGACAAAGTCCGTATGATATCAATAGGTATCGACTACACCAACTCCCCCGATGAAGATATGGTCCTCTACGGAACAATCAATGATGCAACCGAGATGGCTGCAGCCGTCGAGAACGTCATGAAGGCAAAGGGCGTGGAGTTCGAGAGCACGTTGATGCTCCAGGAAGGAGAAGGAGACTACTACATCGAGATAATAGTTCCAAACGGGAATCTCCTTACACCGGTTGAAGATGTACTACTCTCTCTCAACACCGACTCCTTTGACACAACAGAATACAAACTCGATGATGATATGTGGCTCATCCGTGACAGAGTGAAGGATGCCGATACACTCTATGAAATATATGTAGCGGTTACAGCAATTGATGATGATATATGGTTCGACTTCTTCGACATAAAGGATACACCGACATATCCCTCCGACGAGAACATAATCAACGAAGTGCTCCTTTCATCCGACCTCGATTACGATGATCTTCTGATCGTCTATTACTCCGGACACGGTGGAAGCGAGGATGCATTTACATCCGAAGATATAGCCCAGCTTCTTATGCCATTTGTGAGAAGCGGAAAAATCACAAGAGAGGAAATGGATGCAGTCGTCGATCTCGATACGATCACTGAGGAGACTGTTCTTGACAGGCTTGCCGTCTTCGACGTAGACGAACTCACCCTTTTCGATATCGTAGACGCCATGGAGATGAGCAGCGAGAGCTATAAGACCGGAATTCTTGCCACGGCTTACACAGACGAAAACTATTACTCTGACTGCTCTAGTCTTGAAATGTACATGCTCTACGCAGCACTCTCTTTCCTTAAATGCGACTCCGTCCTCATAATCGATGCATGCTACTCCGGATACGCTGCAGACAACCTCTCCGATTACATCGATGACAGCTTCTTCGATCATGCTGTCAATATCGAGGTGATGAGTGCATCATCAATGGATGAGACAAGTGAAGAGTATGCGATAGAGGTGGGAGACGACGTCTGGGAATCTCACGGGGCATTCACTCTCGAGGTACTCTCACACCTGGGATGGGAACACTCGGGAGATAAAACAACGGAAATAGAAGTCCCCTTCTACACGATAGATGATGAGGGCGATGTTGTTGATATAAGGGACAAAAGAGAGGTCAACGGCTACACGGCATTCATTCCCGAGAGGCAGACTGCGTCCGACTTCTTCTCCTCTCTTCTCGAGAATTGGGATAACGCCGAGCAGCACCCGCAGGACGGAGAGAGTACATATCTCCTCTACTTCATCCCGTGAGAAACAGCCTTATTTACCTTTTAAGTTAAAAAACATACCATTCTATAGAGAAGAGGTTGAAAATGAAAAGAATAGTTACTGTTCAGGATATATCATGCATAGGAAAGTGTTCCCTCACCGTTGCACTTCCGATTATCTCGGCCATGGGGATAGAAACAGCTATCATCCCGACGGCTGTATTAAGCACACACACCGCATTCAAGGGCTTTACATTCCATGATCTGACGGGCGAGGTCCTTCCTATCCTCGACCATTGGGAGAAGGAGAAGTTCAAGTTTGACGGTATTTATACGGGGTACTTGGGATCCCTGGAGCAGATCGAGCTTATGAAGAATCTCATCACCCGCTTCAAAGGTGAGGATACACTTGTCATAGTCGATCCGTGTATGGCCGATAACGGCTCTCTCTACCCCGGGTTCGATCAGAACTTTGCGTCCCACATGGCTGGACTCTGCTCATACGCAGACTATATCCTCCCCAATCTCTCGGAGGCAGCATTCCTCCTCGGGGAAAAGTACATGGCAGGAGACTACAGCGAGGACGATATAAAAGCATTGATGAAGAGACTCTCGTCTCTCGGATCACGCCACGTAATTCTCAAGGGCGTCTCGTTCGACAAGGACCAGGACGATCTCAAGGGCGTCAAAGGCAAAATCGGAATATGCGCATATGACAGCGGAAGCGGAAAATACTCATGGTACTTCCATAAGAAGATCTCCACATCCTTCCACGGCACCGGCGATATCTTCGCCTCAGTCTTCACAGCAGCAATGATCAACGGCTTCACAACAGAGAAGGCATATGCTCTTGCAGCAGACTATGTCGTGAAATCGATAGAGGAAACTCTCAGCCACGACAACTACAACACATACGGCGTCGACTTCGAAGCTGTCATTCCATATCTTGTGAAAGAGATGGAAAAAAGAAGATAAATGCCTGATAAGAGCGTGAAGAGATATAAAACAATCATAATAGGAGGAGGCGCATCGGGTCTCCTCTTATCTCATTTACTGCCGTCTTCACTCCTTATCGAGAAAAACAGCCAATGCGGTTTGAAACTTCTTATCACGGGGAACGGAAAGTGCAACATAACGCACTCCGGAGAGACAGGCGAGTTCATAACCCACTACTATGAAAAGAAGAAGTTTGTATCATCCTTCATATACTCATTCCCGCCTGAGAAAATAAGAGAGTTCTTCTCGTCTCTTTCTGTCGGGACATACATCCGTGAAGACGGAAAGGTCTTTCCGGTATCCGAAAGAAGTGTGGATATAAGGGACGCGCTGCTCAAAGGGTGTGGAAAGATTCTCTATGACACGACGGTGCTCTCTACAAAGAAGGAAGATGATACTTTCATTGTCGAGGCAACTTCAGGCACATTCCTTTCCGATATCCTCATAGTCTCTACAGGCGGTAAGAGCTACCCCGAGACGGGAAGCACCGGTGACGGCTACTCTTTTGCATCTTCTTTCGGGCACAGAGTCATAACGCCTGCTCCCGCCCTCGCTCCTATAAGACTCTCAATTGATACATCTCCTCTTGAAGGGGTCTCTGTTTCCTCCGTCACTATAAAGACCGGGAAGGAGAAACAGGATGGTGCGGTAGTATTTACGAGGAGGGGAATATCGGGACCGGCTGCAGAGAACATCTCACGCTCAATAGAGAAAGACGGGGAGATTGAAATCACATTCTTCGATAATATAAGTGCCGAAGCAATAAAGAGCCTCAACGGAAAGATGAACGCCATCAATGCCATAAGAGAGATAACCTCTCTCCCACACTCTCTTCTTCTCTTTCTCTTTCCCTCTCTCAAGGAGACGAATGTCGCATCGCTCAGGAAAGAAGAACTCCTGAATATCATAAAGACTCTTAAAGCATGGAGAGTAAAAGCTCTTAAATCATCCTTCAAAGGGGCGATGGTGACAAAAGGCGGCGTCGACACAAACGAGATAAAGCCCGGAAGCGGAGAGTCAAAGCTTGTCGGGAATCTCTACTTCACGGGAGAAGTCATCGACACGGACGGAGAATGCGGAGGATACAACCTCACATTTGCTCTTGCATCCGCCTACTCAGCCGCAAAAGACATCAGGAAGAAAATCTGATTTCCCCCATAATACGCCAGCGGTAATCAATGAAGGAGAAAAGAGAGAAAGACGAGAGCACAAACTCCCCATGTAAATTCAAGCTCTCCAAGTATTCCATAGAAGGAACGAAAGATTCCGGTTTGATATCACGGTTCGCTATCGTAATGTGAGGCGTGAACTTCTTCTCGTCCTTGAATGCGATATTACTCTCCCTTAGTACTCTCTTGAGTTTCCTCTGGAGTTCAGTCATCTCTCTGTTCTCTTCGACTGCGGCATATATCGTCCTTTCCCCGAAGGAACCGTGACCGGAGACAACGGCATCAATACGATCGCTTTTGATTGAAGAAAGTATAGAGAGGAGTGCCTTCACAGATAGATTACTGTAGAACGGAGGAATCAGCGTTATGTGGGGAACTGTCCCCATGCCGCTTCTGTTCCCCCATGTCCGTCTCATCCATTCTCTTTCTTTTTCTATACGTGATGACACATCCTCCGGGAGGGTGAGCCCTATGAAGTAGTTATCTCTTATCGTCCTCTCCATCTTTTTCCTTTCCCTCCAGCATTCTGAATGCCATGTCGACATAGATCTTATGTGCTATAGCGACAATGAGTTTACATAAGAGCTCCTCTTCGAGGCTTTCTCTTTCTTCTTCTCTTTTCTCGCCCTTACTAATACCGAAGACGGAGGAAAGAATAGCCTCGAACTCATTCCTGAAGAATGTGTATGAAGCTTCCACAGTGTGGTTGTTCTCCTTCTGGAGTTTTATGAGGAGTTGTATGTCGTCAAGAGTGGCTACACTCTTACATAGTGCAATGAACATCAAATAGGCAATCATCTCGCGCGAATACTGCTTACGCTGTGGATTTGCAATGAGCTTCTTCTTTACATAGTTACTGATCATCGACTCCGTTAGTTCAAAGCCCAGGAAAGGCTCAAGATATCTATTAATGTATGTTGCGACCTGGTTGAGATAGAGCCCCACATCAGGGATCTCGGAGAAAGACGGCAGCGAGTAGGATGAGATGCGGTCGATAGTGGTTTTATCTAATTCAAGAATCATAAATTCTCCTTAAACTTAAGATAAGTTTTTAAAAAACTCTTGACAAGTTTATTCAACACAGATTAACTATATATAAGTTTTTAAAAAACCGATTACAAGTTTGTTATACAACCATGTTCGGTTATTTGCAAGGAGTAAAGAATGGTTATCAACATTATGGTTCCCCAAAACGAAAGAAACTCACTCTTCATTGTAAAGGACAAGTACAGCGCCCTCTCCCACTTCATCGGGTTCCTCGTCTCGATCATCCTCTCTCCACTCCTTTTGATAAAAGGAGCCCTGGACGAAAGAAGCCTTCTTGATTTGATTTCCTACTCCATCTACGGCCTCTCGATGATCGTCCTCTACGGCGCAAGCACGGCCTACCACAGCTTCAATCTTGACGACAAGAATAAAAACAGGAGGCTGAGGAAACTCGACCACATGATGATTCCCGTTCTCATCGCGGGAACATATTCGCCGCTCTGTGTAACGACACTCAATGGAGACGGAGGGTTGACTCTACTTATCATAATATGGTCACTGGCTCTTCTCTCTATTCTCTTCAAGGCATTCTGGATTACATGCCCGAAGGTAGTCTCGTCGATAATCTATCTTGCAATGGGATGGACCTGTGCGCCATACCTCGGAAAGCTCTATACGCTCTTGACTCCTTCCGGCTTCAAGTTTCTTCTTCTCGGCGGTATTGCATACACGATAGGAGGAATACTCTACAGCGTAAAGCTCCCTGCACTCGAGAAGAATAAAGAATTTAAAAGCCACGAGCTCTTTCACCTCTTTGTACTCCTGGGCTCACTCTTCCACTACCTCATGATCTATTTGTGTGTGGCTTGACGATCTTCTCGGGGTCAAGTCCCAGCTTTGCTATATCGAGCTTGAGTGAATCGAGCCATATTGAATAGGCGACGTCTTCCATTTCCCTGACGCCGCTTATTTCGTAAGAAAGAGCATAGAGTCTCTTTATTTCTTCATCCTTTATTCTCTCCCTGTCGGTTGAGATCAAATCGGAGATGAGATCTTCCTTTTCTCCCTCCTTTCTGCTCTTCATCTTCATCCAGACGACGGAGAGAGCAAAAGAGAAAGCATCGTTATTGATAATCCTCAGCGATACCTGCTCCTCATCCCTCTTGAAGCTCTTTGATGTGTCGAGACATAAAATGAGGGGATATACCTCCCTTCTCGAGAGCTTTGTGACACTGAGCATCCATGAGAGGAGTGTGTGGGTTTCATAGTCCCTCTCGGGAGGCATCACGGTCAATATTATTGCGGTGCGGCCCCTCGGGCAGTGAGAGTCGAGGACAAGGTACGGATGATAGTAGCCGAAGGCGGTCTTATCGACTTCGTTCACCTCGATTTCGTCCACGGTGAAATCAGTACCGAGAAGAGTGTTCACGATACGCTCCGTCACTACTCTATCGAGAGAGAAGAATACATTGAAGAGCTCGACGGAGACAGCAGAAAAACCAATTTCAGATAAAAGCTTCATATTACGTTCCATGTAATTTAAAGCAGAATTATTCGAGAAATTGTCAATTTGAAAGATGACCCCCGGTTTTTGAGGCCGGGAGTCAAGTGTTTCAAAGGAGACTATATCATGTTTTGGAAGCTGTCTGTTCCTTTCTATCGTACCAGAGCAGCCTGTTGAATCTTAATGAGACGATGTCCCCGACCTGAGCGGAGGTATGGCGTCGCGGCTTCTGAACTCTCAGCTGTACCTTTCCTATCGCGAGGAGGTAGTCGACTATGTCTCCGAGGTACGTTCGTCTTACTACCTTTGCCTTTACACCGCCGGGTGCAAAGTCGATTTCACTGGGCCTGCAGGCGATATCGTACTCGATTGACGGATCAAGGTCATTCGGAACCGTGCCGTTGACCTCTCCGCACTCCTCTCCGCCGTCGACATATATCTTTCCGCCCTTCACCTTGACCGGGATGAAGTCCGAGAGTCCTATGAAGGAGAAGACGAACTTGTTTGCGGGCTTGTTGTAAATATCGAGCGGGCCTCCGACCTGCTGGACAACGCCTTCCTTCATGACAAGCATTCTGTCCGAGAGAGCCATTGCTTCAGCCTGGTCATGTGTTACATAGATAACCGTGAATCCGAACTTCGTCTGGAGCTCCTTGATCTCGAAACGCATCTCCTCCCTCAGGTGTGGGTCGAGGTTTGAAAGAGGCTCATCAAGAAGCATGACCTTCGGGTTGATTGCAACTGCACGTGCAAGTGCAATTCTCTGCTGCTGACCACCCGAGAGCGTCTGCGGATAGAGCTCGGCTTCCTTTGTGAGGCTTGTTGCCTTGAGCGCCATCTCCGTACGCTGCTGTATCTCGCTCTTCGGGAGCTTCTTTATACGTAATGGGAATGCAACGTTTTCGTAAACATTCATATGCGGCCAGACTGCGAATGCCTGGAAGACCATACCGAAGTCTCTCTTCTCGGGGGGAAGGTAGAAGTGCTTATAGGAGGAAGAGAAGAGTCTTCCGTCCGAATAGAGCTCACCTTCATCCAGGTTCTCGAATCCGGCAATCATTCTGAGCGTTGTCGTCTTACCACACCCCGACGGGCCGAGGAATGAGAAGCATTCGCCCTGTTCTACAGAGAGGTTGAGCTTGTCGACGGCTCTGACTGAACCAAAAACCTTACTTACATTAATCAGTTCTATTGCGCTCATGCTTCACTCCTTTTGTATTTGTCCAGTTTCGAAAGGACACCTTTAATAAATGTTTCGCCGATGAATATGATGATCAACGCAATTCCCGCCAATGCCGCAGCTCTTACTGTCTCACCGTCTTCATTGAGGGCGTAGATGGCGACACCAATCGTTCTTGTCGTCGGGCCGTAGAGAAGAACAGATGTCGTGAGTTCTCTCAAAGCCGGGAGGAAGATCAGGAAGAATGCATTTATCATACCCGGTCTAATAAGCGGGATGACGATGTTCGTCAGTGTCTGCCAGTGGGTTGCACCGCAGCTTCTCGATGCTTCTTCAAGCGAATCCGATACCTGTTCGAGGGCTGCCGAGTTCGACTTGATGGAGAATGCCATATAACGTGCAATGTAGGCGACGAAGATGATTCCTGCTGTGTTGTAGAGGTTGATTCCGAACCTGCCCGACCATGTAAGGATACATCCGAGAGCTATGACGGTACCCGGAAGTGAATACGGAAGGACCCCCAGGAACTCCAGGATGAACTTTCCCTTGACCTTCATCTTGACGATGACATAGCTGATCATGACACCTGCAAGCATCGTTACGAATGCCGTGAGTGTCGAGAGGTAGACGCTGTTCCAGATAGCGGAGCGTGTCAGCTTCATCTTGAATATCTCGGCATAGTTATCGAATGTCATGTTGTTCGGTGTGAACGGAAGTCCGTATGTCTTCAATCCTCCGATGAGGAAGATGGTGACAGTCGGCATGACAACTGTGATCAAGAGATAGAGAATACAGAAGATGAAGAGCGGCCATCTGAGACCTCTGAGCTTGAGAACGACAGGTCTCATGCTCTTTCCCGCGATGATCTGGAATCTTCCCTTCTTGAGGACGAGATTCTGCGCCTTGAGGATCAATGTTGCACATATGACAAGGATGGTTGCCAGAATCGTTCCGACTCTGATTGCTTCATAGGATCCGCCCGATGCATAGATACGCTCGTATATCTTCGTCGGGATGTTGTAAATACCCTTCTCCGTTCCGAGAATCGAAGGAACACCGAAGTGTGCAAGAGAATAGAGACATACAAGGAGTGCGCCCGCGACGATTGACGGTCTTACAAGCGGGAGCGTGATCTTACGTGTAATTGTAAAGAGGGATGCTCCGCTTATTCTTGCGCTCTCTTCAAGTGTCGGGTCCATTCTTTCGAGTGCTCCCGATACCTGCAGGAAGACGAACGGGAAGAGATACATCGTCTCGATTGCTATGATTCCACCCATGCTCATGATGTCGATGGGAGCCTTGCTCAAGCCGAACATATTCATAAACAGCTTATTGATATACCCCGCTCTCGGGCTCAGGAGAACCTTCCATGCCATTGCACATATGAATGAGGGGAGCATGAACGGAACAAGGAACATCGAGTTGAGAAGTTTCTTGCACGGAATATCTGTTCTTGCGATAAGCCAGGCAAAGAATACGCCGATGATCGTCGAGAAGAATGTAACTCCCACGGCGATGATGAGCGAGTTCTTGAGCGCAAGATATGTATCCTTCTGCTTCAATACTTCAACAACACCGCTGAGGTTGAAGTGTCCGTCCTTGAAGAATGCCGTAAGGAAGATCATGATTACCGGAACGGCGACAACAACAACGAGGACAAGAATGGAGAAGATGAGTACGACCTCGGCTACTCCGAATTTCTTTTTGATTTTATTCTGACTCATACAAAGACCTCCTCAAAAGAATGATCATCTGTAAACCAATGCACTTCGACGAATTTAGCCTTACACTTCTCTCCGCTTTTGAAGATGATGTTGTTGTTTACGGCTTCTTCTATCTGTGACTCCACACGGAATGCGGCCCCGCCTATCGAGAGCTGATAGTCGACTATGCTCCCGAGGAGCGTGCATCTGTCGACATTGCATTCAAAGCCTTCACCGTCGCGTGAAATCTCGACATCCATCGGACGGAAGCCCGCGATATATACGCCGCCGTTGTCGACCGCCTTGTCCTTCTCGTCAAGCTGCACGAAGTCCTCTCCGTTTTCGAGGACGGTTCTGCCGTTGAGAGTTATGCACCTGAGACAGTTGGCTACTCCCAGAAATCTGAAGCCGAAGAGGTTGACAGGTCTCTCGTAGACCGTCTCGGGGTCTGCTATCTGGCAGAATGAGCCGCTCGGGTCCATGATTGCGATTCTATCGCTTATTGCGAGAGCGACCTCCTGGTCGTGTGTTACATACAGAATCGTACGTCCCGTCTTCTTCTGTATCTCCTTTATTTCAAATCTCATCTCCTCCCTGAGGTTTGCATCGAGGTTGGTCAGAGGTTCGTCGAGCAGGAGGATATCGCTGTCGGCGACAAGAGCACGTGCGAGTGCAACACGCTGCTGCTGACCTCCCGAGAGCTGATTGGGCAGTCTGTCTTCGTAACCCGTGAGGTTAACCATATCGATTGCCTTCTGTGCTCTCTCGAGTCTCTCTTCCTTCTCCACCTTGTGCATCTCAAGAGGATATGTAACATTCTGCTTTACTGTTTTATGAGGCCATACGGCGTAATCCTGGAATACGACACCGAGATTTCTCTCTTCGGGGGCTTTACATACACCTGCCTTGGGGTCGGCAACGACTTCACCTCCGATGATTATCTGGCCTTCATCAGGGATCTCGAATCCTGCAATAAGACGTAGTATGACGGTCTTACCGCATCCTGAAGGTCCTAAAATTGTAAAACATTCCCCGTCTTTGATCTCGAAGCTCATGTCTTTCAACACCTGCTTCCCCTCAAAAGCCTTGGAAACGTTTTTGAAGATAATATCTGACATCTTCATCTCCTATTAAAAAAATAGTGAGGAAGCCCCGTAAGGAGCTCCCCCGTAGCCGGGAATTAATTACCCTGGATAATCTTTGTGAACTTTTCGATATAAGCTTCCTTGTGTTCGGAGAGAGCATCGTAATCGACTGTCATTGCTCTTGCCTTTGCCTCGTCCGGATGTACAAGACCCATGTCTGTTCTAGGCTCGACATCGTTTCTTACAGGAAGTGTATAGTTCTCTGCAACGTACTTCTGGCCTTCCTTGGAGAGGAGGAAGTCGACAAATGCCTTAGCTGCGTCAACGTTCTTGCTGTCCTTCATGATAGCAACTGGTGACGGGATGACAAGCATCTTGTCTGTATAGCAGAAGCCGAGGTTAGCGCCCTTGGCAATCTTGTCGAGTGTGATGTAGTCAACACCGATAGCTGCATATGTGTCGCCGCTTGCTGTGTCGTCAACGACCTGTCCGGAGCCCTGGCCCATTCTTGCGCCGTTAGCTGCGAGCTTTTCAATGTAATCCCATCCGAGTGTCTCGACGATCATTGCAACAGATACCATTGATGTTCCGCTGAGAGCCGGGTTGGCGATTGAGAAGTTGTCCTTGTAGATAGGATCCAGGAGGTCATCCCATGTCTTCGGCGGGTTTGTGATCTTTGTTGTGTTGTAGCAGATTCCGAGTGTTCCGAGACGAGCTGCCGTGAAGTAACCATCAGGATCGTCTACTGTAGAAACGACGTTTGCTCTCTCCGGGCTCTTATAAGCAAGAAGAACGCCCTCGTCTCTGAGGTTGATGAAGTCTGGAACTTCACTTGTCCAGAGGATATCGCATGCGACTGCGCCTGCCTGTCTCTCTGTAGCGATCTTTGCCATGAGCTTTCCGGCACCTGCTGTGTAGTAGTCAACCTCGATGCCGGGATTAGCAGCTTTGAAGCCTTCAACGATCGGGCTTATGAGATTTTCCTTCATGGATGTGTAAATCATGAGGCTCTGCTTTGTGCCTTTAGATTCGGATCCGCCCTGAGCGAAGAGAGTGGATGCCAGGCATACTAAAACCAATAATACGACTAAGAATTTTTTCATCTTGTCTTCCTCCTTGTTTTTCCACGGTGTCAGAAATATAAATAATCCACACCCCGGTTTTTTTAAGAATGCTAAGACCCGTTTTTCGGAGCCGTCAATTATTTTTTGCATTGTAACAAGTTAGAATTTTTTACATTAGTCAGATTTTTAAACATCGCCCTATTTTCACTTGTTTCATCAAAAAAGAATGGTACGATGACAAAGAGGACGGAGAAAATGAGCATTCAAAGAGTACTAATCATCTTAATTCTTGTTATTTCACTGCTCCTTCTGGCCTCATGTTCACGTAAAGAAAAGGCAGTCGAGGCTGTCATAACAAAGCGTCACACCGAGACAACCGATCTTGACTATCCGTCGAAGCCCATAACAATCATTGTTGCTTATAAGAAAGGCGGAGGAACGGACAATATTGCACGACGTATTGCAGAGAAGGTTGAAGAGAACACGGGAGTCGAGATAATAATAAAGAACATAATAGGATCCGACGGAGAACTCGGATACACCCAGCTTGCAAAAGCAAATCCCGACGGCTACACGCTCGGCTTCATCAACATCCCCACCATGATTACCATTCCTCTCAAGAGAGAGACTCAATACAACGAGAATGAGATAGAGCCGATTATAAACATAGTCTACGACCCCAGTGTCATAGTAGTACGCTCCGACAGCAGGATCGTAACCTTCTCCGATTTTCTCGCCATTGCGAGAGAGAATCCTTTCCTATTGAAGGTCGGTAACAACGGCTACGGTGCAAGTAACCACATAGCAGCTGCATCTCTTGCCCAGAAGGCGAATATAAACATAACACATATTCCGTTCGGAGGCTCTGCCGATATGATAAAGGCCCTAAAGGACGGCAATGTCGATGCAATAGCAGTCAAGATAAGCGAGGTCGCAGATTTGGTTAAGGACGGCACATTCAGACTTCTTGTTTCCTTCACGGAAGAGAGAATGCGCGGCTACGAGGATGTTCCGAC
>CAVHKW010000052.1:0-9861 GCA_963636745.1 uncultured Oscillospiraceae bacterium | reverse complement strand
GAGAGCTACGGCTACTGGTATGACTTCACGCTCGATTTGACGACAGGGGAGGCTGTGATTACGGGTTATCTTGCTAAAACTGGAGAGAAAGACAGCAATGTTGTTTTCACATTCAATCTCCCGGAGAATGAATAGAAAAAGTTTATATTTATTCTATAAATGACTTGCTCATAAACAATAAATGTTTAAAATAGCCGGTGGTATAATTAATAGAGGTGACTATGGACACAATTCTGATTACGCTATCCGGCGCAATGATTGCCGGACTTTTGATGAGCAGGCTTGCAAAACTTGTCAAGCTTCCCGCAGTAACGGCTTATCTGGTGGCCGGCTTATTGTTCGGCCCTTATTTTATAGGTAGACTCGGCATTGCCGGGCTTGGTTTCAATACACTCGAGGCTGTAGGCTCCTTCGACATAATCAGCCAGACTGCACTTGGCTTCATCGCCTTTGCAATAGGAAATGAATTCAGACTCAAGGACCTCGAGAGCATGGGAAGAGCCGCCATTACAGTCGGTATACTCCAGGCTGTCATCACGACCGTCATCGTCGACATTGCCCTCGTTGCCCTTCATTTCATCGCTCCGAATATTATTTCTCTTTCTTCTGCAATAACACTCGGTGCAATTGCTGCCGCAACGGCACCGGCTGCAACTCTCATGGTTGTAAGACAGTATAAGGCTGAAGGACCTTTGACGAAGCTTCTTTTGATGGTCGTTGCGATCGATGATGCCGTGGGCCTCGTACTTTTCTCCGTATCATTCGGTATTGCTTCCGCTATCGAGACAGGATCTGCAAGTGTTGTCACAATTCTTGTCGAACCGCTTTTGGAGATAGGACTCTCATGCCTCCTGGGGACTCTTGTCGGATACCTTTTGAATATGCTCGAGAAATTCTTCCACTCAAGAAGTAAGCGTCTTGCTCTTGCTGTCGCGTTTGTCTTCTTCTGCGTAGGTTTCTCTTCAAAGGAGTTCAATATAAGAGGGGTTCTGACAATGAGGTTCTCTCTTCTTCTTGTCTGTATGATGACGGGTACAGTCTTCTGCAACATATGTGAGACAAGCCAGGAACTCATGGACAGGGTCGAGAGATGGACAGCTCCTCTCAATATGCTCTTCTTTGTTCTCAGCGGAGCCGAGCTCAATCTCTCGATACTCCTCAACCCGACTGTTATACTCATCGGTGTCATCTTCATCCTCTTCAGATCGCTGGGTAAGATCAGCGGAGCATATCTATCATGCAGAATGGAGCATACAAGTGATGTAATTCAGAAGCATCTCGGTATAACCCTTCTTCCACAGGCGGGTGTTGCACTTGGTATGGCACTTACAGCAGCTAATCTCTCCGACGGAGCAGTAGTAAGAAGCGTTGTTCTCTTTGCCGTCCTTGTCTACGAACTTGTCGGCCCGACACTTACAAAGCGCAGTCTTACACTTGCGGGTGAAATTAAACCGGAAGGAAGAAAATCATCTAGAACTGTAAACAGTGCTGACGAAAAGGGTGCTTTTACTATAAAATAGCGTATGCCTTACAATACACAGGATTTACGCATTGAAAGTATAAAGAGTTTAAGGAGCCCGGAAGAGCTTTCCTCCCTCCTTCCTCTTCTTGAAGAGGAAAAAAAGAGAATATGCTCATTCAGAGAGAGTGTTTCCGATATTCTCACCGGTAAGGATGAAAGGATGCTCTGTATAGTGGGACCGTGTTCGATACATGACCCAAAGGCGGCATTGGACTATGCCGGGCGTCTCAAAGATCTTTCCGACAGAATAAGCTCCGAGTTCTTAGTCATCATGAGAACCTACTTCGAAAAGCCCAGAACAGCACTCGGCTGGAAGGGTCTCATAGCCGACCCCGATATGGACGAAAGCTACGACATCGAGAAGGGCCTCGAGATATGCAGGCGTCTTCTTCTCGATATTACCAGAATCGGACTTCCCGTCGGATGCGAGTGTCTTGATCCGATAGTCCCCCAATACACTGATGAGCTTATGAGCTGGTCGAGTATAGGGGCAAGAACTACCGAGAGCCAGATACACCGTGCAATCGCCTCGGGTCTATCCGTCCCCGTCGGATTCAAGAATTCAACAAGCGGGGATTACAGCGCTGCAATAAATGCGGCTAAAAGCGCAATGGTGGGGGCGGCATTCATCGGTGTCAAACCCTCGGGCGAGATAGCACGCTACATGACAAAGGGAAATCCGTACACCCACATAATTCTCCGCGGCGGTGTACACGGCCCGAACTATCATGAAAACGATGTAGAGAGTGCAGAGAGCGACATGAGAAAAGCCGGACTGGAGCCCCGTATCGTAATAGACTGCTCACATGCCAACTCCAACAAGGATTATACAAGGCAGAAGCGTGTCCTCAGAAGCATAATCGACCAGAAGGCATGGGGTAACAAGTCCATCAAAGGTTTCATGCTTGAAAGCAACATTTATGAAGGAAATCAGAAGATACCTCATGACTTATCCTCTCTTGAGTACGGCGTATCTGTCACGGATGCATGTATTGGATGGGAGGAGACAGAGCGTATTCTCCTGAACGCAAAGAAAATTCTTGTAGAGAGCAGAAAGCGCGGAACGGAGGATATACTATGAAGAATGCTTTGATTTTGCTTGCCGACGGTTTTGAGGAGTGTGAGGCGCTCTGTGTCTATGACACTTTGACACGCGGCGGCGTGAAATGCACGTTATGCGGAGTAGGAGGAAGGGAGATTGTTTCGTCACACTCTGTCAAAATAGTTGCAGACGAAGTTCTCGAGAGTAAAATGCTCGGCGAGGAATACTCCCTTGTTTTTCTTCCGGGAGGAATGCCGGGAGCACTCAATCTCCATAAGAGTGATATTGTCAGAAAACTCCTTACCGCGGCAAACGAGAGAGTGGATCTTATTGCCGCTATATGCGCATCTCCTGCCGTTGTCCTGGGCCCGCTTGGTCTTCTCGAGGGGAGGAAAGCAACATGCTACCCCGGAACGGAGAGCTATTCACCTGATTTTTCATTCTCGACAGAGGGTGTTGTCGTCAGCGGGAATGTGATTACGGCGAAAAGTGCGGGATACGCATTCGATCTGGGACTAGAGCTGGTACGGCTCATGAAGGGTGCGGAGATTTCAGAGAAAGTGAAGAGTGAAATTTACTATAAAACAGAAGGAGACGAAAGATGAGTCAATTTCCAGACGGTTATAAGTCTATATTGAATCTGCACGATACAGAGCGTGCAATTAAGAGTGTAAAGGATACATTCGAAAAAGAGTTGAGCTCGGCTCTGAGACTGAGAAGGGTAACAAGTCCTCTCTTTGTCGAGAGCGGAAGCGGAATAAACGACGACCTCAACGGAGTCGAGAGACCGGTATCATTCCCGGTAAAGAACCTCGGCGAGAAGAAGATGGAGATTGTCCAGTCTCTTGCAAAGTGGAAGAGAATGGCACTTGCAGACCTCGGGTTCGAAGCAAATCTCGGACTCTATACAGATATGAACGCCCTGAGACCAGACGACGACATTGACGCTATTCACTCAATCTATGTCGACCAATGGGACTGGGAGAAGGTAATGGGTGAGGGGGAGAGAAACCTCGACTACCTAAAGGAAACAGTTAAAACAATCTACGGTGTAATAAAGAGAACAGCTTTCACAGTTGAAGAGCGCTATCCTGTTTTGAAGGATTATCTTCCCGAGGATATAACTTTCGTACACTCCGAGGATCTTCTTTCAAAGTGGCCCGAACTTACACCACCCGAGAGGGAGAGAAAGGCAGCAGAGAAGTGGGGTGCAGTCTTTGTCATAGGAATCGGATACGGTAATCCTCCTCACTCGGGGCGTGCTCCCGACTATGATGACTGGTCGACTGAGACGGATGGCGGATACCACGGTCTCAACGGCGATATTATCGTCTACGACAGAGTCAGAAACGACAGCCTCGAGCTCTCGAGCATGGGAATCAGAGTCGACAGTGCTGCTCTCCTGAGACAGCTCGAAATCAGAAACACTCTTGAGAGAAAGGATCTCTATTGGCATAAGAGACTTCTTAATGGAGAGTTCCCGCAGACCATAGGCGGAGGAATTGGGCAGAGCAGGATATGTATGTTCCTTCTACAGAAGGCCCATATCGGGGAAGTTCAGGCATCTGTCTGGGATAAGGAAACCCTGAGGGACGCCAAGGAACACTCTGTTCATCTCTTTTAAATGATAGGGGGTGTTACAAAAGTATGATTTTGTGGCACCCTCATATTTTATAATTCGTTGTAATCCAACAAAATAAAGACAGTGGGTGTTGCTCAGTTTTTGACTTTTGTAACACCCCCTCTTGACAAACGCCGGCTTAAATACCGGCACTTTTTACGCCTTCTTTATGAGCGTTTTATAGAATTCAACGCCTTTCGGGAGGGAATCGACGAACATGTTCTCATTGAGGCCGTGTATGCTCTCAAGCTGCTGCTGATCGATATATAGAGGAGCAAAGCGTAGCGCGTTATCTGTAAGAGGAGAGTAGAAGTAGGCATCTGTTCCTCCCGTCATGATATAAGGAGAGGGGATGACGCCTGGATATACTTCAGAGAGGGTCTCTTCAACAAGCTTGAACGGACGCTGTGTAAAGTCAACGCTCTTCTGAGGCTCCTTACACCCCGAGTAATCAGCCTTGAGGTTGTACTTCTTCAAGTAAGGTTCGAGAATTCTCTTTGTCTCTTCAACGCCCTGGTGCTGAATGAACCTCGTGTTGATATTGAGCCAGGCAGTTTCGGGCAGTACGTTCTTCGCTCCCGATCCGCCGCACATTGTAAAGGCCATGGTGGTCCTCACCATTGCTGCAGCTTTAGGTGAAACTGCCGGAAGAACCTTCTTTAAAAGAGGTTTATGTGCCTTCGAGTGTCTCATTGCATGTCCTAATAATCCCGATGTGTGCTTTCCCATTCTGCTGAACATCTCGATAAGTGTCGGACTGAGCTCCACCTTATTGGGGTTGTTCTTCTCTATGTCGCATATGAAAGCGGCAATACGGGAAATGGCGGTGTTCTTTCCGGGGGCGGATGCGTGTCCTCCGCTTGACGAGGCGGTTATTACAATATTTCCTGTTCCCTTTTCAACTGTACCTATCATGGCAAAGCGGCCTTTGACTCCCTTCATGGGCTCGTCTACTATCATACCGCCTTCATCCATGAGGAACATGAGTTTCACGCCTCTCTCTTTAAGATAGTCGACTGTCTTCTTAGCGCCGTCTCCCTGTACTTCTTCTGTCGATGATGATGCGATATAAACATCGCCGGAGGGCTTATAGCCTTCTTCTAGAAGTTCCTCAACGCTCTGGAAGATACACATCAGGGAACCCTTTGTGTCGACTGTGCCACGTCCCCAGACTCTGCCGTCTTTAACTTTACCGCTGAAAGGAGGCTCCTTCCATTCTCCCGTTGCTTCAACAACATCCTGGTGACTCATGAAGAGAATAGGTTCTCTTTTTCCTTCTCCCTTCCACTTTATCAAAAGCGATGAGTCGATATGGACAACTTCGAGAGTGTTGAATACAAGCGGAAAAAGCTTCTCTAGTGTCTCATGGAAGCGGTCGAATTTCTCCTTGTTGGGCTTTCCTATCTCACTTACAGTTTCAACCTGTATCATCTGGGATAACAGCGATGCATAGTATTCTTTATCTTTCATTCTTTTCTTTCTCCTCAAGCATTCCTTTCTTATACATTAAATAGCTGAGTGCTATGCTCATAGCACCGACTACTATCATCATGGTCGTTGTCTCCTTTATCAAAGAGGGAACGAAGATACATAAGAGTGTCATGAAGGCAACCGGAAGCGCCGTCAGTTTCCAGCTCTTCGAGAAATACTGGCAGCCGAGTGCTCCGAAGAGAGCGGGGAGCAGGTTATCGAAGGCGGGTTTCAATGTCGGACTCTCCAACAGCGGTGTGAGGGGAATGAGGAGAATGACACCGACAAAGATAACAAGCATCGTCACGAGAGACGATGAGGCAACTGCAAGTGTCGTGATTATCGAATCCTCTTTTGTCCCGACGCTTGTTTTGGCGATTTCACGCGCTGAATAAGCCGAGGGGAGCTTCATGTTGATTATGTTTCCCGTTATGAACGACAGGTACGATGCGCCGGCTCCGAGAATTGGAACATAGATGAGAAACTCAACTATACATATAGGAAGGTATGTCGCACCTATCTTGATGAAGCCTGAAGCAAAGCCTTTCCAGTTTATGGATGTGTGGAGGATGGCAGAGAAGATGAAAGGTACGGCAAAGAGAAGCCCCAGTCCTATGGAGTTCATTATAATACCGCTTCTATGTACGGATTTCTCGAATTCCGAATAATCAAAGTTATCCATATCATCCTCCTAATTGAATATTACAGCCGATGCCATTGCAACGAGCATAGAGAGCGAGAGCGAGAAGTTTTCAAGCCACTTGTGGCCCTTCTTTTCGAGAATTGAGCATATTTCCATTGTCACTCCCGCAATAAGCGCAGTTCTGAGAGGAACGAATGTAATTCCTCTTGCAGCCTGGGCAAGATAGGAGCCGATGAAAGTACCGCAGAACCCGATGAACATGGCAACCATGGCCCAGTCGGCAAAGCCTTTACCTTTCTTCTCCCCGTCACTCTTTCCTTTATTGAGAAGCTTGGAACACTTTCTGCTGTAGAGAGGACAGAAGAAGATCGTGCATAACACTCCCCACGATATGCCTCCCGTCATTACGGCAAGTATCGTAACAAGACTCTCGGGAGTAAGAAGCGATGAATCAAGACTGAGTCCCATTCCCTGTGCTGCAGCCTCGGCGGCGATTGCTTCGTAGGATAGGTTTCCGACAACGGAGAGTCTCAGCCATGCGGCGGGAACACCCAGACTCCCCGAGAGCGCTATGACGCCGAGTAATATCGAAACGGCGGGAAGGAGCGTGAAGAGCATAGAGGATGTAATACTTCTCTTCAATACAGCCTTCTCCATTCCGATCCTGAGTCCTGCCTTATAGAATTTGACGATGAAGTAGAGGCAGGAAAGCGCAATGAACAATAATACTCCGCCGACTACAAGATAGAGAGAGTAGGAGTTTGCCAGGCTTAGATAGTCCATTTATTCCTCCAAAATCAGAAAATTTGGGCAATTTTATACTCTTCATACCAATTCTACAAGTTATTTCATTTTACTTTTAACATAAATGTAAAATTTTTAAGCATAATGTTATTCTCATAACACCAAAAAAGCTCCTTCGGCTCATCCTCGAGAAAGCAATTATTGGAATGGAGAAAATAAACACAATCGTATATACTGATAAAAAGGAGATTTTTATATGCGCATGCGTTTGGTTATTGGAAAGGATTATTCCGATATGAGCCGTCTTGCGGCAGAGTACGTTAAAAAGGAGATTATTGCCAAGAGCAATATGGTTCTAGGTCTTGCGACGGGAAGTACGCCTGTCGGAATGTACAGAGAGCTTATCGATATGAATGAGAAAGGAGAGGTTTCCTTTAAGGATATCACCACAGTAAATCTTGATGAATACTATCCTATAGAGAGCTCGAACAGCCAGAGTTACCGTTATTTCATGAACGATAATCTCTTCGATCATATAGATATAGACAGAACAAGGACACATGTCCTCGACGGCAAGGCATATGACGCAGAAGAAGAGTGTGCTAAATATGAGGATTTGATCACGTCTCTCGGGGGAATAGATCTCCAGGTTCTCGGGATCGGACGTAACGGCCATATCGGGTTCAACGAGCCGGGGCGTGAACTCTATCCGTATACACATAAGACGAGTCTTGAAGAGAGCACAATAGAGGCGAACAGCAGATTCTTCTCCTCTCTAGATGAAGTTCCGCGCTATGCTCTCACAATGGGGATGAGGACAATCCTCAATGCAAGAAAGATTATCATTCTCGCTTCTGGTAAAGAGAAGAGGGATGCGGTGGAGAGAATGCTGGATGAGACTGTCGATACGATGTGTCCGGCATCGCTGTTATGCCTCCATAACGATGTGGTGGTCTTTGTCACAGAGGATGTTTTAAGATGACGATAACAAACTCCAGAATAGTTCTTGAGAATTCTGTTATAGAGAAGGGGACAATCGAGATAAAGGATGGTGTCATCACCTCTGTCCGATCCGGAGTCACAGGAGAGTATGATGTTGATGCATCCGGTCTTACTCTTGCGCCCGGCGTTGTCGACCTGCACACACACGGCTCCGGCGGCTGCGATTTCATGGACGGAAGCGAGAGCGATATACACTCGGTGGCGGCAGCTCTGGCAAAGGGAGGAACGACTACTGCTCTTGCAACTACGCTCACCAGCTCCGACGAGGAACTCTTTGCCTTCTTCGACAACCTCGACTCTGCAATGAAAAACACTGGCGATAGTGAAGCAAGGCTTGCCGGTGCACACCTCGAGGGTCCTTACTTCAATATGGAGATGAAGGGGGCACAGGACGCGAGGTATATACGTAATCCCGAAAAAGAGCACTATATGCGTGTTATCGGGAAATCACACGGCAATATTAAGAGATGGTCGGTAGCCCCCGAGCTCGATGGGGCACTCGATTTCATCAAGGACATAACAGGAATGGGCATAATCGCTTCGGCGGGCCATACAAAGGCGACGTTCGAGACGATAGGAAAGGCTGTCGATAACGGCTTGAGTATGCTCACTCATTATTACTCCGCGATGAGCAGCATGACGAAAAACCACTCCTGGAAGATACTCGGGACAACCGAAGCAGGATTCTATTTCGATGCTCTTACAGTTGAACTCATCTGTGATGGATGTCACCTTCCGAAGGATCTTCTTTCCCTTATCTTCAAACTCAAACCCCACGATAAGATCATTGCGATATCGGACAGCATGAGAGGGGCGGGCTTTACATCCGGACACTCCATCCTCGGCCCGAAAAACAACGGAACGGATGTAATAATCGAAGACGGTGTTGCATACCTCAGTGACAAAAGCTGTTTCGCAGGTTCCGTCGCCGATGGTATAAGAATGGTGAGAACTCTTCATAAACTGCTGGGACTTTCCCTTACAGAGACTTTCAGAACTACTTCCCTCAATCCCGCGAAACTAATTAAATTAGATAAAGAGATCGGATCCATAGCAGAGGGAAAATGTGCCGACTTCATACTCTTTGACGATGAAGTGAATCTCAAGAGCGTATATGTAAGAGGAAAGAGGATTTCTTGAAATGATTATATTCGATGTACTTGATAAGTTGGAAAACTATGCGCCGGTTATTCCTCATATGGACAGGGTGATCGATATTATGGACCACTCGAAGCCGTACAATGACGATGCGGGGGAATACAGTGCATCCAAAGACGGAGAAGTAAAATACCTCGTTTCCGTAGAGGTTTCTACCCAGCGCGGTACTTATGCCCAGAAGAGACAAGGTAAGACTGTGCTTGAAATCGTACTTGAGGGGGAGGAGATCGTCTCCCTCTCGGGTTCTCCCTTCTGTCTTTCTCCCGGCCTCTTTCTTACCTATGACGGTGACGACGATGTGAAGCGGGGGATAGCAAAGAATCTTCCGTCCCCTTTCAAGGCTGTAAGATTCTTCCTGTAAATGCCATCATTTTAACCTCGTATGCCTATAAGAAGGGTAGTGGCGAACACAATTTAGGTCTTAGGTGTTCTGTGATTCTTGACGTTTATCTTTTTTACGTCTTCCTTCTCGAGCGTTACCAGCGAATGTTTTTTATAACAGGCAACAGCATATTTATATATCTTCCCGGGTTCGTATTCTCTTAATGCCTCGATATAGTGATTGCCGTCAATCTGCTCCTGTGCTTTTCTGCATTCACGCTCAAGATTGCCGTCTTCTGCATATTTGACTTCAATAATCATCCCGGTACGTGATTTTT
>CAVHKW010000051.1:14264-15693 GCA_963636745.1 uncultured Oscillospiraceae bacterium | reverse complement strand
CCCTTATTACATAGTAACTTTATGTAAATACACCCTGATTAGATTTAACTATGACCCCATTTTCCTCATTTATCCTTATAGAGCCTAATAACTTCGAATCTCTTTATCTTCTTTGTACTCGTCATCGGAAGGGGTTCGTCAACGACACTCGTAAGCGTTATCTTCTTATATGACTGAAGATCCCTGTTCACATCCTCGACTATCTCCTCCATATGGCGTGAAGCATCCTCGAGCGTCTTACCATTCATGTACTTCTCAGACGGGTGGATAATTATTCTTATTCCCTCGCTCTTCATCTTCTCGTCTATCATATACGGGATGACACAGCACTGCTCGATTTCATCGTAGAGCTGGAACTTGTCCTCTATCTCCTCGGGAAAGACATTCTTGCCCCCTTCCGTTACGATTATGGACTTTGCCCTCCCCGTCAGATACAGGAAGCCGTGCTCTCCAATGTGGCCCACGTCTCCCGTATTAAGCCATCCCTCTTCGTCGAGAACTTCCTTCGTCGCTTCCCCGTTCTTGTAATAGCCTTTCATGACCATCGGTGCTCGCACATAAATAAGACCGTTGCCGTTTTCGTCGGGAGAGACTATCTTCTCTTCGACTCTGTCAAGTGGAAGACCGACAGAGTCCTCCCTATATACTTCGACGGGGTTTATGTTGATTATCGGGCTTGTCTCCGTGAGACCGTACCCCTGAACGAAGTCCAGTCCGAGCTCGTTGAACTGTTTGAATGTAGAGGACGGAAGAGGACCGCCTCCGCATATGCATATTCTCATCTTGTCTAGACTTACCTTTTCAAGTAAGAGGTGAGAAAAGAGCTTTTTCCCGATATTGACTCTGAAGGTCTTCTTCACCCAGCCGCTGAAGGCCATTAGAAAATGTATTAAAAAAGCTTTAAACTTACCCTGTTTCTCGACGCCGTTCATAATTCCCTGTAAAAGCTTATTGAAGAGCATGGGGACAGCAAGAAACATCGTCACCCCGCCCTCTTTGAGTTCCCTCAGCATTACGGGAGTAATGAGCCTCTTACCGAAGACACATGATGCCCCGCTCGAGATTGTTTCAAGAAATACTGCAGTCATCGTGTAGGCGTGGTGTAGAGGAAGTAGAGCGTAGAATACATCTGTCGGAAAGACATCAAAAAGACGCTGTGCCTCAAGGGTCGACGAAAGGAGATTATTGTGAGTAAGCATTACGCCTTTCGGAGTCCCCGTTGTTCCGCTTGTAAATAGGATGGCTGCAACTTCGTCGGATGTTACCTGTGGTAGTTCAACTTCATCACCCTTGAGAGAGAGTGCATACTCGTGCTTTTTCCCGCTTTCGAGTGAGTAACGTTTTTTTATGAATGTTGAATCAGGGTCGACTTCGTCTATCTTTTCGTCGTCCATAAAGATGGTATCGACATCGCCGAATGAGAGGATCT
>CAVHKW010000051.1:0-13578 GCA_963636745.1 uncultured Oscillospiraceae bacterium | reverse complement strand
CAGCGTCCGGAAGGAAGACAGGGCTCTTTCTCTCCCCCCATGTCTATGATATAAGAGAGCGCTTTACTCTTTCGTCGGTTTTCTTCAGGAATGAAGAATATCTTTCGGCCCTCGACGAGCTCAAAAGCGGGATAGAGGGTTTTTCCTTTCCGGATGAACTCGGGGAGAGACGCCCAACTACATTCGAGCTCTATACGGCGTACAGCTATATTCTTTTCAAGAGGACAGGGTGCGATTGGGCTGTGATAGAAACGGGGCTGGGGGGACGGCTCGATGCGACAAACACGATAGAGAGTGATGCCGCTGTCATAACAACGATAGAGAAAGAACACACGAAGATACTCGGCGACACCATAACGCTGATTGCCGGGGAGAAGGCGGGGATAATCAAAGAAGGTAAACCGGCTTTTCTCTTCAGCGGAAGCCGGGAAGCAGAAGAAACAATTAAGAGAACAGCAGAAGAAAAGCACTCTCCCCTTTATATCTTCACTCCGTTTGACATCGCCCTCGATAACGACAATGGTGTCAATGACGTTGAATATTCCGGGATAAAAATAAGGCTTGATACATACAAAGGAGATATACGCCTTTACGATATTCTCTTCTCAATATTTATTCTCGGGAAGCTTGGTTTAATCCGGGGCGATATTATCTACGACTTCACATCCCCCCTCTTTTCTCTTCCGGGGCGGCACGAGATCAGGGAATATGAAAAGCGCACATTCATCCTCGACGGTGCTCATACCCCCTCATCCATCGGCTATCTTAAAACCGGCCTTATGCATAAGACTCCCGACACACTTATTTTCAGCGCGGCAGTCGACAAGGACCACAAGGCAATGGGAAGGCTTCTTGTTCCCTTATTCAAGAGGGTTATCATAACGGGGACGGGGAAATGGAAGAAATCGACACCGGAGATTATTTACCGCGACTTCTCGTCTCTTTTTCCCGATAAAAGTATCACGCTCCTTCCTCTCAGGGAGGATGCCTTGAGCTTTGCTTTGAATAATACAGAAGAGCACGGTATTATAGTTGTTACGGGATCGTTCTATCTTTTGAGCGAGATCGATACCGCAATGAAGGAAAGAGAGAATGGCTGTCAACTATAAGGAACTAGAACTCCTTTTATCGGAAATACCACTTGTCGGAAGCTACGTGCAGGATGTAACGGAGCATGACTACCACTCATTCACGCTCTCACTCTTCAACAGCGAAAAGAAAGCCTATCTCGTCTACACCGAGATAGCAACTCCTCATTTACGATTCTGTATGACGGATCATATGAGAAAGAAGAGTCCTTTGATGCAGCGCTTCACGCAATACCTCAGGGCGCATATCAGAGGAAAAAAGATAACCTCCCTGAGACAGCTCCCCTTTGACAGAGCCTTCACACTCACCCTCTACTCCCCGTCGGATGAAATAACTCTCCTTTTTCGTCTCTATTCGGGAAGCGGCGCTAATGTCATAGCATTGGACAGTGATAATAAAATACTCGAGTTGATGTTCAGACGGCCGAAAAGAAATGAAATCAGTGGAAAAACTCTCTCAATAGAAGAAAGAAAGGATGAGGGAGAGAAACACTACGAAGTAAGAGATTGGAGCGGAGGGAGCTTTAATAAGATAATAGACGAGGAAGAGAACGGGAAAGAGAAAGATGAGAAGAGAGAAGAATACCTGGAATATCTTCTGGAAAAGAGAAACAGGGAACTCTCGGGTATTGATGGAAGAATAAAGAAAGAGGAAGAGACTCTTGAAAAGACTAAGGGCTGGGAGGAGACACTGAAGTATGCCTCGCTTCTTCAGTCGTCGATGTATCTAGTCAAAAAGGGAATGAAAGAAGTAACCCTCCATGACTGGGAGAGCGATGAGGATATTACTCTCTCTCTTGACGAGAGACTCTCTCCGAACGAAAACCTCGAGAAACTCTACACCCGCTACCGTAAAGACAAAAATGCAAATAAAATTGCAATAGAAGAAAAAGAGCGACTCCTCAGGGAAAAAGAAGAGATAATCAAGAAATATTCTTCTCTCCTTTCTCCCGATACTCCACTCGATAAACTCAAGAAAGAGAAGGATAAAGAGTCAGAAAGAGACGACAAAAGAATAGAAGGAAGGCCCGGCCTCTATCTTACAAGCGGCGGGTGGGATATAATTGTCGGGCGCAGCGCAAAGGAGAACGATGAAATCCTCCGCCACTATTCAAAAGGAAACGACCTATGGCTCCACACACGCGACTTCAGCGGGGGCTATATAATAATCAAGGCGAAAAAGGGTAAGAGCGTTCCATTGGAAGTTCTCCTCGATGCATCGTACCTTGCAATATTCTTCTCGAAGGCCAGGCGGAACAACAGGGCCGACATATACTACACACAGGTGAAGAACCTCAAGAGAATAAAAGGCGCCAAAACGGGACTTGTAATACCGACACAGGAGAAAATACTCCATGTCGACATGGATGAAAAGAGAGTGAGGTTACTACTTAAATGAAGTTAAGATACCATGAAGGAATTTTCTATCCCCGGGAGAGGGAAAAACTCGAGAGTCTTATTTCTCCGGTAGAAGCGAGAGAAGAGAGCCCCCGCGCTCTTATTCTCCCCCACTCCGGGCTCGAGAGAGCATCCTCTCTACTTAAGAGAGGTTTTTCATTTATAAAGAACAAAGACTATGAAACTATAATCATACTCTCCCCCATCCACAGCGGAAGAAGAGATGTAGACGCAGCAGTCTCTTTCTTCGAAGGAGAAGAGAATAAAGAAGAGGGAATAATCACCATCGGGTGCGGGAAGAGAGAGTATTATGCCCAGGATGAGCCTGCGGGCGAGATACTCCTTCCGTATATAAAAAGATATTCTCCTCAGTCAAAAACTGCCGTCATCTACACGGACATAAGAAAAGCCCGGGAGGCGAGAGAACTTTCATCTTTCCTCTCCAAATGGAAAAATGAAAAAACTCTATTCATAATCTCCACAAATCTCAGTGCAGTATCGTCTAAAATTGAAGAGAGAAAAGCGGACGGAGAGAGAGCTCTCGAGGCATTAAAGAAAGAGGAGAACATATTGGATTTGATTAACAAAAACAAAGTTCATATATGTGCAAGGGGCGCTATCGACAGCGTCAACAGAATAATCAAGGGAGAGTGGAAGATGGTGGAGAGCGATGATTACGGCGGCGTCATCCACGCTGTATTATGGAAATGAAATGAGTACATTCAAGACAATAAAAATAGGAGACAAGGAGTATACAGCTCTCAATTACACGAGGAGAAACATAACGCTTCCTCCCGGCATCATGCAGAAGACGAGGGAGAGCGGCGTTCTTGTCTCCGATACCCTCATTCGTCCCTTCTCCTGGTACGGAACAACAAGAGACGAAGAGGGACAGTATATACTCCTCGAGAAAACCGAGCTCGAA
Organism: uncultured Oscillospiraceae bacterium; assembly: GCA_963636745.1. Taxonomy (GTDB): domain Bacteria; phylum Spirochaetota; class Spirochaetia; order Sphaerochaetales; family Sphaerochaetaceae; genus Ornithospirochaeta. Next base: position 10,167 of record CAVHKW010000051.1, on the reverse strand, counting down.
GACATTACCCTGATTAACACAAAGTACCGCGATAAAGCGCTTTCCCTCATAAGAAAAATTGCTTTGGGACTGAGGAGCCTCAAAATGGATGGTCTTGATCTCATAAGCGGTATCTTTCCTCTTTATAGAATATATATAGAGAAGGGAGAGAACATAGTCTTACTACCTTATGACATAGGACGCATCCTCACGCTCTCGAGAAGCGAAGAAGAGACAGAAAAGAGTGTACGTAATCTCCTCTCCCCCGATAAGGAAGAGAGCTACACTCTCACCCATGAACTTATAGAGTTAATGTATTATGCCGCTTCAGGTAGATTTCCCTACGAAATGAAGGAAGTTAGACTCTCCTCCTTCACGCCCTACGACATCTCACTCTACACAGACGGCGACAAAGAGACGCTGTCCTTCATCATGTCGGGTCTCTCCATGAGCGTGAAGAATCAAAGAGCAGTGTGCAGAAACGAGAATGTTCTCTATCCGCTCGAGTGGTTTCTCTCGTCCACTCAATCTCTCAATTGGGATTTTCAATCACTTACTCCGGGCGAACGAATATACAATATAAAGAGCAGTGAAGAGAGTGAGAAATACAGAGAAGAGAAGAATAAAAAAACAAGGAAAGCCGGGAAGAAAACCTTTTTCAGAGAGAAAGGGACGATAACACTTGTTACGATAATCTTAGTAACAATTCTTTCGTACCTCGTAGGCAATTTCCTTTATCAGAAATATAAAGCGCCTTCCACGAAGGATATGACACCCGAGGAGATAATCGCCTACACGATAGAGCGGCAGAACGAGCTTGATGCGGGGAATATCAACGAAGCATTTCGGAAAGAGGCTGCCCAATATGAAGATGTTTCAACGCTCTATGTTCTCAATAAAACGCGCATGGCTTATGAAGGGAAAGAGCCTTTTATAAGTGTGACAGAGTGGCTCGAAGAAAAAAGCGAGATTTCCCCCGACTCCTTTGTCTACGGCGTTGTCATTGATGAGATAATTGAGATATCGCAAAACGAGTACAGAGCATCTCTCGAATGGTATACCCCCTATTCAATGAGTGACGAAGACGATGAGAATTATCCGGTAAAAGAAGGCTATACAAGAACTTATCTATATAGAATTGATGAATACTTCCGCTTTGAGTACAATAAGAGAGGATGGTGGGAGTGCGTGGAATCATCATTATCGAACGATGAGCTGAGGAGCGTCATCTACATCCCCCAGAGCGGAGAGTAGATAGTCTTTTATATCATCCCTATCGTCCGGATGAAACCACCTTGTTTCCTTGAAAGATTTAAAAAAGGTCATCTGCCTTTTGGCGTATTTAATCGAGTTGCTGACGATTTTGTCCCTGATTCCCCGTATTGAGAGCTCCCCCGATTCGATTGCGGAAAACCATTCCATGTATCCGATAGCCTCCATTGCCGGCCACTCTTTCTCTGCACCGCTTTCGATAAGAGACCTTATCTCATCAGTGAGGCCAATCGAGAACATCTCGTCAACGCGGAGAGCAATCCTATCTTCGATTTCCTTTCTGTCGCGCTCGAGGCCTATAATCACAAAGTCCACGTCGTCACGAAGAGTATCGGAAAGAGGAAAAGACGAGAGAGGCCGCCCCGTCTGATAATATACTTCAAGGGCGCGTGTTATGCGGTATGTGTCCTGTGGATATATTCTCTCTGCACTTACATGATCTACTTCCTTCAAGACTGAATATAGATAATCCGGACCTTTCTCCTCAAGAAGAGCATTGACTTTATCCCTTACATTTAAATCAGCCTTCGGAGCAGAGGAACGCTTATACATAAGCATCTTGAAATAAAAAGCAGTACCCCCTGTTATAAGGGGGATCTTATGTCTTTTGTTTATATCCTGAATGAGAGATGATGCATCCCTTGAGAAGTCACCGCTTGTATATTCCTCCCAGGGTTCTCTAATATCAACAAGATGATGAGGAATCTCACGCCGCAGGGCGTCATCGGGTTTCGCCGAGCCGATACTCAATCCTTTATAGACTTGAATGGAGTCGGCATTGATTATTTCGTAACCCGAAGAGAAGAGCTCTTTAGTAAGCGCGGTCTTTCCGACAGCCGTGGGGCCGAAAAGCACCACAGCCCTGTCCTTATTTTCTGTTTTTCTCTCCACCTTCGTATGCTATTTCGTCGTTGAGAGCTCTAGCGAGTACAACAGATACTACCTTGTCGCCGTTCTTCTCGATCTCTTTTCTCTTATCTGTAGCCGCATATATATTGGCTTCCTTGATGGCTACACAAGTCATCTCGTATACATTGGTCTCTTTATCAATCAATTCATTAAGTGGAATGCTCAATTGTTGTCTCTCCTTAAAAGAAATACTTATTAATAATAGGAAAAAAGAGATTTTACTTCAACCCTGATTTTCGGCATTCAGGGCAAATCCCCTCAAATACGGTTCTGTGCCGCGTCACCAGATATCCTGTTGCATCCGCCGCAAGAGAATCGAGCTCCCTCTCATACTCGATCGGGACATCAACAAGGGTGGAGCAGTAGATACATATCACATGATAGTGGAGGTCGACCCTGAGGTCGTATCTGTCGGCACCCGGTACTTTTATATGGTTGATAAGTCCCGTTCGTGAAAGCTCCTTGAGATTTCTGTAGACAGTTGCCTTGCTTATCCTTTTATCCTTCTCGTGTACAGTATTATAGATCTCATCAGCCGTCGGATGGTCGGTGTGCTCCCTCACGCTCTCGAGCACTATGGCGCGCTGCCGTGTATTACGTCTGATGATTTCCCCGCTGCTCATTATTTCCTCTTCTCGATCTCCTGAATAATAATAGAAACAATTTCTTCGGGATTCAAGTTATCGGTATCGATTACAATATCGGCGACATCCTCGGGGTGTGAGTTGTCTATGCCGTAGACTATGCGGTACCTGTTGGAATCCTTTCTGTCTCTTCTCTCTGTTTCCTCCATCCTGTCCGAGAGGAGTCCCCCTTCCCTTTTCTGTATTCTTTCCGCTCTCGTCTTTGCGCCAGCTGTAAGATAGACCTTCAAATCGGCATCCTTCAGCATCCATATCGCAAGGCGCGAAGCAAGAATACAGTTCTTCTCATTCATCGCCATTTCGACCTGTCTTCTGTCGAGCTCCCTGTCGATGTCGTAATCGTCTTCGGCCATACGGCAGAAAGTCCAGAAATCGACACCTCTCTCCTCTGCCATCTGGCGGAATGTAAAGTTAACCATAGGATAGCCGAGTTTCCTGCTGAGCAATGTCGAAACTGTTGTATTCCCGCATCCGGATTTACTCGAAATAGCAATTCTCATTCTATATTCCTCACCTGTTCTCTTATATCTTCAAGGGCATCTTTCATCTTAACGACAGCCAGGTTTATTTCAACCATCTGGCTCTTACTTGCAGTTGTATTGATCTCCCTGTTCATCTCCTGACATAGAAAATCGAGTTCCTTTCCTACAGGCCCATCCTCTAGAAGAAGCTCCTTATAGCGCGAGAGATGCACCGAGAGTCTCGAACACTCCTCGTTTATTGAATACTTGACAAGAAGCGCTGCAACCTCCGAGAGGAATCTCGGGTCATCCTTACCCTTCTCCCCGAGGAGTTCCTCATATTTTTCAATTAAAACCTTCTTGAAATATGACTCCATCTCGCTGCGTTTTGAGAGGATTATATCAAGAGAGGACGAGAACTTTGAAATGAGAGCCTCGAGGTCTCTCTTTGTTCCCCCGCCTTCACGCTCCTTCGCGCTCCTGAGCTCCCCGAGTGCCGTAGAGAGAGCGGCATCAACGCCGTCCTTATAGTAGGATGAATCAAGAGATGATGACGATACGACAAGGTCCTCAACATTCGCATAGTCGGAAAGATGAGCTTTTTCACATCCGGAAATAGACGCTATCTCATCATATATCCTCTTATATTCAAGAAGAAGGCTCTTATCGAGAGAGAGCGTTGTCCTGGATTCAAGCGTCTTGAGAAATACCGACACCTCGACGTGTCCCCTCTTACATACCTCTTTAACCCTTTCTATTACATATTCCTCATATGACATGAGAGCAGGGCTCAGGGATGTTGCGATATCGAGATAACGGTTGTTGTATGATTTGACTGTAACACTGATTATGTAATCGGATGAACGGAATTCTCCGCTTCCGTAACCTGTCATGCTTAACACTGCAGTTCTCCTTCTGTGTTGTTTATTGTGATAACTCTCTTTCCCGTCTCTTTCATAATTGAAGAGACAACACTTTCAGCCTCCTCTGAGGAATGAACTATGCTGCAGCCGGTAAGCTTTTTAGGAACAAGAGAATAGACAGACTTATCAGCCTCTTTAGTTATAAGGGAGAGCGTAGAATCGGAAAAGGGATAACATACTACAAGGTAATAAGAATGCGAAAGCACCTTCATCCACTCTCTAATATTCATGACCATATTAACGCCGGGATGGATGATGACGATCCTGTCGTCGATTAAAGAGATGTCACTTTTCAATTCCTTGAGAGTCCAGATAGACTCCACATCGCCGGATTTAAAAGAAAAAGAGGGTGCACACAAGCGCATCCTCATCTCTTCTTTCAATTCAGGCTTTTTCCCATTAGAAAAGAAGGCCATACATTACTTAGAGAGCTTTGCGTTGCACTCTTTGCAAACCTTGACTTTAGCACCGTCAATTTCTCTCTCGTAAAGGCACTTGATTGCACTTCTCTTGCAAACAGGGCAATCACCTCTTCCATTGTTGAACTGATCTCTGATGCCGCTTCCTCTATGTGCTTTGGACATGTCATTCTCCTTATATGTTGTTAATTAACTGATTCAGCATAGACTAAAGCCCCTTCAGCGTCAAGAGCCGTAAAAAATCAACTTCACCCAATCTACACCGGCCTTTGTTGACCATTCAGGAAGAGGGAATTAAATTAATACAAAACATACAAAGGAGCATTTCAAAATGCACATCAGAAAAAATATCTTAGTCTCTCTTGTCCTCGCTGCTGCTCTTCTATGCCCTCTCATGGCGCAGGGTGCTGCAGAAAAGATCCCTCTCATCATGGCTGAACAGGGAGTCATCGGAACAGGCACAACAGAGACAGCAGTAACTGTCGAAAAGACAGAGTCTCCACTGACAATAGATTACGCTGCTATCGACATGAGTCTTCTCTCATCAAGATTCAGTTATGCTTACAGCTATAGAATAACATCGTCTCTTCTCTCCCAGGGCGTCTCCATTAACGGAGGTTACTGGCTCAAGGGACTTACGGACGGCTTTGATTACTTCTCTTCCACAAGTCTCATCAATGAAGAGGATATGGAGAGCGTGGTCAATGAATACATCTCCGACTTCTATAGTCTAGGAGAGACGGGAGGTGTCGGATCATATGTGACAAAAGATGAACTGTCATCTCTCCCAAGCACCGAAACACTTCTCGAGAAGTTCTCTTACTGCTATGCATACATCTACGCTGTCCAGCTCAAGTGGATGAACGGCCTTGATATAACACTCGATGAATTTTTACAGGGTGCAGCAGAGGCTCTCTACCTCGAGGAGCCGGTATCGATGACGGATGAGGAGATGGACGAAGCAATCAACGAATATGTAACAGTTCTCAATGAAGAGTACGAGGCATATGTCGAAGAGCTCAGTCAGTCAAACCTCCTGGAGGCTGAAGAATTCCTTTCTGAAAACAAGGATGCAGAAGGAATGGTCGTCCTTCCTTCGGGGAACCTCATGGAGATAGTAAACGAGGACGAAGAGCTCGGAGCAGTACCGGGCGAGACAGACTCCGTCATAGTCGACTATGATCTCTATCTTCTTGACGGAACACAGCTTGACTCCGGAAGCGATATTACCTTCCCTCTCACATCCCTCATTCCGGGCTTCGTTGAAGCTGTAACTAACATGAAGGTCGGACAGGAGTGCTATGTATACATCCACCCCGATTACGGCTACGGAGAGAGCGGAACAAGCAGCATCGAGCCAAATTCCCTCCTCATATTCCGTATATATCTCAAGGGAATTGCAACAGAGTAAGATACAAAGAGGTGGCCGCGGTCACCTCTTTTCTTTTGATATTAACAAAAATTCAAAAGATATCTAAAATCCGGGTAAGGAGAAGATTATGTCAAAGAAAAACAAATCAAATTTCTTTTCTGAATTCAAAACATTCGTCATGCGCGGCAGTGTTCTCGACATGGCAGTCGGTATCGTAATAGGCGGTGCATTCACGGCAATCGTCACCTCAGTCGTCCAGGATATCATAAATCCTGTTATCGGACTGATTATCGGAAAGATAGATTTCTCGGAGCTCAAGATCATACTTGTTCCCGCAACTGAGAGCGCGGGAGAGGTTGCAATCCGCTACGGTGTATTGATCCAGACGATAATACAGTTCCTTCTTACAGCCCTTGTACTCTTTCTCATCATCCGCGGCGTCAACAATCTTCGAAGCCAGATGAACGCAGAAGAAAATGCAGAGAAAAAGAAGAAAGAGGAGGAAGAGGAACTCAAGAAGGAAGAAGAAGAGAGAATCGCACAGGCGAAGAAGGATGAGGAAGAAGCAAGAAAGCAGGAAGTCGTCGTTCTCCTGAGAGATATCAAAAACACGCTCGAAAAGAAATAATCACCGCCTCACCTCCCCTTGTTGTGTGCTACAATCAAGGGGATTATATTCGGAGTTTCCTATGAAAAAGCTATTCCTCATTTCTTTTATACTGGTATTTATTCTCTTCTCGTGTACAACTCAGAAAGCGTTGAATACAGTCAGTGCAGAGAAAACGGCAGAGAGTGTTGTTATCAAAGAAGATAACACAATAGAAATAAAGAAAACTTCAGAGGAAATTCCATTAAATGAAAATAAGGCAGTTGAGGAAACCACATTAGAGACAAACGAAACCCCTTATACAATCGAGGAAGTAAAAGAGATTAGAGAAGTTGAAGAAGATTCTTTTGAGCATAAAGACGAGATGAACACAGTCGACCTTTTCAGCTATGCATACGGGGTCTCTACTGCCGATGATATATTGTTGTCTTCAATTACATTTAATTCTCTCTACTTTACGCGTGGAATCTATGACGCCTTTCTCTCCCCTCTCTCTCCCTCGCTCTCAAGTCTTAATGAAGTCAATGCGGTAATCGAGGAGTATATCAATGGAGACGAGACCCCGTTCATCGACTTCGGACCGCGTCCCGCCATGGCATCAATTAAAACTCTCACAAGAGAGAGTGACTTCTCTCTCCTCTTCAGCTATTCATACGGCTTCTCTGTCATGCAGAGCATAAAGTTCGCAGGTCTCGATATATCAATCGAACTCTTTATCGAAGGTATTCTCGACGCCGTCTATCTCGAGGAGCCAAAACTTAGTGACGATGAACTAAATGCTGCAATAGACAACTACATAACCTTTCTCAACGAGGAGTACTACCTCTCCCTTGAATCTGAGATGGAAGAAAAAGAGAATAAGGCAGAGGAGTTTCTCGAGAAAAACAGGAAAGAAGATGGTGTTATTACCCTCGATAGCGGTGTCCAGCTTCTTTTCCTCGAAAAGGCAGATGAGAGCGGTCGAACTCCCACCCAATACGACACAGTCATTATGGATTACAACGAATATGTACTCGACTACGATACTGGAGAGCTTGAGTTCAGAGATGTAGTGAGAGAAAGCGAAGTCCATGTCTTCAATCTATCCAATGCCCTTCAGAGTGCCATAGTTAGAATGCACACAGGGGACGCCGTCAGAGTCTTCATCCCGCCCGAGCTATCCGACAAGTATGAGCTTGACGAGAAGGGCCTCCTCTTCGTTTACGATATAGCACTAAATCTAATTCTGTAGCTCTGTCGTTTACTTTATAGAAGCTCTTCAAAACAGCTAAAACTCGATGAAAATATTAGTTTTAGCTGTTTTAAACGATTAAAACCCCATTTAAATGAGCTAAAACCCAACTTTTTCTTGTTTTTTTCTCTCACATTGGGATAGTATACATTGTATGATTGGACGAGAAAAAGAAAGAGAGGATCTGGAAGATCTCTACAAAAGCCCGAAAGCTGAATTTGTTGCCCTTTATGGAAGAAGAAGGGTCGGAAAGACCTATCTTATAAGTCAGACGTTTGCAGGAAGGATTACCTTTGAACATACCGGACTATCTGCACCCGAAGACGGCATCAGAGACCAGCTGAAGCAGTTTTATTTTTCACTCCTCAGACAGGGGATGAAGAAGTCTCACATTCCTCATGATTGGCTTGAGGCTTTTTTTATGCTTGAAATGCTTCTTGAAGCAGAAGAAAATGAGAGGAAGATTGTAGTTTTTCTTGATGAACTCCCCTGGTTGGATACTCCCCGCTCAGGTTTCCTTACAGCGCTGGAAGGTTTCTGGAACAACTGGGGATGCAAAAAAAACAATCTCCTACTGATTGTCAGCGGGAGCGCCACATCATGGATTCTCAACAGTCTTATCAACAACCACGGCGGTTTATATAACCGAGTTACCCATGAGATTAAACTGGAGCCTTTTATGCTTAGAGAATGCAGACAGTTCCTGGAGTACAAAAATGTCAAGCTATCTGATTATGACATAGTCCAGGCTTATATGATTCTCGGAGGGATTCCTTACTACCTGGAATATTTCTCAAAGGAAATGAGCCTCGCACAGAATATCGACAACCTCTTCTTCAGTAAAACTGCAATCCTCAAGTTCGAGTTTGAACGCCTCTTTGCCTCAACTTTCAGTAATCCTTCCCCCTTAATGGCTATCGTCAGGCTGCTGAATAAGAGGAGCATGGGATATACACGTAATGAGATAGCAAAAGAGCTGAAGAGAACAAACAACGGACAGTTCTCAAAAGATCTAATGACACTTGAAGCAAGCTCATTTATCCTTAGTTATGTGCCGTTTGGAAAGAAGAAGAACGAAAAACACTATAAACTCACAGACCCATTCTGCATATTCTACATGAACTTTGTTGAAGACAAGGAACACCTCAATGAGGAATTATGGAAAGAAAACGTAGCCTCACACTTAATTATCACATGGAGGGGATTTGCATTCGAAAATGTCTGTTTCAAACATATCGAAGAAATTAAGAGAGCATTGGGAATCAGTGGAGTTAGAACTTCATGCTCGGCATGGGCGGATAACGACACGCAGATAGACCTTCTCATTATGAGAAATGACAATATTGTAAACATGTGTGAACTAAAATTTTACAATACGGACTTTACAGTAAGCAAAAGCTATTATGAGAAACTGAAGGAAAGAGAAGTCATTCTCTCCGAGCATATCCCTAAGAAAATGGCTATCCACAACACTCTTATTACAACCTTCGGGCTTAATTATAACAATTACGGTTCAATCTTCAATACCACAATCACCCTCAAGAATCTGTTTGGGGAATCTTGACAGAAAAGTTTGTTTAAAAGATCTCTCAACATCAGAACACAGACGGAAGAGACATTCAGAGGACACTTGATGCTGGCATTCATTGCTTCCGTCATAGTGAAGATACTTCAGGAGAAGCTCAAAAATACTAACATGACGCCGGAAGGAGTACTCTTTACACTGCGTAACCAGAAGTGCAAGGTCTACGATGACAAGGTCATCACAAGTGAGGAAGTGAAGAAGTCCAACGATGTCTTGAAGTTCTTCAAGCTGGAGGCTCCCATCGAGATATCAATTGCAAGCTGATGCTGGTAGAAAAACTCACAGGGAAATATAGACAATAGTTTCTTCTCTGAAGAGGTTTATTCCTGATTGAGTAGGCTTTTTTTGTAACACGGGGACACTCTCATAGAGAAAAAGTGTCGGAAAAAGTTGTTAAAATCGGGTGATTTTTATAGGAAAAAGTTGTCAAAACAGGTATAATTCAAAAAGAAAAAGATGTAACTCATTTCAGGACAACAGGATGCTTAAGAGGAAGATTGAGAAGAAAATCGAGTATTGGCTTGAACACAAGGAGCTGAAAAAAGCATTTATGCTTACCGGCGCAAGACAGGTCGGAAAGACCTACATAATCCGCAGCGTCATGGAGAGGCTGGAGTTGAACTACCCCGCACTAGAAGTACGAGGAATCTTGTTTCCTGCTTCTCAGACTCACGTTTAGAGCACAATGCTCCAGTGACGAGGTCTCCACAGGCTTATTGACGACCCGGCCGTCAACGGACGGTGGTTCCCACCGCCCAGCTGTTT
>CAVHKW010000050.1:0-13420 GCA_963636745.1 uncultured Oscillospiraceae bacterium | reverse complement strand
CTTTCCTGTAATTACATAACTCCACTCTTACAAATAGAATATAACATCAAGTTTTAGATTTGTCATTTATCTGGTTGTTTGATTTGTATTAAAGACGGTAAAAGAAACAAAAGTATCTATATATATCTATCGATAATCAATTGACTATATATCGTCAAAGTGTTTGAATGTCATGGAAAGTAAAAAATTTGGACGTTTTCGTTTAAATAATAAGGAGATTATGATGAGAAAAGCTATAGCTATTCTTATTTCACTCGCTCTTGTCTTCACAGTTGTTTCCTGTGGAAAGAAGAGTGAATCAACAACAACTTCAACAACTGCTGCTGCCCCGGCGGCTGCAACAGCCACTACATCAAGTCAGGCTTCTTCTACAGCTTCAACAGCTGTTAAAAGTGTCAAAGATTACAAGCTCGGCATGGGTGTTAATTTTACCGATAACGGCACAGCAGAGCAGGCTGCTTACGACTGTGTTGTCGCTGCTGTCGTAACAGATTCAGAGGGAAAGATCGTTTCTGTCAAGATCGATGACGCTCAGAACAAGATGGCAATTGACCAGATCGACCCGGCAAAGAGCTTCAAGAGCAAGAAAGAGCTCCAGTTTGACTACAATATGGTCAAATACTCCGAAGCAAAGTATGAATGGTTCGAGCAGGTTGCTGCATTCGAGAACTACTGCGTAGGAAAGACACTCTCCGAAATCAAGGGAATCGAAACGAGAGTCAGAGGCGCCGACGAGCCGCATCCGGGATATGTCGTTGCTGCTGACGAGACGCTTTTTGCATCTTGTTCGATTCAGATTACGGAATTCATCAATGCCGTTACAAAGGCTATGGAGGATAAGCACGCACAGAGCTTCTCAACTTCCGATTCCTTCAAGCTCGGCTTGAAACTTGACTCAACTGCAAAAGAGACTGTTGCACCGACAGACGAGAAAGACGGAACAATCAAGATGTATTCTAACTTCGGAGCTGCTGTTGTCGACAAAGACGGCAGGATCCTTGCCTGTCTCACAGATGCCATCCAGCCTCAGTATACTGTCTCTGCAGATGATGAAGAGATCGCTCCTGCATCCTACAAAGGAAGCAAGAAGGAACTTGAGTTTGACTACAACATGGTCAAGTATTCAGAAGCAAAGTATGAATGGTTCGAGCAGGCTGCTGCTTTCGAGAAGTATTGCGTAGGTAAGACAGCTGACGAAGTTGCTTCTCTCCCGACAAGAGTCAGAGGCGCAGAGGAAGCTCATCCGGGATATGTCGTAACAGCAGATGAGACTCTCTTTGCATCCTGTTCAATTCAGATCACAGAATTCAAGGCTGTCATTTCTGAAGCTGCAAAAAATGCTGACTGAGAATAAAAGAAAGAATAGAATGCCGAGGGGAATTATACTTCTCCTCGGCTTACTCATTTTAGTAAGCTGCAGCCGTAGCGGCGGTGCGGCAACTGTCAAAGCCAAAGGACGCGCTTACTTTGACCTCTTCGACACTGTCTCCTACGTCTACTCATACAGTGGTGACAGTGAAGAGGAGTTTACATTAAATGCCGACAAAGTATATTCGATTCTACTGAAATACCATCGTTATTTCGATATCTATCACGAGTACGAGGGAGTGAATAATCTCTGCACGATTAATTCGAATCCTCTTGTTGATATTTCCGTAGAAGACGAATTGATAGAGTTTCTTCTCTTTGCAAAGAAGATGTATGAAGCGACAGACGGCGAGATGAACATAATGATGGGAAGCGTGCTCTCTCTCTGGCATGATGCAAGGTACAGCGATGAGCATTATCTTCCGTCTGAATTTTCCCTCGAGGAGGCCGGTAAGTACACCGGGTTTGACTTACTCGAGATAGACACAAAGAAGAAGACGGTGAAGCTTCTTTCGCCAGAAGCGTCAATCGATGTGGGTGCTCTCGGTAAGGGCTATGCTACAGAGAAGGCTGCCGGGCTTTTGAAAGAGAGCGGTGTTACTTCATATGTACTTAATATCGGGGGAAATATAAGGATAATTGGAAGCAAAGTCGATGGATCCGGATGGAGAACTGGAATAAAGGACCCGAAGAATCCCGATGAGAATTTCATTATGATGCTGGAGTTACAGGATACATCCTGTGTGACAAGCGGAAGCTATGAGCGCTATTTCACTCTTGACGGAGTCCGCTACTCCCACATCATCGATAAGGATACTCTCTATCCCGCATCCTATTATGACTCTGTTACGGTTATCACCGAAGACAGCGGTCTTGCAGATGCACTTTCGACGGCGCTTTTTACTTTGGAGTGGGATGAATCCTACCTCATGGCCGAGGAGAACGGGGTTGATGCAGTCTGGGTTTTTCCTGACGGAAGCGTCAGATACACGGACGGCATTTCGAAAATGATTATAGAATAAGGAGGCTTGATAAATGCTTTTCAAGAAGAAGATTTCCAGTGTGCATGTTCCACACTGCAAGTCTACTCAAAATATGACGGCAGTGAGGATTGATCCTCCGGGGAGTGTTACGATCCCGCTGAACATGCATTCGGGAGCGAAGGCTGTTGCCGTGGTTGAAAAAGGAGATCATGTATATATCGGTGAGATGATAGCAAAGCCCGGAGAAGGAAGGGTTTCAAGCCCGGTTCATGCTTCGATAAGCGGCATCGTTGAAGATGTCAACGAGGATTCGATAAAGATCAGAAGCGACGGAAAAATGGAGAAGGATCCCACAATGCATGCTCCGAAGCTCGAGACACTCGACGATTTTCTTCTCGGCTGCTCTAACTCGGGAATCGTAGGACTCGGAGGTGCGGCATATCCTCTCCATGGAAAGTGGGAGGCGTTGAGGAAGAATAAGATCGATACCGTTCTCATCAACGGCGCAGAGTGCGAGCCCTATTGCACGGCAGATAACCGCACAATGATAGAACACACCGAATCAATTAAAAAGGGTATTGACATCTTGAAAAAGTTTGTCTGTGCGAAGGAATATGTAATCGGCATCGAGGAGAATAAGGAGGAAGCTATCGAGAAGCTGACATCTTATTTCAAGGATGACCCCTCAGTCAAAGTCTTGAGACTTGAGAGTGTATATCCCCAGGGTGCCAAGCAGGTACTTCTCTATAATGCGACGGGAAAGGTCGTAAAGGCGGGGGAGAGACTTGCATCCCTCGGCGTCATCATCACAAACGTCACAACGCTGAGTAAAATGGCCGATTATTTCGAGACGGGGCTTCCTCTTGTGGAGAAGACTGTATCTGTCGACGGTTCGGCAATAAAGGAGCCGAAGAATGTGATTGTCCCTATCGGAACAAGTTTCGGCTATGTCATCGGGAAGTGTGGCGGCTTCAAGAGTGATCCTATTGTCGTACTCGACGGAGGCCCGATGATGGGGGAGGCTGTAGAGAGCCTCGACAGAGTTGTCGTCAAGGCGACATCGGCGATAGTTGCCATGGATAAGAGCGAGAGAGAGATAGTGGAGGAGGGAGTCTGCATCCACTGCGGACGCTGTGTGGATTCCTGCCCGCTCTCACTTAACCCGTGTGAATTCTCATCAGCTCTCGAAGAAGATGATGAAGACAAGAGGGAACTGAGACTTAAAAAGGCCGACCTTAATACCTGTATGGAGTGCGGGTGCTGTGCATTCGTATGCCCGGCACACCGTCATCTCGTTGCTCATAACAGAGCGGGGAAGAAATTCCTCAGAGGAAGGAGAAAGTAAAATGGAAAAGAAATATGATCTCATGACTCTGCCGTCACCTCATTTCCACGATAAGAGTTCGACAAAGGAGATAATGCTCACTGTAATAATTGCGCTTATCCCCGCTGCAGTTGCAGCCGTTGTTCTTTTCGGCGTTAAGGCGCTTCTTCTCATTCTTACATGTGTCCTGACTGCTGTTATATCGGAAAGCCTATGGTGCCTTATCATGAAAAAGAAGAACACGGTAAGTGACCTCTCGTGTATTGTCACGGGGCTTCTTCTTGCTCTCAACCTCGGTACCGATACTTCTCTTCTCCAGGCTGTAATAGGAACGCTCTTTGCAATAATCGTCGTCAAGGCGCTCTTCGGGGGACTGGGACGAAACTTCGCGAATCCCGCCATTGCAGCACGTGTCTTCATGCTTGAGGCATTTGCCTCCGTCACATCATTCTCGTCGTCGGGAATAGTTGAACTAAGTGCAGGTGCGACACCTCTTCCGCTCCTCTCTAAGGGTGATATGGCCTCTCTTCCGTCTATTATGGAGATGCTCCTTGGCCTTCACGGCGGAAGCATAGGAGAGACATGTATCGTTGCACTTATTGCCGGCTGGATATTTCTCTCCGTCCGCGGCGTCATAAAGTGGTATGTACCTTTCTCATACATATTCACCGTATTCGTACTCTATCTATGCTCTTCAATGAGCTTTACCTATGCTCTTTATGAGATACTCTCCGGAGGGCTCTTCCTGGGTGCCATCTTCATGGCGACAGACTATGTCACGACCCCGATAACCAACAGAGGGCGGGTCATATTCGCCGTCTTATGCGGTATTCTTACCTTCGTCATCAGGCGTTTCATGGCACTGCCGGAGGGTGTATCATTCTCGATTCTCATCATGAACATATTCTCGCCTCTCATTGACAGGATATGTCATCCGGTTCCGCTTGGAGGATCAAACTATGTCAAATAAGAGAGATTTTTTACTCATTGTAATAACATTTGTTCTTGCAGTTGTCTTTCTGTGTCTTATAAACAGTTTGACGACGCCTCTTATCGAGAAGGGTGCTCTCTCGGGCGAAATGGCACCGCTCTATGAAGTAATGGAGGGGGCTGCGGGATTTGAAAAACTCAACCTCACGGACCTTCCCGACACAATAGAGGCTCTCTACGAGGAGACCAGCGGCATGGGCTACGTAGTAAAGGCAAGAACCAACAAAGGTTTTACCGGGGACTATATCAAGCTCACCATAGGAATCTCGAAGGAGGGAAAGATCGTCGGTATTACACTTGACGAGTACCCCGAGACGAAGGATTTCGGATCCGGCTATCCCCTTACATTCATCGGTGCTGACTCAACTCTCTCCTCGACCGACATAGTTGCGGGCGTAACATACTCCTCCACAGCCTTCCGTAATGCCGTTAACGATGCCTTTACGTATCTTGTGGAGAAAGAAATGGTGAAGGGAATGGAGAAGTCTGATGAGCAGAAGTTTAGAGAGCTTCTTCCATCTATCTTCAAAGAGGCTGTGAGTCCGAAAGGACTTCTGGTCCTGGACGAGTTCAAGTCTTCGCTTTCCCCGGTTATCATCGCGTATAAGGCGGGAAACAATAGCGCTTTGGCATACCTTGTGAAAGAAAATGATAAATGCTTTAGTGTGATCGCCGCTCCCGACGGCGCTTTAGTCTACGACGAAGAGGGGAAAGTATGCGAGGGACTCTCAAAGGAGGCGCTTGACGCCGTTGAAAATGAAGCATCATCCTCTCTCAAAGACTACTCTAAGAGTGACCTTAAGAAGATAAAGAAGCTCGGCTCTCTCAGCGACAGTGCAGAGTACACAAAGCTCTCGATAAGAGGTATCCACAGCTCGCTCACCACAGCTTACTCGATTTTGAGCGAAGGCAGCATTTATTACGGCTTTGCCCTCCGTCCGTACGGATTCGGTAACGAGACGATGACGATGTACATCCTTCTTACATCCGACGGAAAGATCGTCGAATTCAGCGCCAAGGAACTTATCATAGAGGCGGATTATTTTACATCTTATACTCTCAGTGACAGCTACTATTCAGATTTCACGGGTCTTGATTCATCCTGGTCGGGTAGTGAAGCCATCATAGCGGGGGCCACACTCACAAGCGATGCCGTCAAAGAGGCTGTCAACGACGCTTTCTCGGCTTATGAGATTCTCAAGGAGGCCAATTAAATGGAAAAAAAGAATAGAAATATAATGCTGGTTGCTCTTTCATCAGTTCCGGCCTTGTCTTTTACGGAAAACTCTAAGAGTGCTCTGCTCTTTGCTCTTTCCATCTTTATTTCTGCTCTTATCGCAAGATTGATTTCCTATCCGCTTACGAAAAAGAGTACGAAGAGTGCCTCGTTCATACTCACCGCAATTGTAAATGTTACGGTTGTCTCCGGTGCCTCAATGGTACTTTCGGGCTTCTTTTACTCTATCTTCTACTCTCTGAGAGTCTACTATGTACTCTCTGCTCTAAGTGCTTCTTTCTTTATCTCTCTTTTCGAGGAGAATGGGGTTACTTATAAAGAAGCACTCCTCGATACCTTTTCTGTAATGCTTCTTTATGGCTTTGTAGTAATTGTGACGGCTCTCCAGAGAGAGATAATCGGAAGCGGTTCCGTCTTCGGTAAGAGCCTCTTTGATGCTCTAATTCCGACGCTCTCAAGGCCGGGCGGCGCATTCTTCTCGTATGGAGTATCTCTTGCACTGATGAATGCAATATATAAAGGAAAGGAGGAAAGAAAATGAGTATTAAGGAACTGTTTCTACTTCTTCTGGGCTCAATCGTCTCGTCTAACTTTGCTCTTGTGCATTTCTTCGGCTCGGAGTCGATCCTGAGTTTCAAGAAGGAAGGAATAGAGAAGAATATAAAGACTTCTCTTTCTCTTGCGGTTGTTCTCATCATCTCTTCTCTCATCATATATCCAGTCGAAAAACTTCTCCTCGGGGGAGGAGAGAGCGGCTTGAGAGTTCTTGTATATGTTGTCGTTATTCTTCTTGTCGAAGCTGTTGTATTTCTTCTGACAAAGGAGAAGGGAAGCGGGATTCTTCCTCTTGTGGTTTCCTCTTCAACTCTGGGGCCTGTGCTTTTCTTCCAGAGTGCGGGATATACATTCCTCGAGACTCTATTTTCGTCTCTCGGATGCGCTCTCGGCTACCTTCTTCTTACTCTTGCCATCTCATCGGTGAAAGAGAAGATTAATGATAAGTACGTGCCGTCCCACTTCAGGGGATATCCTATCCTCTTCATCGCTCTTTCAATAATTGCGCTTACAGTGTATTGTTTTTAGTTGATGCTGAAAAAGATTCTTCCTCTTATCGGGATTTTGATTATTGCACTTGTTCTATTGCTTGTTCTCTCCCCCCGGGAGAACGGGGACAGGGTGAGGGTGACTGTTGACGGCGCTCTCTACGGCGAGTTCCCGCTCGATGAGGAGAGAAGAATCACCCTCGGAGGCGGAACAAATACATTTGTAATAGAGAATGGAAGAGTTAAAATGGAGGAGGCAGACTGCCGGGATAAGATATGTATCCGGCAGGGCTGGATAAGTCATACGTCCGAGTGTATAACATGTCTTCCGAACAGAGTTGTGCTTGAGATAATAAAGAGCAGTGACGAAGTTGAATTGGTGGTGTAAAAATGGAGACGAAAGAGATAACGAGAATGGGAATGCTGGTCGCACTCGCGATGCTTCTTTCATATGTTGAGACGCTCCTTCCGCAGTTCGTGCCCGTTCCCGGGATAAAACTGGGGCTTGCGAATACGGCCTCTCTCTTTGCCCTCTATACTCTCTCGTTCCACGACGCTCTCATTGTCTCTCTCGTCCGTACCTCTCTCTCGGCCGTTCTCTTCGGCAATGTTGTTTCATTGTTGTATTCAGTTTCGGGTGCGGTTATAAGTCTTCTCGTAATGTGGGTGGTGAAGGGTCTCTTCAAAAGCATCATATTGAGCAGCACCCTCGGGGGTGTCACCCACAATGCCGTGCAGCTTACACTGGCGGTTCTTGTGACAAAGAGTAAGGCGCTTATGTATTATCTTCCTCTTCTTGTCATTTCGGGAATCGTAACAGGTTATGTCATAGGCTTGATTAGTTCATCTCTCCTGGAGAGAACAGATGATATTCTTTCTCCTCCCGAAAAAGAAAAGAGGTTACAAAATGGAGAATAAAACAAATAAGGTCAAAAAGCTTCTCGCGAGTCAGAAGAGCAGTCAGTTCAGTCCCAAATTCTTCGAGACAGAGAGTCCGATGGGACGGCTGCAGAAAATCATTCACATCATAACATCGGTAATCGAGGTTCTTCTTTCCGCCGTTCTTGTTGCGGGAATTCTCGTCAGTACGAAGTTCATCCCTGGATATTTCAGAGAGGTCGTTCATACGGGCCTCCCCGGATTGAGAAGTCTCATTACTTATGTCTCTCTCATTATCATCGTTATCGAACTCATACATGTATTGAATCTTCAGAACCTCAAGTCCGTCATCGAGATATTGATGATCGCATTTACACGCGAACTTGTCATAAAGGAGTGGTCGATGCTGGAGCTTCTTATAGGGGTTGTATGTATAGCGGTGCTCTTTGCAATAGAGAAGTTCCTTTTAGATAATTCAGAGAAAGCAGAGGATGAAAGTGATAGAGGTTGAAAATCTCTCCTTCTCCTATCCCGGAAGCGGGAAAAAGATATTGAAGAATGTCTCGCTAAAAATTGAAAAGGGTGAGGCGGTGGCGCTCATCGGGCCGAACGGATCGGGTAAGAGTACACTCGGCCTTATCATATCTTCGCTTTTAAGAGGATACGAAGGAAAAATTACACCCCCCGACGAAGAGAGGAGAATGCTCTGCCGTATCGTATTCCAGAATCCCGATAACCAGATAATCGGGGAGACTGTCGAAGAGGATGTAGCATTTACTCCGGAAAACCTCAACTATGATTGTAATAAGATAAGAGAGCTTGTCGAGAGGGCGTTGAAGATAACACGTCTCGAGGATAAGAGGTATCATAAGCCTTCATCTCTCTCGGGAGGAGAAAGACAGCGGGAGGCTGTAGCAAGTGCTATAGCGGTGCCTCCAGCGCTCCTTATCCTCGACGAAGCGGGAAGCATGCTCGATAGAAAAAGTATGGATTATATCTTCTCCATACTCTTTGAAGAGTGCAGGAAAGGTGACATCTCTCTTTTATATATAACCCACAACACGGAAGAAGCGGCACTTGCAGACTATGTTTATATCCTCAACGACGGTGTAATGGTGAAAGAAGGAAAACCCGAAGAGGTACTTACATATAAAACGCTGACTCAAAATCATCTCTCTCTCCCTTATGCTTTAGCTCTCTCTCATGAGCTGGGACTGGGTGAGACACTCTCTCTTTCCGTACTTGCGGATGAGATAGCGGGGAGACTCGGGCGATGAAAGATATAATGCTCGGCCGTTACTATGAGAGAAAAGGTATAATCCAGACCCTCGACCCGAGGGTTAAGCTCTGCTTTCTTATCTTTTACATAGCAACAGTCTTCTACTTCCCGTCCTTTTCGTCTCTGTTATTTTCCTCTCTTGTTCTTCTTTCTTTGATCTTTATTTCTCATGTGCCGTTCAAGGCGCTCTCGTGCGGTGTCATAAGAGTTCTTGCGGTTTTTCTTGTATTCGCTGTTATTACTGTTTTTACAGTCGAAGACGGCATAAAGGTGGCGGCAGTAATGATTATACGCCTCATCCTTACTCTCTACTCGTCTCTTCTCTTTTCGTCTACAACGAAGCCGAAAGATATAGCACGGGGGATAGAAAAGGTAGTAGGCCGTACCATATTCAAAAGAAGTGCCCACACTCTCTCGACAATTGTTCTTGTCGCCTTCCGTTTTATCCCGATTCTCTCGCTTGAGGCTCAAAGAATAAAGGAAGCGCAGGAGAGCAGGGGAGTGGCGTTCAATGAGGGAAGCATCGTTGTGAGAATAAGAAAATCAATGGCTTTAATTATTCCTCTCTTTGTCTCGGCATTCCGGAAAGCCGATGAACTTGCACTCAGCATGGACTCGAGACTCTACAACAAAAGAAGTGCGGGTGATATGTACCCCCTTAAGTATACAGGGAGGGATATTCTGGGATATTTACTCATAGTTCTCTATGTAGGCGTTTCTTACATCATAGCGGGGACGATATGGATATAAAGCTTGAAAATGTCTTTTATAAGTACCCCGGGTGTGAAGACTATGCTTTGGCGGACATAAACTGCTTTTTCAAAGGAGGAGCGCTTACCGCCCTGACGGGGAGAAGCGGAAGCGGAAAAAGTACGCTCCTGAGACTTATGAGCGGTTTTCTGTTCCCGACAGAGGGAACTATCCTCATCGACGGAGAGGATGTGACAAAGAAAAGGAAGAATATATCAATTCTTTTTCAGAACAGTGAGGATCAACTCTTTGAAAAAAGTGTCATAGATGACGTTGCATTCGGACTTTTGAACAGCGGGGTCAATAAAGACGAAGCTTTTGCCAGAGCCGAAAAGGCTCTATTGAGAGTCGGTATTAAAAGTGATAAATGGCCAATAAGCCCCTTCCGTCTCTCCGGCGGCGAGAAGAGAAGGGTTGCGCTGGCGGGCCTTCTTGTTCTTGACAGGAACATACTTCTTCTTGATGAGATATCCTCCTCGCTCGACAGAGAAAGCAGGGATGAAATATTCTCGATTCTAATCTCACTCAAAGATGAGGGAAAGACGATTGTCTTTACGTCCCACAGCGTCCCGGAAATGACAGAGTGGACAGATTCAATTGTTCTCCTCTCAAAAGGGGAGATAAAAGCCGAGGGAGGGATAGACGCCGTATACTCATACGATGATGAGTATTTGACAAAGGGAGAGGAGCTCAGAAGGCTCCTTAAAGAGAGGGGGATAGCGACGGGGAATATGGACACATTCAATCTTGCTCTGGAGAATCTCTCTTCTCTCTTACATACGGGATGATATCGAGTCTAAGAAGTGCAAGAAGAAACGATATGAATGCGATAACTTCGATTATTGCAGAGCCCCAGCTTCCCACTATGATATCGTAGGTGAGAAGAAGCGGAGACTGAAGAGTAAATAAAATACGCGTCAGAGTGAGATTGTGGCTCCAGAGTCCGATTGCCGTTGCTATGAGCGAGAGGCTCGGAAGGATTGACTGCACTCCGGCCCAGGTGACGATGCTCGAAAGAACAGAGAGTGCGATGATGAGATAGAGATAGAATATGCTTTTCGCCCACTTCCTGTCATTGAAATAGGAGAGTGTGGACCTCAATATTCCGATTGAATTCGTCAATACTGCCGTATATGCACCAAGTAGATAATAGTGAAGGACCCACATGATCCCGCATGAAAGCTGCAGGATAAGTATCTTCTTCCTTGTTTTAAGCTGTATTGAGAGAATCGATATAAGAGATGGAATAAATCCTATGGCCTGCACAAAGAATGAATATAGTGTCATACGGGTATTAAAGACAAAATGAAGAAAAAAGAATATGAGAAATGACACATTCTCAATTGTTAATATTTCTTCTTTTCTATAAGATTTAGCTATGCTCGACTCTTTTAAATCACTGTTCTCGTTTGACATAACCCCGTATGTTAAAGAGGTGACATATAATAAAGGGGAGGCGATCTTCCGCCCGGGAGACGACTCTTCCTCTTTGATATATATCTACTCCGGTTATTCGAGGCTTTCCTTTGTCTACCCCGACGGAGGAATAGCTGAGCTTGATTATGCTCCGTCCCCGCTTTTTTACGGGGAACTTGAGCTGCTGGGAGTCCAGAAATATACATCCTCCGTCGAAGCCGTGACAAAGTGTGAGGCATACATCATCGACATAGATAAGTGCAGAGATATGCTCTTTTCTGATGCTGTTTTTCTCAAGAACCTCTCTCTTTTCATAGCAGCCAAGCTCTTCAGAATGAACAGGAGGATGGCTGAGAATTCGACGCTCTCTCTCAAGAAGAGGCTTGCTGTATATATTCTAAAGAATGAAGAGAACGGAATATATTCACGCTCTCATAAAGATACGGCGCTCTATTTCTCTTCGTCGTACCGGCATCTATTGTATGTTTTCCGCTCTCTTGAAGATGAAGGCGCCTTAGTGAGGGAGAAGAGGGGACATTACAGAATAGCGGACAGAGAGAAACTTATAAAGGCGGCTGAGAATGAGTGACTTCTGGGATAGTATAAAGAAGACAACGCTCCCCGTTGTTCTCTACGGCACGGGAGACGCTGCCGACAAGCTTATTTCAATAATGAATGAAAAAGGGATAAGAATCAGCGGGGTCTTTGCCTCCTCCGGCTTTGTCAGAGAGCGCACATTTCATTCATTCAAAGTTTTGTCATATGAAAATGCCCGCCGTATATTCTCCCGTATGGCCGTTGTAATGGCATTTGGAACACAGCGAATGGAGGTAATAGAGAGCATTAAGAAAATAGCAGATGAGAATGAATTCTATCTGCCGTCTCTCCTTCTTGATGAATCGAACTCTCCGTTCGACAGAGCCTACTATGAAAAACATATGGAAGATTTTCTATTCTTCAGATCATCTCTGACGGATGAAAGAAGCCGTGAGGTCTATGATGCCGTAATATCATTCAGACTCTCGGGAAACATATACGACATACTACCCGTTGAAGAAGACGACGAGATAATATGGGGTAACATATCATACAAAGATGACGATACTTTCGTCGACATCGGTGCCTACGACGGCGATACGGTTTTGAGATTCCTGAAGCTTTCGGGGAACAGGTACAGAAAGATAATTGCAATAGAGCCTGATGGTAGAAGTTTCAAAAAGGCGGAGAAAAACCTCGAAAAAGTCGAAAACCTCTCTCTTTGCAACACTCTTCTTTCCGATAATGAAGAACTCTCGCCGTTTATAAGCGGACGCGGCCGGGGTAACACGACAATCAACGGGGAAGACGGCGAAAAAACAGCAACGACACTGGATCTGCTAATTCAAAACGAGGAGCCGACAATAATCAAGATAGATGCAGAAGGTGCGGAGGAGAAGATTCTCGAGGGCGGACGAAGGACGATAGCACGCTGTAAGCCGAAGCTCATTCTCTCGGTATATCACAAAATAGATGATTTCTACCGCCTTATGAGAAAAGTGAAGGAGATAAACCCATCTTACTCGAAGTTTACGCTGAGGCTCTCACACTCCCTTCCGGATTGGGACATCGTATTAATCGTCGAGTAGCATTTTCTTAGTTGTTTATGTGGATATAACAAAGTATATAAGAAGCTTTGCGTAAAAGATGGGGTTATTTATGAATATGAATTCAAATAAGATTCCTATATAGGATGTATTAATAGGATTTTTATGCAAAGTAAGGCTCTTTTCCTGAGAGTATACTACAACATTCTTAGCTTTATTTTGTTCGGTAATACACATGATTCTTCTCTATTGCATTATCGGCTGTAAAACAAACTGAGGCATATCTACATTACATTTTTGATAGCCTCAGCAAACTATTTGATTACCTTTTCTTCACCTTCAAAATAGACTGGTAAAGTTCAAAAGCCTAATGGAACTCAGTTGCAATAGACAGCAGCAGCTTTCCTGAAGTTCTCAACAGTCATTCCCATATCTTCAGCTGCATTGTCTTCATTAATCAGCCCTTTTTTGAGAAGATTTAAAAGAGTCTTCATTGATCCTTCTGTTCTACCTTTTACGATTCCTTTTTTTTCTCCTTTTTCTTCTCCTATTTCTATTCCTATTTCTA
>CAVHKW010000049.1:0-5305 GCA_963636745.1 uncultured Oscillospiraceae bacterium | reverse complement strand
TCCTTTTCTCTACTTCTCTATTAACCGGTTAACACACAGAAAAAATGATTGACCCCTTTTTTTCTCTTCATCCTCTCTCAATTGTGTATCTCCCTCCTCTGTGATAGAATCGAGTCATGTTGGAAATGAGAAGAATAATCGAGTTTTCATCTCGAGTGCACACATATCTTGTATCAATATATATGTTCTTTGCTTTTCTCTTTGTCCTCTTTCTTTACTTTCCGGTGCAGGAAGAGCTTGTGACATTCATCACGAGAGCCCAGATGATAATGGGGTGGACGATCTTTCTTGTCGGCGTATGGATCATACTCTCGAGCATCCTCTGTTCTCTTTATTCGCGTGTTCTTGTCCTCTCTCCTATATTGAAGACGGTGGTGAGATTCGCCGTTTACTTTGTAATATCGATTGTGCTTGACATGATCAACTCTCTCATAACAGGAGGTTTCTCTTATGGAATGTAAAGCTTATTCCTATGCAATACGCGGTGCCGTTACGCTCGAGAAGGACGAGAGAGACGAGATGATACAATCTGTCAAAGAGATGTATGAGACGATACTCAATGAAAACAATATTGAGGAGAGCGAACTTACATTCATTCACTTCTCTCAGACAAAAGACCTTGTGAGTATGAATGCCGCATCGGCACTCAGAGCATCCGGCTATGCGTCAAGTGTTCCGCTTTTCTGTACAGAGGAGGCTTATACTTCGGGTTCTCTCGAGCGCTGCGTGAGGGTTCTCATCATGGTGAACCATGAGGAGAGAACACCGAGGAAGATGGTGTATCTCAAAGGCGCGGAGAAACTGAGGCCCGATCTCAAGAGGTAGATTATGGAAGAATATACGGATGTTGAGAAATTGAAGAGAAAGGAATTCTGGGCGGAGAGAGGGACGATTGTCTTTCTTTCCGATTTCGGTACTCTCGACGGGGCAGTGAGTGCAATGCACGGGGTTGCGGACCTCGTCGACCACAGCTTGAGGATAGAGGATCTGACACATGAAATTCCTCAGTTCAATATATGGGAGGCAAGCTACCGTCTTATACAGACGATTCCCTACTGGGCTTCGGGAACTGTATTCGTCTCCGTTGTTGACCCCGGAGTCGGAAGCGACAGAGAGAGCGTTGCCGTCCTCACAAAAAGCGGTCACATCATCGTCACTCCCGATAACGGTACTCTCAGCCATGTCAGAAAGGGAATCGGAATACTCGAGAGAAGAGCTATCAGCGAAAAGACCAACAGACTGAAGAACAGTACCCGCTCCTATACTTTCCACGGAAGAGACATTTATGCCTACACGGGCGCTAAACTGGCTTCCGGGCACATATCATTCGACGAGGTGGGGCCTCTTCTCAGCCCCGAGCCCGTTATGCTCGGCATTCACGACCCAATTGTCGACGGGGAGAGCATCAGCGGCTCCATCGATATTCTCGACACGCGTTACGGCTCGCTCTGGACAAATATTCCGGATACTCTTTTCTTCTCCTCTCTCTTCGAGTACGGCGGAAGCACATATGTAACGATAGAGTATAAGGACAGAGTGGTTTACGGTAAGAGGCTCAAGATATGCCACAACTTCACGGAAGTCGAGAAAGGGGAGGGCCTTGTCTACATTAACTCTCTTCTCAATGTGGGACTAGCAGTTAACCAGGGCTCGTTCAGCCGGGAGTACAACATATCGACGGGAGAGGACTGGAAGATAACCTTCTCTAGATGAATGGATTGTAATAGCGGCCGTTGTTGACGAAGTTTAGAAGAATGGAGACTAAAAGGAGAAGGACGGAAACAATTGTCACTATCCAGTCTCCCGCTTTAAACGGCCTGAACGAGTACCATGTTCTCTTCTTTCCCTTTCCGAAACCCCTGAGTTCCATTGCGTTTGATATGACTTCGATTCTGTCCATACTCGATATGATCAAAGGAAAGAGCATGAGTGCTGCGTTTTTAAGCCTTTTTACGAGCTTCTGCTTCTTACCGTCCATCTCGAGTCCGCGCGCCTGCTCCGAGAGCGATATCTCGCGGTATTCCTTCTGAATGTCGGGAATGTACCTCAGGGCGAGGGAGACGGAGTAAGCAATCTTGTAGGAGATGCCGATCTTATTGAGCGAAGATGCGAATTCGCTCGGGTCGGTAGTCGAAACAAAGATCATCACAAGAGGAATTGTCGCCGTATATTTCAACACTACATTGAGGTGATAGAAGAGCTGCTCCTTTGTTATTGAGTAGCGCCCGATTCCCGCCCATAGCACATGCCTTGTTCCATAGAGCGTTACGCCGTGCTCGGGGGAGAAAAGATATATGAGGAGGTTATTGAGAATCATAAAGACGAAAGTGAAGACAAAGAGTACGAATACCTCCCTCGGCTTTATTTTAGATAGTGCAAAGGTGATAAGCGCAAGAACGGAGAGAAAGAGGAGGAATCTCGTGTCGAATGTCGTCATCGCCGCAAAGGAGAGAAGAAGAAGTGCACTGAGTTTCGTCGCTCCGCTGAGGCGGTGTATAGGAGAGTCCTTTTCAATGTAATTAAAGAGATTGTTCACGTCGTTTCTCCCTATCGTATTCGATAAAGCGTCTTATGAACTCGGTGCCCGGTATTCCGCACATTGCTGCAAGCTCCGAGAGGCTTGTCTTCTTGAGATATGCCTTCTCTATGATGCTCTCGTCTGTGAGTATCTCCTCGGGGGAGGCATCCGCAATCTTTCCCCCGTCGGCAAAGACTATCGAGCGTGTGCAGTATTCAAGCATGAGATGCATATCGTGGGTTATTAAAATGATGGTGACGCCTCTTTCGTTCAGCTTCTTCAAAAATTCCATGATATCTGTATAGTGCCTGAAGTCCTGCCCTGCCGTCGGCTCGTCAAGGATTATGATTTCGGGGTTGATGGCAAGAATCGAGGCTATCGTCACTCTCTTCTTCTGACCGTAGGAGAGTGCGCTGACGGGCCATGAGCGGAAACTGTAGAGCCCGCATATCTTCAGTGTTTCATCTACAATTTTCTCTATCTCCTTCTCGTCCTTTTTACCTTCCATTCTGAGGCCGAGCGAAACCTCGTCTCTGATCATCGGCTTTATTATCATCTGGTTGGGGTTCTGCATTACATAGCCTATGTGTCCGGCTCTCTCTTTTATCGAGTAGAGGGAAGCGTCAACTCCGTCTATCAAAATCGTTCCGCTGTCTTTGGTTTCAAAGCCGCATATAACCTTGCTGAGTGTGCTTTTCCCCGCGCCGTTCTTCCCGACTATGCTCAGCATCTCTCCCTTTTGTACGCTGAATGACACATCTTCAAGCGCCCTGTGGCCCCCGAGATATGTAAACGATAGATTCTTCACTTCGAGCTGTATGCTGTTTTCTTCTTTCTTCTTCTTCCCGGGTATACTCCTGAACCAATCTCTGACTTTGTTCTTATCGTTTTCCGATAGCAGAAGCGTGTCTATTCGTCCGGGTTTATTCTCAGGTGTTATGTCGACTGAGGCATATTTGAGCGTTGTGACATATAAAGGCTCCCTTATTCCCGTCTCTATCAAGAGCTTACTTGACAGCAGCTCATCTGGGGTGCTGTCAAAGATTATCCTTCCGCTCTTCATCAATATTACTCTGTCGACGTTTCTATGGAGTACATCCTCGATTCTATGTTCGATTATAACTATCGTCGCACCTGTTGACCTGTGTAGTTCATCTATAAGCTCTATGGTCTTCTTTCCCGTGAGGGGATCAAGGTTGGCAAGAGGCTCGTCGAAGAGAAAGATCTTGACTTTGTCCACCATTACGCCGGCAAGCGACACTCTCTGTTTCTGCCCGCCCGATAGGGATGAGGGGCTGTGGTTTAAAAATGCCTCCATGCCGACTTTACGTGCTGCATCAAGAACTTCTTCCTTCATTCTCTCAAGCGGAGTGTTGTCGTTCTCGAGGGCGAATGCTATGTCCTCTCCGACAGTGAGTCCGATAAACTGTCCGTCTGAATCCTGAAGCACAGTTCCCGTGATCTTACTCAGGGAAAAGATGTCATAGTCACGGTAACTCTTACCTTCGATGAGAAGTTCCCCATTGACAGTGCCGGGGTAGGAGGCGGGAATAAGGCCGTTGAGAACACTCGAGAGTGTGGACTTACCGCAGCCCGAGGGGCCGCAGATGAGAACTTTCTCCCCCTCTTTTATCTTTAGGTTTATATCGTAGAGGGTCGGCTCTGCCTGAGCACGGTATTTAAATGAGAAATTTCTGAATTCAATTATGTTGTCTGACACAGAAGTGAGTTTAACTTAAGAGAGTGAAAAAGAAAATGCTTCCCCTAAGAGAAGCATGAAGTGTAGAGGAAAAAACTCAGTCTTCCGACTTGAGGCTCCCGGCCTTCGGCTTTGCCTGTGAATAGATGACAGCAAGGACAGTTCCGACAATTGCTGTTGTCACAATGTTGGCAGCTCCTCCCACAAGACCCTGCAGAAAGACTTTGTTTGCAGGCTCTGCATATATTACGATGTCCCCGAGCGGTGCGATGACAGCCCATGCAACAGCGTGTGCAATAACCTGGCTTACGTTGAACTTGATAATTTCCTTCTTTCCGAAGTTCTCTTCAAGGTTGATGCCTTTTGTAAGGAGTCCCATCAGGAATCCTGCAACGCCGGATGCGATTACCCAGCTCCACCATATGCCCCAGCCGTATGAGAAGTCGATGAGTGCGTGTCCGATGAGTGCAATCAGGAGGCCTGCGACAGGGCCGAAGAGAAGTGCCATGAATGCCAGAAGACCGTACTGCATGGAGATGTTTGTATTTGGTACGGGACTCGGGATAGCAACGAATCTTCCAAGTACGAAGAAGAGAGCTGCTCCGATGCCGATAGCGACAATAGTTACGATAGGCGATTTCTTGTTCATATGAATCCTTCCTTATATAAGATGATTAATTATCTGACTAATGAGAGTGTTAAGCAATTAAGTAAATGCGATAATACCGGCTTTTTTGTTGGATTTTAGTGTCTTAAACGAAAATAACCAGTCATAAAGACTGGTTATAAGCCGCCTGTCGGATTCGAACCAACGACCCCGAGATTACAAATCACGTGCTCTGGCCAGCTGAGCTAAGGCGGCATGTGTTCTCACGAGAACGCTAGTACTATAATTGAAAGGCCGAAATAAAATCAAGTACCTTTCAAAAAAAATCGGTTTTTTAGATGACAAGAGAGAATAAAATATGATAGAACTAATCTGTCAGGTCAGGATTTGACAAAGATTGATGCAATTTGTATATTATGGCTTGGTTTTTGAATAATTAGTCGGAGGAATATAGATATGCCAGGTAACGTATCAAAGAACG
>CAVHKW010000048.1:0-6743 GCA_963636745.1 uncultured Oscillospiraceae bacterium | reverse complement strand
AGGAACATATTCTTAAGCGTTGGCTGAACGTGGAAAACAGCTGGGCGGTGGGAACCATCGTCCGTTGACGACAGGGTCGTCAATAAGCCGGTGGAGACCTCGTCACTGGAGCATTGTGCTCTAAACGTGAGTCTGAGAAGCAGGAAACAAGATTCCTCGTACTTCTAGTGCGAGGTAGTTCAAACAGGCGTGAATCCTTGATTATCTTTGATGAAGTACAGCAGTTCCCCTTGGCAAGACAGTTTATCAAATATCTTGTTGCAGACGGTAGATACGACTATCTTGAAACAGGCTCGCTGATAAGACTGAAAAAGAATGTACAGAACATTATCATTCCGTCTGAGGAAGACCACATCGAGATGTTTCCTCTCGATTTCGAGGAGTTCCTGTGGGCGCTCGGTGATGAGGCGACATATCCTTTCATAAAAAGATGCTTCGAAACGCGGACACCGCTCGGGGAAGCTCTGCACCGCAAGGTCATGAATAATTTCAGGCAGTATATCCTCGTAGGAGGGATGCCCCAGTCTGTTCTGGCATATATCGACGGTAAGAACTTCGAGGCTGCAGATGCTGCAAAGCGGAGAATCCTTAATCTTTACCGCAGCGATGTAGCAAAGTTTGCCGACGGCTATGAGGATAAGGTCTTTGCTGTTTTTAACAATATACCGTCCCAGCTTTCAAAGAAAGAGAAGAAATACAAGCTTTCCTCTCTTGGAAAAGAAGCGCGGTTCAGAAGTTATGAAGATTCTTTTGTGTGGCTGAATGAGGCTATGATAGTCAATAACTGCTTCAATTCGACAGATCCACATGTGGGGCTTGCACTCAGTGCAGATCCTGCTACACAGAAATGCTATATGGCAGATACCGGGTTACTCGTCACCATGACTTTCAAGGACAAGAAGTTCACCGATAATGAGCTCTACAGTGCCGTTCTCTTTGATAAGCTCAGCATAAACGAAGGAATGCTTATTGAGAATGTGACGGCCCAGATGCTCAGACTTCAAAGGGAGCGTTTATATTTCTATTCCAGATCCGACAATTTGAAGAGAGAAAATGACATGAAGATTGATTTCTTGATTACAGACGGCAGAAAGATATGTCCCGTGGAAGTCAAATCAGAAGAGTACAGTAGTCATTCCTCTCTTGATAAGTTCAAGAGGCATTTCGGAAAGATAATCGGGACCTCATATATCCTCTACACAAAAGATGTGGCCCTCAAGGATGATATCGTACACCTTCCTCTTTATATGGCGGAGCTTCTATGAGCCCGTTCTTCTTTTTTCGAATCAATTTGTCCAGATATATATCCCGCTTGATTTCCATGCTGTGCTCCTATTCCGAAAAGAGGTGCAGAATCATCTGATTTCGGAATAGAGGATCAGAAGTCTATCTTGAAGAGAAGAGAAAACGGCGTGACCGACATGGATGTGTTGTTCCCGAGAGTATGGAGATATGGAACAAGAATTCCGATCGACGTGCCGAGAAGGGCGCCCGCTAATACGTCTGTCGGGAAGTGATTGCCGCTGAGAACTCTCATTACTGCGGTTGCTGTTGCAATTGAATAGAGCGAGATCGTTAGCGGAAGTTTCCATTTACTTTCGCTGTTGTACTTACCGAACGTGTAGGAGACAAAGCCTGCTGTAAGAAAGGCCATTGTAGTGTGACCTGATGGAAACGACTTATTCCAGTCATCTTCTTTGTCAATGGGAGGGTTTGAAGTATATAGGTAGGGGCGTTCTCTATTTACAACATGCTTTAAAAGCTCTTTTGCTCCCCACCCTATAACGAAAGCCTCCGCATACATTACAGCTGTAGTTGCTATTCTCTTCTCACCCGAGAATGCCGTAACGGCAGGGGTGAGAAAGAGAGCTACATCAATGATGGTGGCACTCTTATCGAGTGTGGAGTTATATGGAAAGATGAAAGACCTGTCGATTATGTTGACGCTTTCTCTATCGAGCGGTGTATATGCCGGGAGAGTAAAGAGGGTGATTGTGATAAGTAAGAGAAGAAGTAATTTCTTTTTCATGGGTAAAGGATACAAAAAAAAGCCGGATAGCTGAACCACCCGGCCTTCTCTGATTTGTTCTTTATCTGATTCTGAGCTCTGTATCGAGATCGAAGAATCTTGCCTTCTCCATGTTGACGAGGAGGGAGACAGGCTCTCCGACTGTCGGGATGACGCTCGGATCGATCTTTCCGACTATATCGGCATTATCTGTCGAGACGTAGACCTGAGTCTCGCTTCCGAGAGGTTCGACGACTGAGACGTTGCCGTTGATTGTCTTACCTTTCTGCTGGGTATGCGAGAACTCGACATCTTCCGGTCTTATACCGAATGTCACCTTCTTTCCGATATAAGGTGAGAGGAACTTTGCCTGGGCATCGGTTACATCGAGAGTGAATGACGCACTTCTGAGATAGACCTTGTCGCCGTCCTTCTCGACACCTACGGTGATGAAGTTCATCGGTGGAGATCCTATGAATCCTGCGACAAACTTGTTGTCAGGCTCGTTGTAAAGCTCCATCGGGCCTCCGATCTGCTGGATGACACCGAGCTTCATAACGACGATCTTGTCTGCCATTGTCAAAGCTTCAACCTGGTCGTGTGTGACATAGATCATTGTAGCCTGGAGTCTGTTGTGAAGGTTACTGATCTCAGCTCTCATCTGGACACGAAGCTTTGCATCGAGGTTTGAAAGAGGTTCGTCGAAGAGGAAGACCTTCGGGTTACGTACGATAGCTCTTCCGACTGCGACACGCTGTCTCTGCCCGCCCGAGAGAGCCTTCGGCTTTCTCTCGAGAAGTGCCTCGATATCGAGGAGCTTTGCAGCTTCCCTTACTCTCTGGTCAATCTCTTCTTTCGGAAGCTTTCTGATCTTGAGACCGAATGCCATATTGTCGTAAAC
The DNA here is from genome assembly GCA_963636745.1 of uncultured Oscillospiraceae bacterium. Taxonomy (GTDB): domain Bacteria; phylum Spirochaetota; class Spirochaetia; order Sphaerochaetales; family Sphaerochaetaceae; genus Ornithospirochaeta. The sequence continues at coordinate 3,834 of CAVHKW010000048.1, read as the reverse complement.
AGTCATGTGAGGATAGAGAGCATAGTTCTGGAATACCATTGCGATGTCTCTGTCTTTCGGCGGAACGTCGTTCATGACTTTGCCGTCGATTGTAAGAGTGCCGGATGAAATGTCCTCGAGTCCTGCAACCATTCTGAGTGTTGTACTCTTACCACAGCCCGACGGTCCGACCAGAACAACAAATTCCTTGTCTTCGATTTCGATGTTGACGTTGTCTACTGCCTTGACGCCACCATCATAAATCTTACAAATGTTTTGTAGACTTACTGCAGCCATTTGTTTCTCCTTTTTTAATCTAATCAATATTTTCCAATCAAAAACTCTTCGGCGCAAAGTTTTTATTCTCGTCCAGCATTCTTTTATTTCTTGAAAAGTGAATATTCTTAGTTTAAAATGACTAAAAAGAAGGATTTAGTCATTATGCCTAAAATATTCTCAAATAGTGAGAGAGACAATATCGAGAAGAGACTTCTCTCATCTGCCGGGAAGTGCCTCAAACTCTACGGCGTCAGACGAACGACTGTCGACGAGATCGTAAAGACGGCGCACATAGCAAAGGGGACATTCTATCTCTTCTACGATTCGAAGGAGGATCTCTTTTTAGCTGTACTTTCCTCTTTCATATCCTCCCTTGAAAACAGGTATCTCGATATGCTCCAGAACCTGGATGAAAACCATATTGTAACATCCCTGACCAAGGTCTTTTATAATACAGCCCTCCTTTTTTACGAGGAGGGTATATATCGTTTTCTCGACAGCGAGAACATTGCCCTTATAACAAGAAAGGTCGATGAAAAGAAGATTGACGATCTCATTAAATCGATAGACAAAAGCTACGAGACGATCTTTTCTTATTTCTCGATCGACAGTAAGGACGATATAAAGAGATTCAAGAGTGCCTACAAGGCAGTCCTCTCCCTCTTTTTATCTGATGAGGAGGAAGAGGAGAAGAAAAGCGTTGTCAGGACTCTGCTGGAAGGGCTGGTGCTTCTTCTTGTTCAGTAGTATCGAATTTCTCGACTATTACTCTGACAATACGCCTCTCGAGGACCTTCAATACATGTATCTTTACATTGTCCGAGATTATATCGAACTCCTTTCCGTCCTGCGGAATTGTCGAGAGCTTCGACATTACAAAGCCTCCGACAGTGTCGTAGTCTTCGCTGACTGGAAGCTCGATCTTCGTCTCTTCGTTGAGGTCGTCGATGAGTGTGTCTCCGCTGACTGACCACTTGTTTGAAGAAAGCTGAAGAATCTCGGCTTCCTCTTCACTGTCGAACTCGTCATAGATATTTCCCACAATCTCTTCGATGAGATCTTCCATTGTGATTATTCCGGCAGATGAACCGTATTCATCGATGACTATTGCAAGGTGAACCTTATTCGCCTGCATATCTGCAAAGAGTTTGTCGGCATGGATTGAGTCGGGAACAAGATATGGCTCTCTGATGAGACTCTTGAGATCCTTCTTGTCAGGGCTTGTAAGATTGAGAAGGAATTCCCTTGTAATCAAGATGCCTTTTACATCGTCGTGGTCTACGCCGTATACGGGGAAACGCGAGAATCCTGATTCTTCGATGATCGATTTAACTTCTTCATCCGTTGCGTCTTCCTGAATCCATAGTGTGTCGGCTTCCCTTGTCATGATCTCGTCGACGGGAGTGTCGTTGAATTCGAATACGTTCTGTATCCATTCCTTCTCGTCTTCTTCAATTGATCCCGATTCACCGGATGCATCAACCATGAGACGTATATCTTCCTCTGTTACCTCTTCGTCGTTACCGTCTGTCTTGAGGCGGAATATCTTGAGAACGAGGTTTGTGCAGAAGGAGAGCAGTCGTACCATCGGGCGGAATACAATGCCGAGAGCGCTCACGAGCCCTGCGACCTTTCTCGCCCATGCTTCCGATTTCTGCTGAGCTATTCTTTTCGGAACAAGTTCGCCGAAGATAAGCGTAAAAAACGAAATGATTATTGTAATTAAAATGACTGCAAGAGAATTAAGAAGAGCCTGGGACCCCGGACACCCTATACTCCTGAGCCATGCAACAAGATGCTCGGAGAGAACGTCTGCCGAGAATGCAGCTCCCAGAAATCCTGCAAGTGTGATGCTGATCTGTATAGTTGACAGGAAAGAAGACTGGTTTTCAACCATCTTCAAAAGCTTCTTCGAGACTTTGTCGCCTTCCTCAGCTTCTTTCTTGAGCTGGATGGGGCTTAATGAAATGACTGCGATTTCAGTTCCTGCGAAGACAGCGTTGACGAATATAAGGAGAACCTGAAGTATGAGAGTTGATTGAACTGTCATTTTTCCTCTCCTTTTCTGTTGTTGGCGAGAGGGGGAACCTCATCCTGATCCGGTGTGTTTTCTTTGTAGTGGCTACTATGGCCGTCGTCCATTAGAAAATAAATCTTCCTTTGCACTTTTTGCTGTGCGTTGTAATTTTATATAAAGAAATAATAAGTATTGATTGAAAGTTCGTCAATTATCAGAATTTGTACAAAAGAGAATAGCAGAAATGAGTCTTTTCTTCTGTCGTAGTATAATTTGAATCAAAAAGATAGCAGACAGTGGCAGTTCTCTTGATGTTTTGACCCCAAATTATGAATAAATGGTTGTGCTTTAAATCGTTGTTTTATGATATTATGTGAATAAGGAGGCACAAAGTGAAAATGATAGCAACTGGTAACAGTACATTTGAAACCTTAATTCAGGGTGATTGCTTATATGTCGACAAGACTAAATATCTTTATTCCTTAATCAAAACGATAGGAAGTTATTATTTTCTTTCACGCCCCCGCAGATTCGGTAAGTCTCTCACTCTCAGCACATTGAAATCCATTTTCGAGGGTAAGAGAGAGCTTTTCAAAGGACTCTACATAGACGGTATGGATTATGACTGGAAGGAGTATCCTGTAATTCATATCAACTTCAGCGACATTGCATTCAAGGATGCGGATGAGCTTGAGGGTAAAATCAAGATAACACTTTTGAAGATTGCCAGGCACTATGATATTGCCATTGACAGGCAATATGCATATGACGATGTGTTGAAAACATTGTTTGAAGAACTATCCAAACGAGAGAAGGTTGTTGTGCTTGTTGATGAGTATGACTGTCCTCTCATAAACAGCATCAACAGCGATAAGATAGAAGACGTAAGAAGAGTTCTCAGAGGATTCTACTCTGTCCTAAAAGCTTCTGATGCTTACATTCGTTTTTGTTTAATCACCGGAGTAACCAAGTTCTCAAAGGTGAGCATTTTCTCCGCAATGAACAATCTCATGGACATCTCCGCCATGGACAGGTATGCATCTGCATTAGGCTATACACAGGATGAGCTTGAGCATTACTTTGCCGGGTATATTGAAGACGGTGTCAGGAAGAACAAGACAACGAGGGAGAAATATCTTTCCACTCTCAAATATTGGTATGACGGCTATCGTTTCACGGCCCGGGGAGAGGCGGTATATAATCCGGTGTCGATAGGCTCTTTCTTCTATACAGGAGGAATGTCATTCAGGAATTACTGGATCCAGACCGGCGGCATGACAATGCTACTGAGCGAAGTTGCAAAACGTGTCAAGTTCGATATATCTCTCCGGGAAGAGCTCAAGATTTCGGAAGAGAATCTCCATACAGTCGATATAGTTCAGATGGTGCAGACTGAAGTCAGCAGTGATAACTTTCTTGCACTTCTTTATCAGACAGGATATTTGACGATAAAAGAAGCTGTTCCTGTCAGGGAAAGTTTTCTCATTGAACTCGGGTATCCTAATAAAGAGGTTGAAAGAGGGCTTAATGAAATCCTCCTTCCGGTATACGTAGGGACC
>CAVHKW010000047.1:0-15059 GCA_963636745.1 uncultured Oscillospiraceae bacterium | reverse complement strand
GATTCTCAGTGGCGCTGTGTTCTATTTCGTGGTATTAATTCTAATGAGGGATGAGACAGTAATTTCTACATTAGAGAAAGTGAAGGAAAGAGCTTTCCACATTATAAAAAGGGGATGATATGAAAGAAACAGTCACTATAATCATGCCTTTTTATAATACCGACCCCTGTCTTTTCAAAAAAGCCGTCAATAGTGTAATAGATCAAAGTTTCAGAGACTTCGAGTTGATCATAGTTGATGACGGCTCAAAAGAGGAATATGCACATCTGGCTGATGAGGTTGCCGATCTGGATGAAAGAATTATCGTCTATCATATAGAAAATGGCGGAGTCTCGGGAGCGCGTAATTACGGCATAGAAAAGGCTGGAGGTAAGTTCATCTCGTTTGTCGACAGTGATGATTTTCTTTCTCCTTATTACCTTGAAAATTTGATTTCAGTTTATAATAAAACCTCTTCTCCTTATATAAAAGGGTGTGCAGTCAGAGTAAAAGGAAGTGATGCTGAGATTAGTTCCTCTCGTAGTTGTTCCTTTAAAGTTGTCGATACTGCGACTGCGGTGGATGATATTTCCTTTATAAAGCATCCATACCCCGGAATAGAAATTACAGCGGTGTGGGGGAATCTTTATACTCGTGATATAATAGGTGACACTAGATTCCGGACAGATGTTACGATAGGCGAGGATTATATCTTCAACCTTGAAATAATCAGAAAACTCGATTCTGTTACATACTCAGAAGCAGCTGATTATGCTTATTACATCAATTCCTCGGGGGCGATGATAGGCGGGTACTCAAAAGCCAAAGTCAAATCTATTTCGGGCTTCAAAGAATACATAAGCGACAATCTTGATTGTAAGTACATGGATGAGATAACAAATAGACTTGTCAATATCGCTATTGTTATTCTTATAATGATTCCGATAAATAAAGAACATAAAGTAGAAAGAAAAGAAGCTGTTGATTTCATAAAGAAGTACCGCTCTTCTGTTTTGAGAAGCCGGAAAACCAGAAAGAAAGTGCGCCTCGCACTTCTCTTATCCTATCTTGGCTTCGGCTTGATGGAGCGTATATATAAAGCATTTGCTTGTTGACACTTTATGTTGTGATTAAGATTATTTCTTGGGAAGGGATTTGTTTTGAAGATAGCATTGGTTTTTGATGGATTGCAGATAGGTGGAATAGAGAAGGTAGGCTCTGATTATGCCAAGATTTTATTAAAGTTCGGACATGATGTTACAGTTTTCAATCTTTGTCCCAAATATACCGAGCTGGAAGATTTTTTCCCGAAAGAATGCAAGATTGAACATGTTTCATATCCTCGAAAATTTGCACCGGGACAATATGCAAAGCTTATCAGAGTCGGTAGCTTCGGGAAATATGTCTATCCTTTGATTTCCCTAGTCCTTACGATTTGGAACCTCTTATATAAATTCATTTGTTTAGTGTCTCATAGTTCTTTGAGGAGAAAATATGACATTGCAATTGCTTTTTCGGGCCATTTCAATGATTTGACGTTTGTTGCCAAGAACTATTTATCAACAAATAAAAAACTATGTTGGACACATGGTGCAATTTTCCAAAACCTTCTGGCCTCGGAGGGATTTCTTCCTTCATATCTGAAGATTAAGAACATTATTGTTTTGAATAGAACAGCAGAGGAAGAGGCTCTTGCTACAAATAGGATAATTAATTTAGAAGAAAAGCTGAATATCAATATGCTTTATAACCCGATCAATATGGACGATAAAACTATTGATGAGTGTAAGGTAAGAGAATTGAAAGAACGTTATGGCGACTTTGCAATAATGGTGGCCCGGTTCTGCTATCCTCACAAAGACCAATATACCGTAGTAGATGCAATGAAGATTTTAAATGAAAAATATGGCCTAAAGAAAAATATAGTTTTCGTTGGAGATGGACCGGAAAAGGAAAAAGTTAAAGAATATGCAGACAAACTCGGAATGGCTGGGCAGTGTCATTTTGTTGGAGCTCATAATGATGTTCAGAATTATTATTCTGCTGCGCATTTGCTCGTTCATTCAAGCATTGCATATGAAGGATTTGTGCTGACGCTTGTTGAGGCAATGTATTATGACATTCCGGTGATATCTACAGATACGATAGTTGGCCCTAAAGAAGTCCTTGGAAATGGTAAGTATGGTTTCTTGTGTGACGTGAAAGACAGTGCGATGATGGCTTCTTGTATGAATAAATTGTACACCGATAGTTCAACATATAACCATTTTGTTGAGATGGGCAGAATTAGAAAGAATGACTTCACTTATGATGTTATTGGAAAGCAATTAGAAGTTATTTTGAAAAATCTTAAATAATTGGATAATGAGAATAGAATGAGCGGACTTAGAATAATTACATGTGCTTCCTACTATGGTACAGGCTCGAGTGCCGTAACCGATTATTTATCTGAATTCTCTTCTATTTATTCATTTTCGAATGAAGAGTTAAGATTTGTTCATGACCCGGACGGTATTTCTGATCTGGAATACAACCTTGTCGAGAATTTCAACCGTCATAACTCAGGTCACGCTCTCAAGAGATATAAGCGACTTGTCGACAGGGAGGCCGGCAATCTCTTTTCGAAGAAATATGAGGGTATCTTCCATGGTAAGTGGAAGGAATGTTCATACGAATACATCGATAAGCTTACAGATTTCAAATACCACGGCTGGTGGCAGTACGATTTGATTGACAGGAGTAAGTTCTTCTATTTCAGAAAAAGAATCATCAATAAAATACTCAAGATGACAATATGGCGCAATCAACCTGACAGGTGTCTCAACACCATGAAGAAGGAGATTACTTATTGCTCACATCCGAGCGAGGAGTATTTCTTGGAGTGCACACGCAATTATATTGATCAGCTTCTCTCTTCAGTATCTTCCGGTTACGATACCGTGATGGTCGATCAGATTGTGCCTCCAATGAATTTAAAGAGGTATCTGAGGTACTTCAATAATCTGAAAGTATGTGTCGTTGACAGGGACCCGAGAGATATCTTCGTCCTCGATAAGTATGTTTGGAAGGATGGTGTTCTCCCGAATGATGTGGAGCTCTTCTGTAAATGGTTTAAGTATACCCGCTCTCACAGAAAGACTGAGACATTCGATGAGAAGAATGCCATATTCATCAGGTTTGAGGATCTTGTCTACAAATACGATGAAACATCAAAGCGCATTGATGATTGGCTGGGACTTGACGAGAAGGACCATACAGCAAGATTCTCACACTTCGATCCTAAGGTTTCCATTAAGAATACACAGGTATGGAAGAGCACTAAATGTGACAATAAAGAAATCGAGTACATAGAGAAGGAACTCGGTGAATATCTTTATCCGTTTTGATCTTTTTTAAGTTGTTCTTCGGTTTTACGCATACTGAGTATATTGTCCCTTATAACAATGATTTCCGTACAGTTTCTGTATGGTAGTAATTTGTTTAAACTTGGTATATTATGGCATGGTGAATAAAAGAGGTAAGAGGGATAGCTGTGTACAAATTCATTAAAAGACTGTTCGATATCATACTGTCCCTTGTTCTTATCATAATTCTCTTACCTCTATTCATCATCATATCACTCGTCAACATGATTACACTCAAGGCTTCTCCTTTCTATGTACATAAGCGTATCGGAAAGAACGGGAAGACTATCGGCATATTGAAATTCAGATCCATGGTTAAGAATGCGGATGAACTCATCGCTTCCTTCACTCCCGAGCAGAAGAAGGAGTGGAAGGAGAACTTCAAACTCAAGGACGACCCGAGAATAACGAAGTTCGGAAGGGTGTTGAGAGTGAGCAGCCTCGATGAACTCCCGCAGCTCTTCAACATTCTTATCGGCGACATGTCATTCGTGGGGCCTCGTCCCGTTGTTGAAAAGGAACTCGAATGGTATGGAAAGGACAGGGACAAGTTTCTCTCCGTTACGCCAGGTCTTACGGGCTGGTGGGCGAGTCACGGCCGTAACCGCGTGAAATATCCCGAGAGATGCAACCTTGAACTTTATTATGTCGACAACGCTTCACTCTGGCTTGATGTGAAGATTATATTTAAAACTTTCTCCTCTGTTTTCAAACACGAGGGGGCTATGTGATAAAGAGGGCGGTAATTTAAAATGAAGAAAACTCTAATTTTTCTCCTTTTAATTTCTCTTACTTTAATTTCTGTTTTTGCAGGTGATTTTGTCATAGAAGGATATACATTCAATATAAGCGGAAAAACGAAGGAGGGTGCTGTAAAGAACCTCGTTGTTCCGTCAGGAGAGGAACGTTTCTCCACCCGTGATGATATGGTCGCTTCTCTCGACGGGAAGGTCCAGACACTCGATAACCTCCGTGTGTTCAAGGATGTTACCTATTTACTCGTGGAGGAGGAAAAAGACGGCGATACGTACGTTCACGTCACTTTCATAATCGAAGACGCCAAGACATTCCTCATCATCCCGTACCCCAAGTACGATACGAACGTCGGTATGATTCTCGGCGTGAAGATCTACGAGACGAACGTCCTCGGAAACTTTGCAGATTTCACTTCGACGATCAGAGCCATCTTTCCCGCTGAATCATTCGGGTCTCCGTACTTCGACGGGAAGTTCGCCCTGAGCGGCCTCAAGATCGGAAAGGTCTCGATTTCAACTGATTTCGTCGGTTACAGCGACAGTAAGAATTTTACCTATAACCTCTCTGCTTCAAGCATTCCTCTTTTCAGCTCTCTTCACCTCAATGCATCCACTACAATCAAGAGAACATCGGGTGTCGGAGAATATACATTCTCCACTTCAATTGGTAATCTCCACCTCTGGGACATAGCACTCAATCCTTCCATTACCCTCTACTTCCATGATAACAAAACATCTTCATATATAACGCCGAGTCTCGGTACATCCAATATAAAGCTGGGCCATGTTAATCTGTCTTTCAGCGACTATGTGAAGTTTACGAATCAGAAGCAGGATGACGAGAGCTATCAGTACAAGGCATACGAGATGGCACATACGACAAGTCTCTCCTTCTCCGACAGTGCTCTCTCTCCATTCAGCGTCAGCAATACCCTTAAATATACCCCGAAGAGCGCCTACGAGATAAACACGACGCTTTATCATGTTCTGTCCCCGGCGTCCACTGTGCAGTTTATCGAGAACATAAAGCTTCTCGAGGACGGCTCCATGCACCGTTATGACACAGGTATCGGTCTCAGCCAGCAGATGTATATCGGAGAGCACATATCACTCAGGCCCACCCTCAGCGAATTCCTGAGAATCGAAAAGGATATGGCAACGGGTGACCTTGCTTTCTCCAGGTATTACATAATCACAGGCTCCACAAGCGGCAACTACATCGACTGGAAGGGCAATTTCCGTGACGGTATAAGCTACTCGATTTCGATATCGGAATCGTGGATCCAGGATTACCTAGAAAAGCGTTCCGTCAATGCTGATGTCGGTGTCAACGACCACATAGAACTTGTATGGCACAAGATCCTATGGTCCTGGCTCAACCCGTCGTTCAGATTCACACTTAACTACACGAGCAACACTTCCGACTACGGCAGCATCAAGGGCGGCTCGGGATATGCTTTCGGCGAGTACCTGAGGGGCGTAAGAAATGCAACAACCGAAAACTACGACCAGAATATGCTCTCTGCTGTTGCCAACTTCAACATCATGTCGAAGTTCCCGCTCCCATCGTTCCTCTCATTTGTCGATGCATATATAAACTTCTTCTTCGACTATGGAATTGCAAAGCCCAAGGTGGGAATAGATGCAAGGAATTTCTACGGCTTCGGCGTTGAAGGTATCGGCATATTCAAGAGCTATCCGAGTTATCCTATAAGAGCATCTCTCGGCTTTGACCTGGAGAAGCTTATCAAGAAAATAAACAAAGAAGATGGAGGAAGCGGTTTCTATGAAATCTACATAGGTCTCGGCTTCTTTTTCTAGGACGAAATGATGAAACGTTTACTTACTTTATGTGCTCTTATGTTGTGTTTACTCTCTTTTGTCTTTGCTGGAGAGAGTAATCTCTCCGTTCCCCTCGACAGTGATGCCTACAGAATAATAAGCATCGGAGAGGTCAGAGGAATAATCCCCAATCAGGTGGATGTAAAGCCTTATACCTACAGAAAGGTAAAATCACTTCTCGATACCATCTATTCTTCTCCTCTGACAACAACAGGAGAAAAGAAGACAATAGAAAATCTTCTCTCTTCTTTTGAAAAAACCTACGGCATAACAAAGGAAGGTTCCATCCTCGAGAAAGGATATCTTGCGCTGACGGACGATGTCGCAGTAGGAGCAAAGCTCAAAACCACACAGACATTCGGTATAATGGATAAAGCATTCGACTCCCGTAATAAAGTTAACTTTTATGCAAAAGGTGAGTTCTTTGATGCTTTCTCGCTTTATATGGATTTCGGACTTCTTGGAGATAGAATCGATCACAGAGCATTCCTAATTACAGATTTCAGACATGAATGTGACGGCTTCTATATGCGTCTTAACGGTTCCTGGGTCGAATATTCTCCTTTCGACAGATTCGGCCTCGGCTTCTCGATGATGCCGGAACTCGCCGCATCGCTCTTCAACGATAAACTGACTATCCGCTTTGCTTCTCTCTCCCGTGACTGGGGACCGGCATTGAATAACATCGCACTTTCCGGTAGTGCACGTAACTTCGATGCTTTCGAGATAACACTTGAGCCTGCAACATGGATCAGTTTCTCGGCAATGGTTGGGACACTCGGAAAGTCATTTTTATCTTTCTCTGATTCAACGACAGCGCTCATCGGGGATAAGGAACTTCACTATGATAATTATGACAACAACATCTCAATTCAACGTGTCGAAGTAGAGCCTTTCGAGGGTTTCAGAGCAAGTATCTTCGAGTCCGTCATATGGCGTAAGAGATTCGAGCTTGCCTATCTCAATCCTGTCGGGGTATATATGTTCGCCCAGAATTACATAGGCGACTTCGACAATATGATGGCGGGAATTGATGCGAGTTACACATGGAAGGGTGTCGGAAAGTTCTATGCATCCCTCGGCATCGATGAGATGAATAAGGCGAAGCTTTTCTGGGCAAGAAATATCTTCTCTTATCAGGCCGGTGCTGTTTTCCCGATTCCTTACGGCGACTTCTCCTCTCTCCGGCTTCAGGCAACATATGTCGGCCCGTTCTTCGGTTCTCACTACACGTATGTGTCATCAATGAATCCATATGGTAGTACAGATATGTCGACAGCATATGTAAACAAGGGTTATACATTGAGCTATCCGCTGTACCCTGACTCAGTGGAATTCCTTGCTGCTTTCTCGACGACAATCACAGACTGGGCTCTCTCCCTCGATTTCATCATCAAGGATCAGATGAGAAGTGCCCAATATTCCACAGATGAAAATGGATATAATGAAGGAACAACGCTTAAAAATCTGATAAATTATAATTATTCAGATAGTTATGTCTCCAGAAAGTTCTTCTCATATATATGGTGTAATACTCTTGATCTTGAAGCTAAAGCTAAAAAGAGCTTTGACTCTCTTCCATTTTCTTTGAATGTCGGTGTGCAGTGTATAATCGAGTCCAAGAGATCTTATTCTCTTGATAATGAAAAATGTAAGATATATCCTACGTACGACCCGGAACCTCCAAAAAGTGAGCCACAAATAGTAGCAGAAAATATAAAATATAATTTCGGTGATGCAACTACAATGAACAATGACTGGAGTACAAGTGCAAAGGTCAACCTCTCGATAGGTTTCAGTGTATACTATTGATAGTTCTATATGGAGTTAATCCGCTTTGATGAAAAGATTTGTTTTTGTTCTTCTTATATTATCCCTCGCTCTTTCTGCTCTTACTGCAGAAAAGAGTATCTATGATGTGATTTCGGAGTTTCCGGAGGACAGAGTTGACGAGATGCTGTCTTCGGGGATAATCGATTTCGGCTCTCCATACGGTGAAGATGTCCCGTCAATCGCTTTCGACGGCACAAAGGGAAAGGAGAAGGCCGAAGAGGATGACGAGGCGGATGGGTGCTTCATAATGGGTGTTGCTTCCTTTGTTCCTTATCCGGATGATTGGTCGGACTTAAATCACGACGAAAAGAAACTCAGGATAATCAACACGCTCCTCAGCATTTCGACGATAAAAGGAATTACATACCTGTCTCATACTGCCGGTGATGAGCCGAGAGTCCTCTTCTCGGATGCTTATACTTTAACAAGTCCAAAAAAAGGGAAGAAGGCATATGACGTTGAGTTTACGTCGGCTCCGGAAGAATATGAGTATTCCATTGCCGCATACCTCAAGGACAATATCTTCGGCGGGAATGTGTACCTCATAGACTACGATATAACGGAAGACGAGATCTTCGTTACATTCACCAATAAGGATAAGTTGAAGTTCCTTTTCTTTACAGCAGTGGAGGCGGAGGAGCTCAATATGTGCGTGGACTGCCTGATGACTAAGGAGGGTATGGCACTCTTTGCTCTCGCAACGGTCTACAGAGATGAAATTAGCATCGATACTCCGTTTGTGTCAGTGCACTTGCCATCCGCATTCACGAAGAGAATAATTTCCCTCCGTAATTGGTTTGTAAAGGAAATAGCTAAATGAAAAAGATAGTTTTAGTTTTATTATGTATTCTTACAGCAGTTTCTCTTTCTGCTTATTCTCCCGTAAAGGATCTCATTACCGGTGCCGACAGTGCAACCTATGATCTGATTATCTCGGGAGAGATCGTAAAAGCAAACACGTCAGACGGGAATATCGCAGCAATTGCTCCCGACACGAAGCTTGTGGAGGAGAAACTCGAGTATATTGATTCAATGGAAAAAGGCTTCGGAACGGCAATGGGATGTCTTCTTCCATATCCCGAGGGATGGACTGAGAAGAGCAGTGAGGAGAGAAAACTCGAGCTATATAATACTCTTCTAAAGATCTCTACTCAGAGCGGGATTACTTACATATCACACAGAGCAGGCGATAAGGAAAAGACACTCTTCAAGGAGTGTTATATGCTCTCTTCCGCCGACAAGAAAGACAGAATCGACGACCCCGTTGTCGATAAGGTTCCTCTTTATAAAGAGTATTACTCCTACCAGGAGGATACTTCCTTCGGCGGTAACATATATCTGTTGAGCTATACATCAATCAATGACGAAATCTTCCTCGACATAAAGAACAACAATGACCTCAAGTTCATGGGAATAAGTCTTGTGAAGAAGAGCAAAGTCAACATGTCGCTCGATTTTATCGAGACCGAGGAAGGTATCTACGTCTTTGCCCTGGCTTCCGTCAAGGATAAGCCCGCAAAGGTTAATGTTCTTTTCTACACAGTTGATCTTGAGCTTTCTTTCTACAATAGAATTGTTGCTCTCTCAAATTGGTTTAAAGCTCAGTTATATAATTGAGGGGAAAATGAAAAAAAGGATTATCGTACTTCTATTTACTCTATGTATTCTGTTCACTCTTTCTGCTAACAATCAAAAGTATTATGCCGTCTCGTCTCTTGAATGGCAGACTGTGAATAAGCTCTGTCATTATGCCGGTGTTACGGGTCCAACAAGTAACGGTCCTGTGACAAAGAGTCAGCTTTTATCTGCGATAGAGAGGGCTGAGGACGAAGTGGGGGAGAGAGACAGTTTTCTTTTATATACAAAGAGTCTTCTTGTCGAAGAGGAGCCCACAATAACAGATGGTGTGGGGAGTGTGACACTCTCTCTCGACGGTTCTCTCGAGGGTTATCTTACACTTGGAGACCTTGGAAAGATGACATATATTGACGGCGCGATGGTTCAGATTGACAAGGACAGTTATCTGGCAAAAGCAAGGGATAGAAAACCTTTGTTCAATGTTGGAGCCGAATTCAACCTCAATAATTCAGCATACGGTCGATTCAACTTTAATTTCTCCCGCGATATGTTCAAGAGCGGGATATGGAACGAGAGATTTTCTTCCAATGTAAGCAAGATCAGAACCGAGAACTTCCCGTATGACTCGGGAATAAGTATCGGAAATGATAACCTTAATCTAATGATTGCAAGAGGAAGAGCTTCTCTCGGAGAAGGACGCACTGGAAATACTGCTATCGGCGATAACTATGACTACCAGGAATTTATGAAGGGGAGTATATTCTCCGATTATATGGGAATCTATTTGAGACTTACCCAATTCGACTCATCTCATGATCCCACTTTTAACAGTAACCCTTATGCTCTTGTCTCTCCCCGGTTCTCGGGATACAAACAGTTGAGGCATGAGATGGGATTTGAATTTCTTGTCCTCAAGAACTTCCGTTTCTCCTGCTACGTTCTCAATCTTCTCGATACTACATCATCCATTGATATAAGAATGCTTAATCCTTTCACTGTTCTCCACAATATGTTCAATTATGTTGAGTATACAGATCCGAATCGTACCAATTGGATACTTGAAGGAAACAACATGCTCTTTTTAGATATGTCGGTCACACCAATAAGAGGCTTAAATTTCTACGGTCAGTTTACAATGGACCAGAGCCAGAGCAAAGGAGAGGTTGAGGCATATAAAGACTTGCCATGGGGCGTGGATCCTAATGCCTTCGGACTTCTTTTCAATGTGTCTTATTCAGACTACATAAAAGACGGTGTCTTTGATGTGTACTTTGAAGGTGTTTATAATGCCCCGGGACTTTATCTCAACTCCAAGTTCTACAAGAGCGCAGATGACAATACTGTAACAAACAACAATACAGGATATTACTGCTGGTCGCAGGACTGGCTTGTCGGGTATTGGCGTAACGAATCCTACGGCGATGTGAAGTATTCCGGGTATCAATACGGGCCTGATTGTATTGTTGCATCCATCGGAGGAGAGTACAGAAAGAGTGATTATACTATCTCTTCTTCTCTTTTTTATATGGCACACGGCGAAAAGGGAAGGGGGACGAAATTAAGTAACTATACCTTTGAGGGGCTCAATGGTGTTGATACATATAAGACGAAGGCGCCATCCGGAATAGTTGAACATACGGCACTTTTCAGTGTTGTCGGAGAGTACAGACTCTCTTCACTCTTCTCGTTCTCTCTCGGCGGGGCTTACTCTTATATATGGAACTATATGAACGAAGAAGGAACGAATAAATCAAGTCTTGAAGTAGTCTTCGGTGCTACGATCAGCTGGGATATACCGACTATTCTTGATAGAGCAAAGAAGTGATTTCCTCTATGATAAGAGAGTGGGCTATAGGGAGTGTCTACTATAGCTCATTTTACTTAAAAATCCCCGTTCCTTATCAAGAACGAGGATCTGAATAGTTGTTATTTCTCTATTCCCATTGCTTGATGCCTTTGAGAATCTTTGCTTCACTGCGCTTTTTTGGATCTATCTTGATCTCTATTCTCTTCACAACTCTTGTCATGATTGCAGCAATTACGAAGTAGATGATAGCTGTAGCGATTAGAGGGAAGAAAGCTTCGTATGTACGGCTTCTCACCAGGTCCGATATCTTCGTAAGATCCAGGACAGCTATATAACCGACGACGCTTGACTCCTTTATGAGAGTTACTATCTCGTTACGGTAGATAGGGAGGAAGTGTCCTGCAGCCTGGGGAAGAAGTATCTTGAAGAATGACTGGCTGTCTGTATATCCCAGGGCCTTTGCAGCTTCAAGCTGTCCCTCCGGTACTGCCTTACAGCCTACACATAGCATGTCGTACATTGCACACGAGAAGATGAGTGTGAAGCCAACAACGCTGACCCACATGCCGCTGAGGCGTGATGAGCCGAATACTATGTAGTAGAGGATCATCAATAAGAGAACAGTCGGCATTCCCTCGATAAGCCAGTTGAAGAATGCATTGAGCGTGTTCGCAAATACATTGCCGTGCCTGCATGATAGGTAGATCAAGAAGCCGAGGATAGTTCCGAGTATGATTGAACATATTGTGATGAGAACTGTTACTCCCGCTCCCTGGATGAAGAGCTGATATCTGTTTTCACGGATGAATGTCTTATTGAAGCTTGTTCCGAGCTTATCGAAGAAGGTGGCACCGCCAGCTGTATCACCGATGACTACAAGGTAGATAGGCGTTGTGTAGTAAACGTCCGAGAGCGTTCCCGTCTCGTTACGCTCTTCAGATACCACGATATTCATTCCGATATCGTACTTACCGGTTTCGACGCCCGGAGCTATCGCCTCGAAGGGAACTTCATAGAAGACAGGCTCGTAGCCGTATGCAAGGCAGAACCGTGATATGAACTCAACATCGTAACCGGAGAGTTTACCGTTGCTGATGAAAGAGAAGGGCTCGTACCCACCTTCAACGGCAATACTTATCTTTCCATTCTCACCCGTGAAAGGATCGAGGGAGAATGTACTTGTCTCGGGATCGAAGTTATTGATCCAGTAGTCATATAAATAGTCGGATGTTCCGTCTTCTTTACATGCTGCTATGAATTCATTGAGCTCCGATAAAAGCCTGTCCTGTTTCTCGTTGTTACCGATTATACATGTTGCACTTATCATGCCTGCGGGTGTGTCGAGTGTTGCGAGCTCGGGATGATTAGCCTTCTGGATGCCGTAGCTGACGCCTTCGATGAGGTAGGCATCGACCTTGCCGGATGTGAGGGCGTAGATCATGTCGTTCGGCATTGTGTAATACTGGAATGTTGTGTTGGGAACTTTGTCCTGGATAAGCTCTTCGTAGAGGACAGCTGTCTGGACTGCTATGTTCTTACCGTCGAGAGCTTCTATAGGAGTAGAAGGATCATATTTTGCTGCTGAAAGAGGAAACAATGTAAACAAAAAGAGAACTATCGGTATTATGAGATATGCACTTTTCTTCATCTTATTCCTCCTCGACCCAGCCGAAGCTTACATCTATGCGGTTTACGTACCCCAGTTCGTCTTCACATTTGTATTCTTTGAGAGTTGTGGTCTTTTCTCCCATAATCGACAAGAAGAGTTCGTTGTCGCTCTTTGTTGCCTCGGCAGGTTCTCCCTTGTAGCGTACAAAGAGGGAAAGCACGTCCTTCTTCTCCGAATACTCGACAGTTGCGATGATATCGGGATCATCTTCGTATGCCGCAATGTTGTTTATACAGATTTCTTCTATTGCGATGCTGAGCTTACTAAGTCTCTCGGACTCGATAAGGAGCTTCTCACCGTAGTTCATCAGCTCTTCGTTCATAGCTTCGAGATCGAAGTCTGTGGAGTGGATTCTGTAAGCGAGAGTTGTAAGTCTCTGGATGAAACGTCTTGTTTTCTCCTTCTTCGGGTGATCGAAGATCTCCTTCGGTGTTCCCTCTTCATATATGCCGCCTTCATCCATAAAGAATATGCGGTTGGAGATCTTACGTGCAAAGTCCATCTCATGTGTGACGATCATCATCGTGCGTCCTGACTTTGCAAGCATCTTGATTACCGACTGTACTTCTCCGATCATCGACGGGTCGAGAGCTGATGTCGGCTCATCGAAAAGTATGATCTCGGGGTCCATTGCAAGAGCACGTGCAATTGCGACACGCTGTCTCTGGCCGCCCGAGAGCTCATCGGGATAAGAGAAGACCTTCGTTGCAAGACCGACGCTTGTCAGAAGCTCCATGGCCTTGTCATAAGCTTCCTGCCTTCCTCTTCCGAGAAGTGTAATCTGCGGATTCATGATGTTTTCGATTACAGTCTGATGCATGAAGAGATTGAAAGACTGGAATACCATTCCCATCTTCTTTCTTACGCTGTTGAGATCGCAACCCCTGGCTGTAATATCTTCGCCGTCAACGATAATCTGACCGCTCGTCGGTTCTTCGAGCATGTTGATACATCTCAACAAGGTGCTCTTACCTGTGCCACTTGGACCAATGACCGCGATGACGTCCCCACTGTTGATGGTGACGTTGATGTCTTCGAGTGGACAGCAGTCATCAAACTCCTTACGTAAATGCCTAAGTTCAATCATTTGGCATAACCCTTTGGAAAAGAAATCTTTTCCCCCAAAAAATAATGCCGGAAACCCGGACACATGAGGTGCAAACTGCACCCGAAAACATGCATGCCCTATTGTCCATAAATAGGGGTACTTTGCAATACCTTATGGTCAAATTTATACAAAATAATTCAAGATGTATCCTAGAGAAAGAAAAACCGTTATTGAAATAAGCTTCGTTTGTACGGTTTTAACGCACCTGCGTGGCTGCCTGCATTGTCTTCTGCGGAGATATTGCATTATCTCTTTGATCCGTTTCTAGGTTCATTTCTAGGTTCACTTCTAGGTTCACTTCTAGGTTCACTTCTAGGTATAGGTTCATTTGGAAGCGTGTGAATTTGACTTCAAATCAGTAATAAACCTTATTGAGTCATTTAGCACACAATCCATTTCCCGGATTTTCTGGAGCCCTCTCTATTGATAATGCCTTTTTCTTTCAATCTTTGAATGTTCCTCATTATTGTTGATCGTGGTTTTTGTGTTCAGAAGATAATGTATCGTATGTAATGAAGGGGTTTTCTTTTATTAATTTAATTATCTCAACACTGAGTACATCCGATTCCTCCAATTCAAAGGAGGTTGTCGTCGTCTTATGGTTTTCGGGTTCCTCTTCACACTGTTCTATACCTTTTCCCAGGCTTTTGTAGAAGTCTGAAGCAAAACAGCGTACACATACTCCACCCAGAGAAAGATCTAACTCTGGAGCTTTTGATTTGTCGAGTTTACAGAAATGCAGAATCTTCTGATAGCCGCGGCCCCAAGCCTCGATCATTCCACATTTGAAAAATATGTTTGCAAGAAGGGGATTACATTGAATGGAAAGGTGTTCAGTAAAAATGTTCTCTGTTGTGATTTCCTTCGGCAGTTCTCCCGGATTCCAGATACGTATCTGATCATCTGTTATTTTTATCCCGGGGGCATAAAACCCCCGAGTTCTACTCCGGGAATATAAGCCCGGATAAAAAGATGAAAATATTTTCATTTTCTTCAAGTCTCAGTCTAGTCTTACTCATTTTGCTGTGCTACAATAAATTATGAAGTTAGAAACAAGGCGTCATAGATATAGAATATATCCGGA
>CAVHKW010000046.1:0-5939 GCA_963636745.1 uncultured Oscillospiraceae bacterium | reverse complement strand
TCTTGCTGAATTCTCCATATCGGACCCTCCTTGATATGTTCTTGTTTTTTAAATATTTACCTTATACCTGAAATATAAGGTGAAGAGAGGGAGACGGCAAGGAAATAAACCGTTTGTCCCGAAATAGAGCAGTTTGTGTCCCCAAACAGCTTGGTTTTGCTTTCCTGTGGGTAATTATCTGAAGATGTTAATAATCAAGGTGGTGTTTATACTTTTATGGATGTGGACAAAGGAAGTAAAAGTTACACGTGGTAGTCGTACGCCACTCTCTGTGTTCTTTCTCCGTCTCTTGTGTAATATACTTTTCCGCATTCCCTGAAGCCGAATCTGGTGAGAGCTGATCTCATTGTCCTGTTATTTTCGTGTGTGTCGACGCGGATATACGGGATGCTTTTGAGAGCCTCGGTATAAATGAACTTTGTTATTCCCCTGACTGTGCCGTCGGATGCAACACGGTGTATGACAGCGTAGTCTTCTTCCCTGTTCCACGCTCCTTCGATTTTTCTATATGCCGGCTCTTCTTCGAGAGTAAAGACAAAGACAGCGACAACTTTTTCGTCGCACTCTATGACAAAGAGCCTCTCCTTTGAAATATCTTCTTCAATTGTTTCTCTCGAGGGATAGCCTTTCGACCACTGTGTGGTGTTACCTTCCGCTGCCATATACTCTTTAGCTGTCCTGTAGATCTCTTCGATGCGCGTGATATCGCGTCTCTCAGCTTTTCTTGTTTTCATTGAGTGTGATTATCTCTCTGTAATTATCGAGGGTGTATTTCCAGTCGATTACGCTTGTAAGTGTCTTCTGGATAGTGTCGTCAAAGGACGGCGACGAGATACAGTAAACCTTATTAAACGGAGTTGCGAGTCCCGCCCTCAGCCCGTTGGGGGAGTCTTCGAAGAGAAGAGCATTCTCTCCCTTTACTCCCGCCTTCGAAAGGGCATAGCGGAAGATGTCGGGGGAGGGCTTACTCTTCATATTCTCCATCCCCGCTATTATGTACTCCTTTCTGAAGAGATCAAGGAGCCCCAGGTTCTTCTTGTACCATTCCATATTCCCCTTTGGTGCAGAGGATGCGATGAGAGTTTTTATTCCGTCGCTGTTGAGTCTTTTTATGAGTATAACGGCATCTTTTTCGAGAGCAAGGCCGCGCTCCCTGCAGAGCGAGAGATAGATTTCCTCCTTCTCGTCTGCAATTCTTTCTATGTCCTCTTCTTTGACTGAGGGGAGCATATGACGCACACACATACTGTCAGTCATCCCCATCATCGCGTCGTACTCGTCGGAGAAGAACTCTCTATTTCTGTATTTGAGAGAGACTATGTTCCATGCATCCTTATTTTCTCTGTAGTCGAAATAGAGGGTGCCGTTAAAGTCAAAGACTACAGCTTCAGCGGTCTTCAATTGATGTTACCTCTCTCTGGGGGAACCCTGTATAAACCTGCCTCGGGCGTCCTATCTTCATATATTCGTCGTGTCTCCACTCAAGGTAGTGTGCAATCCATCCGGGAAGTCTTCCCATGGCGAACATAACTGTGTAGAGGTTGGCGGGGATTCCTATCATGCGGAATGTAATTCCCGTATAGAAGTCGACGTTGGGGTAGAGGTTTCTTGAAACAAAGTACTCGTCGTGTGTGGCCTTTTCCTCGAGCTCCATTGCTATATCCAACAGGGAGTCATGCTGATGTGTTGAATCCATGACTTCAAGACATATCTTCTTTGCGATTTTTGCTCTCGGGTCGAATGTCTTGTAGATTCTGTGACCGAAGCCTGAGAGACGGAAGGAGTCATTCTTGTCCTTTGCCTTTCTTATTACTTCGTCTATCGAGAGGTTGTCATTCTTTATTTTGTTGAGCATGTTCATGACTTCCATGTTCGCGCCGCCGTGTCTGGGGCCCCAGAGAGCGCAGCACCCTGCAGCAACGGCTGCGTAGAGATTGGCCTCGCTCGAGCCGACAAGACGAACGGCAGTTGTCGAGCAGTTCTGCTCGTGGTCTGCGTGCATTATGAGAAGCTGATTGAGAGCCTTTACATGAACTGGGTTGGGTGTGTAACCGTTGACGGATGTATGGAACATCATGTTGAGGAAGTTCTCGCAGTATGAGTACTCGTATTTGGGCTCCAGGAACTCCATTCCCTCCATCTGGCGGTAGCAGTAGGCAGCAATCGTACGCATCTTCGATAAGAGCCTTGTGACCGTGAGGTCTATGTTCTCCTCGGGGTCTCTCTCTTCAAGCTCGGGATAGAACGCCGAAAGCGATGCGATCATTGCAACGAGTATACTCATGGGGTGAGCGTCGGACGGGTAGCCGCGGAGGAATTTCTTCATGTTTACGTGGAGAAGTGAATGCCTGTTCAAGAGCTGCATGTATTTCATTCTCTCTTCGGCAGTCGGAAGGCACCCTTTGACCATAAGGTAGGCTACTTCGATGAAGTCGCACTTCTCGACAAGTTCCTCGATAGGGTAGCCGCGGTATCTGAGAATTCCCTTCTCTCCGTCGATGTAACATATGGATGACATGCAGGATCCTGTGTTCATGAAGCCCGGGTCATATGTAATGTATCCCGATTCCTTACGGAGTTTCGAAATATCGAGAGAGTTGCCGCCCATATTGTCATGGATGACATCGAGTGAGAGCTCCTTTCCGTCTTCAAGAATAAGATGTGCTTTATTTTTATCTATTGTCATTAGAGCCTCCCGTAAAAGTAACTTCAACAAAGTATTTAATTTGAGTATTATATACATAAATGAAGTCGAGGTTCAAATGGATGAGATTAAAATCAGCGATGAAGAGATTGTAGATATGGCGGACTTCTTCAAAGTCTTCGGTGACCCGACAAGACTGAGGATCCTCTTTTATCTATGGCAGCACGAGGAGTGCGGTGTCAACTCCATAAGCGAGAGCCTCTCCATCAGCCAGAGTGCATGCTCGCAGCAGCTCAAGCTCCTCAGAGCATCACGCCTTGTACGCTTTAAGAAAGAGGGAAGAAATATTCTTTACAGGCTCAGTGACGACCATATTACCAAGATACTGCAGCTGGGACTCGAGCACTACGACGAGCTACTCGGTTAGAAGCGCTACTATTCTTCTTATCGGAAGACCGACGACGGTAGCAGGATCACCGTCAATGCTCTCCACAAGTTCATATCCTGTCTTCTGCAGTCTATATCCTCCGGCAGCGCCTTTCCATTCGCCCCGCGAGAGATAGTCTTTTATTTCATCCTCTGTGAGTTTTCTGAATGTAACATCCGCCCTGTCGTAGAATGAGATTGTTCTTCCCGTCCCGGGGTTATAGAGTGCGCATCCTGTATATACGCTCTGCTTTCTTCCAGAGAGCAGGGAGAGTGTCTTATAAGCATCAGTGTAGTCTACGGGCTTACCGAGTAGACGTGAGTCGATTTCGACAAGTGTGTCACTCGAGAGAGAAGGAGTGCCGGGGGAGAAGTATGAGGACGATAGATACGAGTTGAGCTTTCTCTCTGCGTTTCTCTTCACAGCTTCTCCCGCTTTAAGACCGTCAGTACTCTCGTCACTTCCGGGAACGAATACGCTGACGGCAATTCCTCCGTCCGTGAGGAGTGCGCGCCTATTGGGAGACGACGAGACAAGCATGATCTCGGGAAAAAGCTCTTTGAGCTTTCTCATCTCGTCTGTATTACCGTCAATCCTCTCCATTTTCGATCCTCTCCCTCTCTTCTTCCTTTTCAAGCCACTCCTCTTCAAGTTTCTCCTTCTCTTCTTCCTTTTCTTTTTTCCTGTCGAGGACAGCTCGTATCTTAGTGCCGTCGGAGTAGACTTCAACCTTACCCGACTCGTCTTCAAGTTCCTTTATTTCGCCTTCGAGAGCCTCTATCTTTTCTGTAATTGAATCGAGTTCTCTTTTAAGGAGATTCAGCCTGTTCTTTCTTGCCTTGTTCTCTTCATAAAGGTTACTTCCCTTATTCTGCTTCTCCTCTTTCTTTCCGCTTTCCTTCTTTATCTGCCACTGCTTCTCCTTTTCTTCGAGTTTACGCTCGAAGTAGTCCCAGTCGCCGTCGAAGAAGATGGGGCCTTCATCCGAAATGTAGAGTATCCTCGTTGCAAGGTTCTTTATGAAGTGTTTGTCGTGGGATACGAAGACGACGGTGCCGTCGTACTTCTTTATGGCCTCGAGAAGCATATCTTTCGAGTTGATGTCGAGATGATTTGTCGGCTCGTCGAGAAGGAGAAGGTTCGTCGGATGGATTAGAACCTTCAAAAGTGCCAGCCTTGATTTCTCGCCTCCGCTGAGGACACTGACTTTCTTGAAAACATCGTCATCCGAGAAGAGAAAACACCCCAGGAGGTTTCTCACCTTTATATTCTCTCCTCTCCCCACAACCGTTTCTATCTCTTCGATGAGATTGTTGGAGGGGGTGAGGGTGTCTTCGACTTCCTGTGCAAAGTAGCCCTTTATAATCCCAGGTCCCGTAGTGACTGTCCCCGAGTAGGATGTGTCGACGCCCGCGAGGATACGGAGTAGTGTGGACTTACCCTTACCGTTACGCCCTGTTATGGCAAGCCTCTCTCCTTTCTTTACAAGGCAGGAGAAATCATCATAGATGACATTGTCGCCGTATGCTTTATGAAGCTTCTCGACCTTCAACACCTCGTTGGGGGAGTGAGGGGACGGCGGAAACGAGAAGTGGAGTTTCTTCAAGTGAGCCGGGATTTCGATAATATCGATTTTCTCGAGTGATTTTATCCTGCTCTGCACCTGCTTTGCCTTGGTCGCTTTATATCTGAAGCGTTCGATGAACTCTTCGGCCTTCTCTATCTCTTCCTTCTGTTTCTCCGCTTTCTTCTTGAGACTCTCGATCTCCATTTCTCTTGTCTCAAGGTATTTGGAGTAGTTACCGCTGTAGCGTGTAAGAGTTCCCGAGAAGAGTTCATAGACTTCGTTTACAAGAGAGTCCAGAAACTCCTGGTCGTGTGATACGACCATAATGCCGCCGTCGAATGACCTCAAGTAATCCATAAGCCAGGTTACGGCCTCGATATCGAGATAGTTCGTAGGTTCGTCAAGAAATAAAAAGTCCGGGTTTTCGCAGAGCGTTCTCGCAAGAGCCGCTCTCATCTGGTAGCCGCCCGAGAATTCAGCACATGGACGTGTGAAATCGGATGTGGTGAAACCGAGACCGAGAAGGATTGTCTCGATACGGTTCTTACGGTTCCAGTAGCCCGAGTCCGTGAGTATATCGTGAATCTCTCCGATTCTCTTTACATTGGAGTTGTTCTCCGCATCCTTTTCTCTTTCTTCAAGCTCCTTAAGGAGATCTTCAAAGCGTCTGTAGCCTTCCTCCGCGAGAGCATAGATGGTTTTATCGGGAAGGACGACATCGGACTGCTGAAGATACGAGAAGTGGCAGCCTTTCGTCATCGAGAGCGATATGGTGTCGGGGGTGATTGCTCCCGTGAGTGCCCTCAAGAGCGTTGTCTTACCCGATCCGTTGGCTCCGCAGAGTGCAGAGCGAGTCTTCTCGTTCATCGAAAAATGTATATCTTTGAGTATTTCCCTGTCCCCGAAGGAGAGGGTCAATTCATTAAGAAGCAGATTCTTCACATAAAACTCCCATGTGATTCTAACGAGAATTCAGAAAATTAGGAAGTTGGTGACAGAAAGCATATCAAGAGATTAATTCCCAGTGCCCGTTCTTGCCTCTTCCGACATAGTGAATCGAAGAAATTGAATTGAGTATCCTTTGAATGGTCCTTTCACTTGTTGAGAGCTTCCCGGCCATTTCCTTTCTCGATATCTTGTTGTTTTTGCTTATCATCAAGACTATCTGAGCTCTATATTCATCAGAATCCGGAATGTCATTGGGTTTTCGAGTGCCAACGTCTGATTTTCGAGTGCCAACATCAGTTTTTCGAGTGCCAACCTCGGGTTTTCGAGTGCCAACCTCGGGTTTTCGAGTGCCA
>CAVHKW010000045.1:0-10328 GCA_963636745.1 uncultured Oscillospiraceae bacterium | reverse complement strand
TGGTGCCTGGAAAAAGGAAAGATACATCATTCTTCATTCCCATGTATAAGGCATCTTCAATAGTTGTAAGCTCTATGCTGTTTTCATCCGTGTAATTAGTCCCGTTGATTGCATTGTAGAGGCTGAGTGCCCATGCTTTGTTTTCTTCCCGTCCGAAGATGAACTTGAAAAGTCTATCTTTGTATTCTCTGTTTACCATCTTGTCTCGGCCTCCTTATCTTCTTGATATCTATAGTAATAATATCATAAGAAAAGAGTTAAGTGACAAGTGATATTTCGGGACAATTGGATATTTCAATGAGAGAATATATTGGATAGTAATGAATACGAGTTCATGACGATTACTATCGTCCATGCTGCAACTAGGCCTGCAATATGTAAAACAAGGTAGGCCCTCGGCTTGAGAGGGCGGTGGTAAATGATCTCTGCAAGACATATCAACATCTGGCCTCCGTCGAATGTCGGGATAGGGAGTATGTTGCCGACTGCAATGGAAATAGAGACTATGGCAAGAAGATAGAATGCCGTACGTATGCCGCTTGATGTACTTGTAGAGAATGCCAGAAGCGAAATTTTCCCCATATTCGTTGCACTTGTGAAAGGTCCTGAAATCTCTTCGAGAGCCTCCTTTATATGGAGTGTCATAAGCTTACTTATTGCCCCGGCCGTACGCTCTATCATTGTCACTGTCCGCTCCATAGCACTTGAGAAGGGGTGATCCGTGTCTCGTGATTTACGGAGGTCGCTCTTGAATGCGAATGGAAAACTCTTTGTTGTCAATGTAACATTCTTCTCCTCACCTTCTTTTGAGAGGAGTGTAATGTTGTATTCTCCGCTCTCTATCTCGAGTAGATCAAGGTCGTATTGAATAGTTCTTCCATTACATTCCACTATGGTGTCATCGACTTCAATCCCGGGTATTTCACTTCGTCCGATAACGGGAAGAACGAGATTTGTTATTCCGTAAGTATACCTATCATTCAAATACTCTGGTGATATAGTCACATCCATGAGAGAATCGTTTCTTATTATTGTCAGAATGACATCTCCGCCATTTTTAGAGGCCAGGTATTTCTCGAGGTCTTCGTAGTCGAGAATATCGCGTCCGTCTGCTTTTGTTACCATATCGCCCTTGAGAATGGAACTCTGGTCTACATCTACATCAAAGAGGCTCTTATAATCACTCACCGGTGCTATTACCGCCATATGCGATACTCTCTCGACGGGAATGAGAGAGAGAGCGGTAAATAGGAGAAAGGCCAGTATTATATTTGTCAAAGGACCGGATACGTAGATAAAGAGCTTTTTGAACGGGTTGATTGCAAAGAGTGAGCCTTCCTCTGCGTACTTTATCTTCTTGTCATTTTTACTTAGTGCAACTGTCAGATCCTCGCTTCCTCCGAGTCTGCAGTAGCCTCCGAAAGGGATGAGCGATATACGGAACTCCGTATTCTTTCCCATGTGTGAAAAGACTGGGCGTCCGAAGCCGAATGAGAGTATCTCGACATTTACGCGGCATATCCTGGCGGCTGTATAGTGTCCGAGTTCATGGATAAAGATGACAAGTCCCGTGCCCGCGAGACCGATAACCATATAGAAGAGAGAGATAAGATATCCCC
Source organism: uncultured Oscillospiraceae bacterium (assembly GCA_963636745.1). Lineage (GTDB taxonomy): Bacteria > Spirochaetota > Spirochaetia > Sphaerochaetales > Sphaerochaetaceae > Ornithospirochaeta. The sequence goes on along the minus strand of CAVHKW010000045.1, from coordinate 8,709 downwards.
TGATTACTTCCATTTTCTTTCCTTGATAATTCTCTCTGCATAGAGCCTTGTCTCTCTGTCGAGGGAGAGAACAGTCTCGTATGAGGAGGGGAGGGCACTTCTCAGATTCTCGTTATCGAGCGACTTTTTAACAACATCAGCAATCTCGGTGAATGCAATGTCTCCGTTTATGAAGTGGGCGACGGCAACTTCGTCTGCAGCGTTGTATATGACAGGGCCCGCGTAGCCGTAACTTAAAGCTCTGTATGCCTCTCCGAGGAGAGGAAAGCGGACAAGATCAGGTTTTTCGAAGGTCAGTGTCAGGGAATCGAACGAGAGGGGACGAACGATATTACTCTCCTCGAGGTCTTCTTCTAGTATCGCACTGATAATTGGGAGTGCCATGTCGGGAGGAGAGAGCTGTGCATAGACGGCCCCTTCCTTTGTTCTTATGAGAGAATGTACCACACTCTGACGGTGGACGACGACTTCTATATCCTCCGGCTTGAAGGAAAAGAGGTAGCCTGCTTCTATTACTTCAAGACCCTTGTTTGCAAGAGTTGCGCTGTCGATTGTTATCTTTTCCCCCATCTTCCATGTAGGGTGCTTCAGGGCATCTTCTTTCTTTATTCCAGATAGATCCTTTCTATCTACAAAGGGACCACCGGAGGCGGTAATTACAAGTTTCTCTGCTTTTCTTTTTTTAAGGAGATTGTAGAGAGCGCTGTGTTCGCTGTCGACGGGAATTATTCTTGCGTTGTACTTTTCTGCATCCTTGAATATGAAGGAGGCACCGCTGACAACGCTCTCCTTGTTGGCAAGTGCGATGTCGATTGAGTGCTCGAGCGTGCACTTTGTGGCATAGAGACCGGAAAACCCGGCAATAGCATTGAGTACGATATCGGGATGGGTTTTATCAAGAAACTCATCAAGCCCAGATTTTTCAATACTGCCGTTTGTGAGGAGTATAGGACACTTGAACTCTTCTTCGAGAGAAGAGAGCCTACTGTGGTTTTTATCGGCAGTGAGGCCGACGACTTCAATCGGGAGGGAATGCGCCCTCAGAGAGTTCAGACATGTTGTCCCGATACTCCCAGTTGCTCCGAGAATAACCAGCCTTTTCATAGGAGTATGAGCTCGGAAATAAGGACAAAGATAGGTGCTGCGATACTGATGGAGTCAATGCAGTCAAGCATGCCGCCGCGCCCGGGGATTATAAAGCCCGCATCCTTGACGCCTGCTGAGCGCTTGATCATCGACTCGAAGAGGTCACCCGCAGTTCCGAATATTGATGTAAGAAGATATAGAACAAAAGCCTCCGAGGGAGTGAAGGGGAGTAAATCAGGCCAGAGTAAAGCAATAACTGCTCCTATAACTGCAACAAGAATCGTTCCTCCGATGAATCCTGCTATGCTTTTATTGGGAGAGCATTTTACAAAGCCCTTGTTGTTCTTTCCGAAGAGCATTCCCATGAAATATGCCATGCTGTCGGAGCCGAAGACTATGGCGATAAATAAAAATATCATTGTCCTGGGGTAGGGAAGGAAAGTCAGTCTTATTCCATACACCATAAATAGCCCGGGATATATTATATTGAATACGGTTGCGGCTATACGCTTTATCGAGAGGGCGTAGTTGTCCTTCTCACCGTTGAATATTTCCACGATAAATGAGATTACTACGAATGTAAGAAGGAAGAAGAGTGTAAGCTCGACTCCCGGAAAGTAGTTGAGATTGATTATCTCGATTATGGGAAGAAGAAACCCCAGATACGCCGTGAAAGGAGTATCGATTTTCTTGTTGATTATGTTGTTTTTCAGCTCCCATGTGCCGAAGAATGTTACAAGTGTAACGATTATGCTGAATAATAAGTGATGGTTCTGGGGAAAGAAGAAGATGGAAACAAATATGGCGGGAATGCCGATTCCTGCTGTGATAAGCCTTGTCTTTAGATTACCTTTTTTCATTATTCAAATCTCCAAACTTACGTATTCTGCCGTTGTATATCTCGACAATTCTGTCGACCATCTCTTCATTCCAGTCGGGCCACAGTGTGTCGAAGAAAGCGAATTCCGAGTAGTTTGACTGATAGAGCATGAAACCGCTGAGTCTCTCTTCGCCTGCAGAGCGCACTATCATATCGGGATCGGGGATGGAAGGGTTATCGAGATACTTGAGAAGTGTGTCACCCTCGAAGTGTGTAACACCGTCTTCGATTGCTCTGTTGACGGCACGTGCTATCTCGTCTCTTCCCCCGTAGTTTATTGCAAGCTGGACGGTAAGTGTTTTGTTGTTCTTTGTCGCATCTATTGCCTTCTCGAGCCCCGAGAGCGCGGAGGAGGGGATTCCCTCCCTGTTACCCAGAAGCACGATCCGGATATCGAGTTTATTGAATTTCTTTATATTCGATACGACCTTTGTAGAAAGAAGGCCCATGAGGTATTCGACCTCCTCTTTGGGCCTCTTCCAGTTTTCCGTGGAAAAACAATAGAGAGTGAGGAACCTGATATTATTCTTTATGCACCCCTTTGCGACCCTTTCTGCTGCATATGCTCCCTCTTCATGGCCTTTGATTCTCTTGAGACCTTTACTCTGGGCCCATCTGCCGTTGCCGTCCATGATGCATGCTAAATGTACAAGTTCCTTCATCCTTAAATTTCCATGATTTCCTTTTCCTTCATTTCTGCAATCTTGTTGATTTCATTGATGGAGGAATCTGTAAGCTTCTGGATCTTTGACTCTCCTTCCTTCTCCTGGTCCTCGCTGATTGTGGATGCCTTCTGCATCTTCTTCAGTTCGTCCATTGCGTCACGGCGGATATTTCTCACTGCGACACGAGCGCTCTCTGCTGTAGCTTTGGCACTCTTGGCAAGTTCCTTTCTTCTGTCTGCTGTGAGAGATGGGAAGTTGATTCTGATAAGTTTTCCATCGTTATTGGGGTTTAGACCGAGTTCTGACTTGAGAATAGCCTTCTCGATCTGCGGGAGAACAGACTTGTCCCACGGCTGGATTACGACCATTCTTGCTTCCGGGACAGATATTGATGCAACCTGAGCAAGAGGTGTTTCACTTCCGTAGTAGTCAACTTTGATCTTGTCGAAGAGCTGAGCCGACGCTCTGCCTGTTCTAAGCTGAGCATAGTCAGCCTCGAGGCTGGCTACACTCTTTTTCATCTTATTCTCAGCGTTGTTTATAACAGTCTGCATTTCCTCTCCTTATTTGAGACCTGCCTGATAGACAGAGTAGGAGACGACTTCAAGCTTTGCGCCTGCTGCCTTACCGCAGTCTGCGAGTGCCTGTGCGACGCTCTTGGAGTCATCCTTGACAAATGCCTGATCGAGGAAACAGATTTCCTTGTAGAGCTTAGAGAGTTTTCCTCTAACGATGCCTTCCTTGACTTTGTCGGGCTTAGATGCAAGCTTCTCGTCCTGTGCAACCTGTGCGCGGAAGATATCGAGCTGCTCGTTCTCATAAGACTTCTCGACAACCTTGTCTGAAAGGTATTGAGGCTTATAAGCTGCAAGGTGGAGAGCAAGGTCATGTGCAAATTCCTTGACGCTCTCGTTATCGAATGCAGCCTTGTTGTCTGCTGTGAGAACAACTGAAACTGCAACGGCACCGTCACCGTGTACATATGTAGCACAGTAGCCGTTCTCCGGGATATCTGTAAGGGAGAACTGAACAAGGTTCATGTTTTCCTTGATGATTGCGATGAGTGCGTCGACCATTGCCTTGAGTTCGTCGTTGGGCTCTGTGTATCCCTTCTCGAGGATTACATCGCAGAGGTCGTCACCGAGCTTCTTGAAGTCCTCGTTCTTTGCGACAAAGTCCGTCTCGCAGGAAAGAGAAAGCATGACAACCTTCTTTCCGTTGGACTTGACGAAGACTCTTCCGTTTTCTGTTGCTCTGTCCTGTCTCTTTGCGACAGCTGCAAGTCCCATCTCCTTGAGAATCTTCTCGGCACCGGCAAAGTCACCATCAGCCTGAGTGAGGGCCTTCTTGCAGTCCATCATACCCGCGCCTGTGATATCACGTAACTTCTTTACATCTGCTGCTGAAATGTTAGCCATAATTTTCTCCTTTAATTACTTGTTGAAGTATTCCTCGTCCAGGCTCTCTTCTTCCTTCTCTTCTTTAGCTTCTTCCTGGGGAACGTAGTTGGAGTAATCCTCGATTACTTCGTCCTTAGCTGCCTCGGGTGGAAGCGGATTCTCGAGAGCCTCTTCCTCGTCGTCGAGGGATTCGATGATCTGGATGCCTGCTTCGCTGTCAGCGTCGATGACTGCGTTGGCGATGATTTCTACAAAGAGAGAGATTGCTCTGATTGCGTCGTCGTTGCCCGGGATAGGGTAGGTGATATCTGTCGGGTCACAGTTTGTATCAACAACTGCGATAACAGGGATTCCGAGTCTCTTAGCCTCTGCAACTGCAAGAGCTTCCTTCTTTGTGTCGATGATGAAGAGTGCTCCCGGAAGTTCCTTCATGTCCTTGATTCCGCCGAGGTCCTTCTCGAGTTTTGCCTTCATCTTTGTATACTGTGCAACTTCTTTCTTTGTGAGGGAGTCGAATGTGCCGTCAGCTTCCATTCTCTCGATTTTCTTGAGTTTGGCGATGCTCTTCTTGATTGTTGTAAAGTTTGTGAGCATACCGCCGAGCCATCTGTTAGAAACATAAGGCATACCGCATCTCTTTGCTTCTGTCTCGATAGCTACCTGTGCCTGCTTCTTTGTTCCTACGAAGAGAATCTGCTTGTCGTTCTGAACCTGTGCTCTGACAGCTTCATAAGCTTCGACGATGCATGCTGATGTCTTCTGAAGGTCGATGATGTGGATTCCGTTTCTCTCTGTGAAGATGAAACGTGCCATCTTAGGATTCCATCTCTTTGTCTGATGGCCGAAATGTACGCCTGATTCCAACAGGCTTTTCATTGTTACTACTGCCATAGTAGTCACTCCTTTCGCAAACCCATAAATTAAAATACCGGGTTCCCGTCACTATATCTCTTCCATACGGAAGGAAATTTGTTCTACGAACACCGTTATATTACATGTTTTGTCGTCTTTATTGCAATAGTGCAAAAATTAAAATAATTATGGTCAAAAGCCAATAATTTTATTAAACTTACATTAGTAAAGCAATTTAAACAAATGTAACCCTTTTCGAGTTATTTTGTTTATCATACTGGAATCCTATTATGGAGGGGAACTATGAAAAGAAAGCTTTCATTATCATTACTAGCAATATTATTGATTATCTCGATTGTCTCGTGTGACGGCGGCATAGTCGGTCTCATGGGCAAGATGGGAGAAAACGTTCTAGGCACAGATACAGCTGCAGTCACAGAAAAGGTGGCAAGCAGCATCACAGTCAGTGAAGAAGATAAGACGGAGAAGAAGACAACAGAAGAAACGAAAAGCGAGTCGACATCGCAAAAGGTTGGTAATACAGATGTTGAGGATATCGCACTGATTATTTTTACTCCGACCACTACTACTACGGAAACTGCAGGTACAACTAAAACAACTGTAGAAAATGCAGATGGAACTAAATCAACAATAGAAACAACGAAAGATGATAGTGGAAATACGATAAGCACAAAGAAGAGTAGTGATGGTACAACTACAACTACAACTACAGGAACAACAACTACTTCTGGTGAGGGTAATTCGGTTGTATCTACAACAAAATCTACTATTGTAAAAACAGATGCTAATAACAATGAGACAACAGAAGAAGTAACAGTTGAAGAAACAGAAGATAAAAAAACTATAATTCAATCCGTAAAAGATAATACTGGTAAAACTGTAGAAAAGAAAACTGAAGTTACAGTAACAAAAAATAAAGAAACAGGAGAAGAAAAAGCAACATTAGAAGTAACTGAAACCAAAGAAACTGTTAAGGAAGCTTCTCAGTCCATGGATTACAAGACATCCACAGGAGAGTCAAAATCACTTTTCAGTATTAAGACAACAACTACAACCACGGAGACATCTACAGCTACAACAACCATAGTAAAAGATAGTAAAGGAAATGTGACTGTAGAATCAGCAGAAAAATCTGCTGAAGGTGACACTACAGAAGGAGGCTCTTCTCCAACAACTAAGGTAGATACGGATATTAAACATGAAGTTCAAATACTTGGTGTTGATGTTAAGTTGGATGACACAAAAGTTGACAAGTTATCAACAATTGAATCTATCCTTCCTCCTGCAGATATGACAGAAATCAAGAAAAGTCTTGATGGCAACGCAAGCGATACTGTTAAGGAGACATTGAAAGAAACAGTAACAGACGACACGACTAAGAAGGCTGTAGAAGGGACGGCTACTCTTGTTTCTGTCCTTCTTGATCAATTTGTTCCGGAGGAAGAGAAGAAAGAAGACCAGACACAACAAGGTGGAAGTACCAAAACAGATACAACAACATCTTCTTCGACACCTGCTGTTGTTACTGAAATCAAGCAGAACATAGCGAATGCTCTTGACCCCAAAAAGACTGATGCTCAGCTTACAAACGGAGATGTCGTAGCTCTCAAGGCTTTGACAAATGTTCTTACGAAGATGCCGTCCAGTGTTATTGATTCCATGAATGGTAATTCTTCTTCTACTGATAAAAAGACTGAAACTGATGATAAAACTGGAAGCGATGAGAAAACTGAAGGAGAAACTAAGAAGGACGACACTACGACAACAGGTTCTGGTACAATTATGGATCAGCTGGATGAAGCTACAGTGGACGAAGTTACATCAGCTGTAGCACTTCTCAATCAGGTTTCCGAGACATCTACTGTTTTCAAGGGTGTTGATCTCAGTTCTCTGACAGATATGCTTACTAAGAAGAATTAAGGGGAGAGAAAAGTATGAGAAAGATAGTATCAATTTTATTAGTATTAGTTTTGGCTTTCTCAGTTGTCTATGCTGACGACTCTCTGAAAGATTCTTTTGTTAAGGATTATACGGAAAATACTGTTGCTTATACCGGAATCGGAAAGTCTTTCAAGCCTGTTAATGCTGCAGCAATGGGAAGGGGAGGCGCAGGTATTGCGCTTATGGACAGCTCATACGCTATGTTCTACAACCCCGCTCAGCTCGGAGAGAACAAATTTAAGCTTTCTCTTCCGTCTGTCGGCTTGACTGTTTACCATCCATATGCTCTTCTCAAGCAGGACAGTAATGGTAAGAGTGCTCTCGATAAGATCCTGGATTCTGTGTCGAGTAGTGACAGCAACGCAATATTAAATGCAATATCTCCAATATTGGACGTTATCGGAACACAGTTTGCTCCTCTTACCACAATGGATGCAGCAGTTGGGTTGACACTTCCGTTCGGAATTGGCTTGGGCGTTTATGTAAGCGACACAGCATACACATATGATACCGGTGTTATCAACGAACTCGATGTTTCTGCATCTCTCGGTTATGGATACAAGCTTAATTTCGGCCCATCTCTTTCACTCTCTCTTGGAACAGCAGTCAAATTCAACGCTCTTGCATTCAACCAGAGAATAAAGGCTTCTACGTTTATGACTGGAGATCCTTCAAATATCACAGTTGGTCTTGCATCAGGCTGGGCTCCTATTATGGACTTCGGTGTTACTGCTCAATATAAGGCAGGGTTGAGTACTCTCAGTGTCGGTGCTGTATATTCTGATCTCAATCTCCTAGGCGGATACAAGATGGATGTTACAAAGTTCTCTGTTTCCACAGTCAGTGATGATGTGAAGGAATGCGCAACGCTCGATAAGAACGGTGATATCGTAATCAAGGGAGAGGGTAATCTCTCTGCAGGACTCGGATATGTTCTCGACCTCAAGTTCCTCAAGCTCAAGGCTGCTGCAGATGTCAACGACATACTGGGTCTCATCTCGTCCAACAGTACACTCAGCGGAAGAATTCTTCTCAAGCATGTTAATGCAGGACTTGAACTCTCCCTTGCCGATACGATTGTTGTAAGGGGAGGCTTGAACAGCGGCTACTACACGCTCGGTGCTTCTCTCGACATCTTCGCTATAAGAGTCGACGCTGCTTACTTCTGGAAGGAAATGGGTTCATATGCCGGAGAGAGAGGACTCGATGGTTTGACAATCCGCTTCAACCTCGGATACGACAGATAATCCTCACTTTATTTAATAAGACTGCCGGGAAACCGGCAGTTTTAATATGACTCATCGTATTTCTAACCGCATTTTTCTTGTCCTTACTATTCTTATGATGGTCGTAATCTTCCTCTTCTCCTCCCAGAACGGAGAGGAGTCGGGTTTTCTCAGCGACAAAGTTGTTGCTTTCATACTCTCTTTATTCAAACGAGGATTTTCTTCATTTGAAGAAAGCGTCAGGAAGGATCTTATTGATGAGTATTCGTTTCTTGTGAGGAAGCTTGCACACTTCAGTGAATATGCATTACTCGGCTTTTTCTTTTCCTCTTACCTGAAAACAGGAGAGAGTAGGAGAGTGTTTGTGCCGTCGCTTCTATTCGGGTTTTTGTACAGTATCACGGACGAAGTGCACCAATTCTTTCTCGAGGGGAGAAATATGTCCTTCTTCGATGTCGCTGTAGATACCTCGGGTGTTCTCTTCGGAACATTGGTGTCAATGCTGGTTTTTTATATGATCGGCAATAAAAACTCCCCCGCTGTTTAAACGGGGGGCCTTTGTTAAACGCGCACGTAAGACTACTCTTACATGTCTGGGACAGTCCCTTTTTTCGGCAACCTGAATCAATCATTTAAGT
>CAVHKW010000044.1:0-16400 GCA_963636745.1 uncultured Oscillospiraceae bacterium | reverse complement strand
TCCGGATATATTCTATATCTATGACGCCTTGTTTCTAACTTCATAATTTATTGTAACACAGTGAAATGGATTAGGCCAGCCTTAGACTTTAAGAAAATAAAAATATTTTCATCTTTTTATCCGGGCTTATATCCCCGGAGTAGAACTCGGGGGTTTTACGCCCTAGTATAAAAAAATCCTCTCCCGGCGACAAATCAGGAGAGGAAAAAGAACACAGCAAGCTGTGATTTACAATATAACGTTGTCAATGGAAAAAACCTGAGTACGAGCATATAGCGTTGATGAGGGATAGAAAAGAGAAGAAGACAGAAATCCACAATAGAGTCACCTTTCTTATACAATAACTACAAAAATGCCGGGAGATATTCAAAAAAGCTATTGACCAAAGATTTGTTAACGTTTATTGTCTTTCTGTTGCGGCAAGGTAGCTCAGTTGGTAGAGCAACCGGCTCATATCCGGTCGGTCACAGGTCCGAGTCCTGTCCTTGCTAAAAACCATAAAGGCAGATTTTGATACAATTCAGAATCTGTCTTTTTGCTTTTATAACTATTAATATTTCATCAAGTTATTAAATCATACTCTCCAACATTCCCTCTTCGCCATACTCTAAATATCGGCTGAACCTACTCTCGCCCCTTCTTCCCCTTCATGGTTTACGTTACCTCAATAGAGTATTTCGTTTATTAGTAGTGAATTACGTTAGACAATTGTTAAATTGAGAATAAATCGAAATTCTGCAACATAGACTTACGTTGACACCTGGAGCAAAAACTTTCCCTTCATAAGTAGACAGGATTATATAGGAAGATTTTCTGCTATTTTTAAGAAGCATCTCTTCACTTCCTCATAATCTACGGGGTCCGATACAAAGTAGGATGCGATAACTTCGTAATCCCTTTTATAAAAGTCGCTCTCACATATCTCATGAATCATTCTCCTGATATCAACATTGGAAAGAGCAGAAGGGCAGACTTCCATGCCTGCTCTTTGGAAACGAACTTCAAGAAAGAGTTCATCAAATTCATCATCAAACGAAATGAGCGGATAAATCTTGTATATATCATACAAATGCCTCGAAAGGCGGACATTCTTACCCTGCATATAATAGTCGCAAAGAGCAAATATCTTATCGATGAATGTTCTCTCCACTGATTGAACATGCATTTCAAAGGGGGAAAGACCATATTCCCTGATTAACCTTTCTCCTCCGATACTCTTAAGATATCTTAAGACATAGGAGTCAATTTCCTTTAGAGCTGTTGGAAATGCACATGACCCAAGAGCGGTCTCAAGTTTTACTGAGGAGACAAGATTGCCATTTGATTCACATATGCTCTCATAGTCGAAAATATATGCATTCACATCTCTGTCGCTCTGCAGTTTATCCCAATTTGAAATCGGCATATTCAATGTCCTGCTTATGTCGGCTATCACAACATTCTTGAGCTTTTTCCTTCTTGCTACACCTATATGTTCAGAGAAGGTAATGTCTATATCTTCGGAAAACCTTGTTATCACATGAAGCGCTTTTGAAAGAGACGTTCCTCCCTTGAACACAACGTTGTCATAGCGTTCAGAGAGCAGCTTCAAAAGCATTGTCACATAGTAGTCTTTCTCTACAATATCCAGCGTCATGCCAAGGTGCTCGGACGCTGCAGTAATTATCTCCTTAAAAACTTCTTTGTCTTCATGCAAAAACACTACACAGCTCCAGATTATAGATAGCCTTATATGTCCTAAGCGGATAAAGGGGGAGGACAGAATCGACAACCTTCTTCTCTATTCTATTTCTGATAATGAATTCCTTCAAACATTCTTGAGCATCAATATGAACATCAACAAGATTATCTATATCCTTTAATACCTCTAGGAGCATAACGACTTTGATATTCTCCTTTGTTATAATCACTGCCGGCTTCCGCACTATGTAGTTGAAGGCACCGATTTTGACAGCTCTCGTTATTGCACTTGTTTTGTTTGTGACAATCTCTTTTGTAACCGGCACCTGCTCGGTAAGTCCGATTAGTAAAGCAAGAGAATGTCCTGTATAACACCCATATTCTTCTTTTCCGTTCCGTATATATTTCAACTCCGCAACCATATCTGCGCTGATACTGTAAGGTATGCCGGACAATGTCATCTTCGGACGATAAAAAACCCCATCCATATAACGGCAGATAACCCCCTCGTCAACAAGAGTCTTCATCTGCTGGCATAGATTGGCGTATTTCATGTTTATTTTAATATTCTCCAGAAGAAAAGGTTCTCCTAGGTTGTAATTATCAGAAATATAAGACAGCAGCATATTCATTAGTTTTTATCTTCATAAATAAATATAATAAAATTATAAGACTTATGCTCTCACTAAGCAAGACGAGAAGAACACTCTCTTTGCAGAAACTATTCAGTCATCACATCCTGACAACACTATATGTGGGAGGCAAGCTTAAAGTATGATCTATGCAGTCAGTTAAATTGGCTGCTTTTTTAAAAAGCCTTTAAATTCAGCTTTTATTTGATATTTAATTTCTTGCAATAAAAGTAAATAAGTTGAATTCGTTGTTGACATTTTTGTATTTTGTGTTACTCTATCTTTCAGATAAGGGAAGGAATTAGAGGTCAAAATGGCAGAGTTTAAAGATAAAATTTCAACCCTCATAGCATCAGGTGCAAACAATGATGAGATTATCTCTGCGTTCGGGGTTAATCAAGATTCCTTATCTTCCGAAGCTGTCAAACTTATCTCTAATCTCATTGCTCTTGTTGTGATGATGCAGGGCAGTATAGACAATTTGAACAGTAATATTACGATTATGAATAATACTGTCGGGGAGTTTAAAGAAGCTGTTACGGCTCTCGGAACCAGTCTTAGAGAAAAGTATTTGTAGACGTAATCCCTTTAGACAGATTTTGATACAATACAGAATCTGTCTATTTTTTTTTATAACTTATTATGTTTCAATAAATTATAAAACAACAGTCTTCAATACCACTTCTTCACCCAGGACTGAAATCGTTGATTTCAACTCATGCTCACCTAACCCACTCCAACCCTTCATCCTCTTCCTGATTTCGTTATGTTGGTACAGTATTTTGTTTATTAATATACAATTACGGTCTGCAACAAATCCTAAGCCATGCTATAATTGTATGGTTTAATTAAAGAAATCTCGGCAGAATTATGTGCTTTCAGTTCTCTCATATCAATATCGTTCTGCAGATTAAGAAAGTACCTGTCCGACACGCCGAAAAAACGAGCAAGTCTCAAAGAGGTATCAGGAGTAATCTTACGACCATTATTAAGAATAGCCTGTATTCTTGATACAGGAACATGTATCTCATGTGCAAGCCTGTAGGATGAGAGGTTCATTGGAACCATGAACTCTTCTTTAAGAATCTCTCCCACTGTCGGCGTCTCAATGTAGCTATTCATACTCATCTCCTTTGCATCTAATGATAATCAACGATTTCAACACCAAGAAAATCATTCTTTCCTTCAATGGTGAAACAAATCCGCCATTTATCATTTATCCGTATACTGTATTGTCCTTTCCTATCTCCACTAAGAGCTTCAAGTCGATTTGCGGGAGGAATCCTGAGGTCATCTAGACACTCCGCATTATCTATCATAATCAGCTTTCTCAAGGACACCTTCTGAATATCATAAGGCAGCTTTCTTGAAACGATCTGATTGAAGATTTTCTCTGTTTCTCTATCCGAAAAGCTCTTAATCATAACCACAATATAACCGCGATACGTGTATATGTCAAACGTGCACAAAATAGAAGTGTCTGCGCTCAGTCTCTTCGGCAATCCCGTTTTCTTCTTGTACTCTGAATCTCCCATAGAAAGTCATTCAATCAACAAGTTAAGAACAACGAAGCAAAACCTGATGATGACTTTAGATTTCGTCTAACACTAGAAGAACCTTGTTCTTTTACGAGGTCAAGATAGGGCCATTTGCCTGCACTTTACTGGAAACAGCTACCGCGGAAAAGACAGACAAGTTAGTAAAATGAATAAGGAGAACGTGATTCTCTCTCTGGGTAATTAACTCCCAGATAAACCATGGAAGACTGAATTTGTGGTTATTATTTACCAATGCTCAGTGATTGTTATTTCCCGATACGAAAAGGAGTTATATCATCAAAATATAAGATTACTAAATATATCCTCTTCTCCCTCTCGGGATACACAGACTGGTTTAAAAACTTGCATGACAAGGATGACCTTCTTCTCACTTTAGACTCGCTTTACGATTTAAATAGCATTCAGGCAACAGAGCAGGATTGATTGAGGAAAGCTAGTTCCACTACTCTCTCTCAATCGAAAGATTCTGCTCCTGAAACTCTGCATGACTGTATTTTCTGAAAGATAGACGAAGGTACAGCACAACAGCCAGAATCAAGGATAACACATCAGCCGCAGGCTGTGCCCATATAAGGCCTCTTTCATTGAAAAGCGCACCCAATATGTACATCAGAGGAATGAAGACAAGGCCCTGTCTTGAGATATTGACAAGTAGTGATTCAACTGCAGCCCCTCTTGCCTGGAGAGCACTGATCAGAACATAGAACACACCGAAGAGGAAGCTTGTGGATAGAAGGATACGAGAGAAGGAAACGCCATAATCATATGCATCGGGATTAGTAAGGAACACCCTGGCAATCTCTCCTGTGAAGATGTAGCATAAGAGTGTAAGTGCAGAGCTGAGAATGAATGCGAAAAGAAGCGAGAACTTGAGAACACTTCTGTAGCGCTCCCGGTTTCCCTGTCCGACACAGTATCCCAAAAGCGGCTGCACACCATTTCCGAGCCCTATGCAGACCATGCCGGTAATCATAGTGATTTTCATCGCCACACCGACACCTGCAACTGCCATATCGCCATAGGTCATCATACGGCTGTTCATTATGATATTCGACAAGCTCATCAATATATTCCCCAGAGAAGCGGGAATTCCTATCGAGAATACACCGGATGACACACCTTCCTTCGCTGTAAAATCTTTCATTCTTATACTGAGCGATGACCTGCCGCAGAGGAAATAGCCGATATAAAAAAGTGCACCTGCAACGTTTCCGATGACAGTCGCAATTGCAGCTCCTGTAATATCCCAGCCGAAGACAAGAATGAAAAGTGGATCAAGTATCACATTCAGGAGATTCCCGATTACCTGTCCCGCCATTGCCGTAGTCGACTTTCCTTCGGCACGTATTATATTGGAGTAACAGTTTCCGATCAGCACGAAAGGTCCGGAAGTGCAGACGATCAGAAGATAGGTCTTTGCATAATCCCATGTTTCAGCACTTGCACCGATAAGTACAAGAATTCTATCCATGAAAACGAAAAAGAAAACCGACATGAGGGTACCGACAGCGATACAGCTCCACATACAGAATGAACAGACTTTTTCTGCATAGTGCTTTCTTCCCTCCCCCAGCGCACGTGAAATTACCGAAGTTCCCCCGATACCGTAGATTGTTCCAACCGACATGAAAATAAGAAAAACGGGAGTCGCAAGAGACACAGCTGCAACCTGCAGATCATCATGCGTCTGTCCGATGAAAAAGGTATCAGCAAGATTATAGATCAACACCATGAGCATTGCCGCCATTGCAGGCAGTGCATTCTTTAAAACAGCTTTCCTTACCGGCGTCTTCATAAAAACTTCCATCGACTCATCCATATATGATATCCTCCATTTAATAGCACGCTATTAATCAATAATTATGCATAATCCCCTTATCAGATACTCCGATAATCAGGAATAAAACTAATTCATATTATCTGCAGCTTTTCTCAAAAGACTTTTGAACATCGTTATTTCATCATCTGAAAACCCGGCAAGAAGTCTTTCTTCTGTTTCTTTCATGTAAATTGATGCTTCACGGCAGCACTTCTCACCTTCCGCCGTAATATTTACCAGCTTTACACGTCTGTCTTCGGCATCTCCCGACGGCTCAACAAGCCCCTTCTGTTCAAGACGCGAAATGATGCCTGCAACGGTAGACTGGGCAACACAGAATTTCCGTTCAAGCTCCTTCATGGAAAGGATCTTGTTATGACTCTTCTGGAGTTCCATTAATACTGCAACCTGCATCATTGTCAGATCCTTGTCTCTGAGGGTATTATTCGCCGACTTTTCCAGTCTGTCGTGAAGATTCTTGATCAACTGTGCACAGGTAATCGTATCAGCCATAATGAAAACTCCTAACATATAATGCAGAAACGATAGTATGCTTTTAAATAAATGTCAATAGCATGCTTTTAATTCACAACCTGCACACAGAAAGCCAACTTAGGAAATGAAAAAGCGCCAAATTAGGAAACAAAAATGAGCCAGCTTAGGAAACAGGATTTGACCAAATGTGGAAACAGCAATAATATTATCTTAATATGAAAGAATATAGAAAAAGAATTGCTGATGAAATACTGCAGAAGAAGCTTCGAAGTAAGGGAGCTGTTCTAATTCAGGGACCCAAGTGGTCAGGAAAGACTACCACAGCAGAACAGGCTGCAAAAAGCTGTATCTATATAAATGACCCGAAGCAGATAAAGCGGAACATAATAATGGCCGACATGGATCCTGAAATCCTTCTGGAAGGAGAAAATCCCAGGCTTATCGACGAATGGCAGCTCACCCCTAAATTATGGGATGCCATCCGCGGTTTACAGTAGACAGAAGACAGCAGTTCGGATTATTCATACTTACCGGATCTGCCGTTCCTGCTGATATGAGCGAGATTCATCACACCGGCACAGGACGCTTCAGCTGGATGAAGATGAGGCCGATGAGTCTCTATGAGTCGGGGGAGTCAACAGGAGATGTAAGCCTGGCAGAACTCTTTGCCCCCGTAGATGACCGCGTGAGGGGAAGAGCGAATCTCACCCTCAAGGATATAGCTTTTCTGATCTGCCGGGGAGGCTGGCCGATGGCTCTGGACAAAGACGAAGATGTTGCATTGAGCCAGGGCATAGACTACTACGATGCGGTAGTAAATGAAGATATCTCCCGCGTTGACTCGGTTAAAAGGGATTCAGAGTTCACAAAACGACTTATGCGGTCATATGCAAGAAATCAGGGTTCCCAGGCGAGTGTTGAAACAATAATATCCGATCTTGATGTAAATGAAGACAGAACCATGTGTGCAAAGACAACTGTGAGTTATATCAATGCACTGAAGAAGATATTTGTCATCGAAGATATGACTGCCTGGAATCCGAACTTGAGAAATAAGACTGCCATAAGAACTTCCGACACACGTTATTTCGTGGACCCGTCCATTGCCGCTGCTTCCCTTGGAATCGGTCCGGGAGACCTGTTCAACGACCTCGAGACGATGGGGCTTCTCTTTGAAACATTAGCCGTCAGAGATTTGAGAGTATATGCCGATGCGCTTGATGCCGAAGTATATCACTATAGAGACAAAAGCGAACTGGAATGTGATGCAGTGATACATCTCAGAAACGGCAGATACGGTCTTATAGAGATAAAACTCGGAGGTGACCGTTTGATTGAGGAAGGTGCCGAGTCATTGAAGACGCTGAAAGAGAAAATAGACACAGCCAGAATGGCTGAACCCTCTTTCCTTATGGTATTGACTGCTCTCGGCGATATGGCTTATATGCGTCCGGACAACGTTATTGTCGTTCCGATCGGAGCTCTCAAAAACTGATAACCATTTCTTTCATACTTCACAGCAGGAAATTTAAATGGCGGAATCTCCACCCGCTTACGTCTCTCAATTCTATTTTCACTGCCGTATTGTTGAACGTATGTGCTCTCTTTCTGAATCTGATTTTTTACTTAATTTCAAATAAACTACTTTTTTAATTCTTATCTTCTGCTATTATAACCACTAATTTACTTTTTCTTAAAAAAGAGGATTAGAACATTGAAGACAAAATTAACTAAAAAAGAGTACGTCTATGTCGCCTCCATGCTTTTCGGTCTCTTCTTCGGCGCCGGAAACCTAATATTCCCCGTCCATATGGGACAGGAAGCAGGATCAGCATTTCTTCCTGCAACGATCGGGTTCATCATCACAGGAGTTGGTCTTCCTCTCATCGGGGTTGCTGCGCTCGGCATGAGCCGCAAAGACGGTCTCTTTGAACTCTCGCTCTCTGTAAACAGGTTTTTCGCCTACTTCTTCACCTGTGCACTCTATCTCTCGATAGGACCATTCTTTGCTATCCCGAGATGTGCAACGACATCCTTTACAGTCGGTATCGAGCATATTTTACCTGAGGGTGCGAATATGAGCATTGCGCTCCTTGTATTCTCATTCCTTTTCTTTGCTGCAACACTGTTCTTCTCGCTTTATCCTAATAAGATCCTTACGTGGGTGGGAAAACTCCTCAATCCATGTTTCCTTCTTTTTCTCTCGATTCTCGTACTCTCCTCACTCTTGAATCCTTCAATAAGTGTAAGTGAAGTCGAGGTGAGCGAAAGCTATGTATCCTCTCCTTTCTTCAAGGGCTTCATCGAGGGGTATAATACAATGGATGCTCTTGCCTCCCTTGCATTCGGAATAATAGTTGTTAATGTAATCAAGGGACTCGGAGTTGAAGACGAAAAGGATGTTGCGAAGAACACAGTTCTTTCCGGCATCTACAGCTGTCTGTTGATGGCACTCATATACTTTGCAACAACGCTTGTCGGCGTCCAGAGCAGAGGACTCTTTGCCGTCTCGGCCAACGGGGGGATAGCTCTTGCCGAGATAGCCGAGCATTATCTCGGGAATGTCGGCTTTGTAATCCTTGCAATAACGGTAACTCTTGCCTGTCTCAAGACATCCGTCGGTCTCATAACATCATGCAGCGAAACCTTCTCGCATATCTTCAAAAAAGGTCCCAAATACAAGACATGGGTCTTTATCTTTACGCTTGTGTCTTTCCTTATTTCAAATGTCGGACTCACAACAATAATCGAGATAAGTGTCCCTGTTCTGATGTTCCTCTATCCTTATACGATTGTACTCTCCATCCTGTCTCTCACGGGAAAGCTCTACAAAGAAGACAGGGCGGTATATAACTCGGTAATAGCATTCACGACAATCGGCTCTCTCTACGATTTCCTCTCCGCTCTTCCTGCTTCTATGAAAGAAAACGGCTTGATAAGCTGGATAATCGAGAAGGTCGGTAATATCCTCCCCTTCTCCTCACTGGGACTGGGCTGGGTATGTCCGGCACTTCTGGGTCTTGTTGTAGGTGTTGTAATTCATATAACAAAAAGCGGAAAGAAGGCTACTCGATAAAACCTTCGAACATCTCTCCTCTTTCACAGCATTTGAGGAAGATTCCGCTCTCGATATTCTTTTCGGCCTCTTCTTTTATAAGAGAGAGGTCGTTATTATTTGCGGACGGGTGTATGAAGTAGATCTGGTCTCCCTTCTTCGACACCGCCTTTGCAAATGTAACTGCATCCCTGTTCGAGAGGTGTCCGTAAGGGCCTCTTATACGTGCTTTAAGCCACTCCGGGTAAGGCCCGGAAGAAAGCATTTCCTCGTCGTAGTTGGCCTCTATGAACTTCACACGGCTCTTCTCTGCATAATTAAATGCCTCGTCCGGGATGACTCCCGTATCGGTAAGAAGAAAGAATGACGATGCCCCGTGTTCGATGTAGTAGCCGCTTGAGCCCGGGGAGTCATGACTAGTTCTGAAAGCTGTAACTGTGAATGAGCCGACACTTATGCTTTCCCCCCATTTGAGAAGAGAAAGTGTTTTTATATCAAGCTTTGCTTTCAGAATCTCGGTTTTCCCTTTAGAGAAACACTCACGGCTTATATATGTGGGAGTTCCGGCTTTTCTCTCCAGCGGGCCCGCCCCTTTCACATGGTCGGGGTGTAGATGAGTCAAAAAGAGCGATCTTATCGAACTGAAGGGAATTTCGTGTGCCTCGAGTTCGTTTACGAGCTTCGTCATCGTCACACCGCAGTCCACGATAATAGAATCCTCTCCATCGTAGAAGACATAACAGTTACCGCAGCTTCCCGTCGAGAGGACAACATAATGTATCACCCGATACTCTCCTTGAGAAAAGCTTCATTAAACCCGAGAGATATTTTTCCATTATTCCGTAGAATCGGATTGAATAAAAGCTCCTGATGCTCTTCCACTTCCTCCCTCGGGTCATAGTCACGCCATTGATAGCCGTTCTTTACATAGTATCTTGATGATTTGTCTACGGCGTCGTACTTGTCAGATAGAGATGAAAAGATATTGTCGAGTTCCCTTTTAGAGAGCTTGTAGTCACGGGTATTGACTTCCTGGAAGGGAATACGGCGTTCTCTGCAGAATCTCACCGTCTTCTGATAGTTCCTGTTGTCTTTTGTTCCGATTATTTGAAGCATAGCGAAAGAATAATCAAAGAGCATGTTTTTTTCAACAAGACTCAGTCCGCGGCCTTTTAATGTTGGGCTGCAGAAGCGTCTCAAAATCATATATTTTTCGTCTACAGCTTGACCCAGATAACTCGAAAGAGAGAATATAAACACATTATTTTTGGAGATAAATTATGAAGGAAAGAATCAAATCACTCCTGGCTCGTGAGCCTGGTGAAGAAATCATATCGGCAGAAGGCTGGGTAAGAACAAAACGTGACAGCAAGAACGTTTGTTTTCTGGATTTAAATGATGGTTCCTCTCTCAAGGGACTACAGCTTGTAATAGATAAGGCATCCTTTAATAATGACAGTCTCCTTGATAGAATTTCGACTGGAGCGGCTGTCTCTGCAGAGGGAAAGATAGTGCCGTCCATGGGCGGAAACCAGAAGGTTGAAATGGCTGTCACCTCTCTCACTCTTGTCGGAGAATGTCCCAATGACTACCCACTCCAGAAGAAAAGACACACAGTGGAATTTCTGCGGGAGCAGGCATATCTGAGACCACGCACAAACCTCTTCGGAGCTGTAACGAGAGTAAGAAACACGATGGCATACGCCGTACACCGATTCTTCCAGGAGAACGGATTCGTCTATGTCAACACGCCCCTTATTACAGCAAGTGACTGCGAAGGAGCCGGAGAGCAGTTCCAGGTAACGACACTTGATCTATTGAATGTTCCGAAGACTGAAGAGGGAAAGGTTGATTACTCGAAGGATTTCTTCGGTAAGCTTGCAAACCTCACAGTATCGGGACAGCTCGAGGGCGAGACATACGCAATGGCGATGAAGAACATCTATACATTCGGGCCGACATTCCGCGCCGAGGAGTCCAACACATCACGCCATCTTGCAGAGTTCTGGATGATAGAGCCCGAGATGGCTTTCTGCGACCTCG
This sequence comes from uncultured Oscillospiraceae bacterium, assembly GCA_963636745.1. GTDB lineage: Bacteria > Spirochaetota > Spirochaetia > Sphaerochaetales > Sphaerochaetaceae > Ornithospirochaeta. Next base: position 5,117 of record CAVHKW010000044.1, on the reverse strand, counting down.
AAGGCGACATGGACACAGCAGAGAGCTTCCTGAAGTACATTCTGAAAGCAGTTCTCGACAACAACAGCGAAGATATGGTCTTCTTCGAAAACTTTGTCCTCAAAGGTTTGATCGAATCTCTTGAAGGCGTTGTAAACACACCTTTCGAGCATATGACATACACAAAGGCCATCGAGATACTCGAAAAGCACAACGAGAAGTTCGAGTTCCCCGTCGAGTGGGGTTCCGATATTGCCTCCGAGCACGAAAGATATCTCACCGAGACAATCGCAAAGCGTCCTGTCATCGTCACGGACTACCCCAGGGAGATCAAATCCTTCTATATGAAGCAGAACGATGATGGAAAGACAGTAAGAGGAATGGATGTGCTTGCGCCGAGACTGGGAGAGATAATCGGAGGAAGTGAAAGAGAGAGTGACTACGAGAAACTCGAAAGAAGAATGAAGGAACTCGGAATGGACACCACGAACTATTGGTGGTACATGAATCTCCGCCGCTACGGAACAGCGCCGCACGCAGGATTCGGGCTTGGATTCGAAAGAGCCGTCAGATATGCAACAGGCGTCGAAAACATACGTGATGTCATCCCCTATCCGAGGGCAGTCGGAACTTGTGAATATTGAAATGGGCCGTCTAAGGACGGCTTTTCTTATACTTTTCGATAAGCCTGTCGAAAGAAGAAGCAAATGCGTTTATATCCCCGGCATCGAGTTTTTTTGTCCTGGTGCTCTCGAGTCCGCATTCCCTGAGAGATGTAAAAAAGTTTCTCTCGCTGAGTCTCTCTCTTATGTTATCGGATGTATATATGTGTCCCCTGTCGTCAAGTGCGTCAAGGCCCTTTTCAACAACCCTCGAGGAGAGAGGGACATCGTGTGTTATGACAAAGCCCGGCTTTTCTGCTATTTCACAAATTCTGTTATCGGCACTGTCGGGCCCCGGCTCCACTACTATATATGATAGATGGCTCTTTATTCTCCTGAGCTCGTCTTTTTCCATTACTCCCTCTTTTTCGAGGCGGAGGTTGTGTGTATCTCCCTCTATTGTATTTCTGACAAGAGGAATCACCCTGTCGGAGACGAAGACGGCCTCCCGGATGTACTCTCTCTCTTTCACGAGCCTTTTCAGGACCATTGGAAGAAGGGAGGACGGAAATGAATCTGCATCGACATAGACATTGAACATATCTTAATTATTCAAAGATTGTATCTTTATTGCTAGTGGAGTGAATCTTATAATAGCTGTAATCGATGATTTTGTTTATCATGAAAAGAAAGGAGAAAAATAATGGAATATTCAAATTTACAGAAAGCAAGATATGCCTACTCTCCAAAGCTTCCCTCGATTTTGAGGAAAGATATGGCATCAATCAAGGCTGAAGAAGGAAAAGAGACGACAAGTGCAGCCGACTCGGAAAAGATCAAGGCTCTCTTCCCGAAGACATTCGGACAGAAGGAAGTACTCTTCAAAGAAGGTAAGAGCAGTGCACGCACCGGGAAGATATGCTGCGGCGTCATTCTCTCCGGCGGACAGGCTCCCGGCGGACACAATGTAATAAGCGGTCTCTACGATGCTTTGAAGAAGGCAGATAAGGATAATACTCTAATCGGATTCAAGGGCGGTCCGAGCGGACTTGTCGACGACAGCTATGTAGTCTTCAACGACGACTTCATCAACGAATACCGCAACACCGGCGGTTTCGATATCATAGGATCGGGAAGAACAAAGCTCGAGACTAAGGAGCAGTTTGAAAAGGCAAAGGAAGTATGTAAGAAACACTCAATCGATGCAATCGTCATCATCGGCGGCGACGACTCCAACACGAATGCCGCAGTTCTTGCCGAATACTTCAAAGCTAACAGCGTTCCCGTTCAGGTAATCGGATGCCCCAAGACAATCGACGGAGACCTCAAGAATGACGACATCGAGGCTTCTTTCGGTTTCGACACAGCAACAAAGACCTTCTCCGAGCTTATCGGAAACATTGAAAGAGATGCAAACTCCGCAAAGAAATACTGGCACTTCATCAAGGTCATGGGAAGAAGCGCATCCCACATCGCTCTCGAGTGTGCTCTCGAGACACAGCCAAACATCTGTCTCATAAGCGAGGAAATCGAAGAGAAGAAGATGAGCCTGAGCGACATAGCAAAGTATGTTGCAGACAGCGTTGAGAAGAGAGGTAACAACGGAGAGAACTTCGGAACATGTATAATCCCGGAGGGACTAGTCGAGTTCGTCCCCGAGGTGAAGGCTCTTATAAGCGAAATCAACGATCTTCTTGCCCAGAAGGAAGGAGAATTCTCACTTCTCAAGAACCCGGACGAGAAGAATGCATTCATGAAGAAGTATCTCTCTTCCTCCGCCTGCTCCGTCTTCGAGCTTCTCCCGGGAGCTATCCAGGAGCAGATGATGGCAGACAGAGACCCGCACGGCAACGTTCAGGTATCGAAGATCGAGTCCGAGAAACTCGTATCGTCGATAGTAGCAAAGGAGCTCGAGAAGAGAAAGGAAAATGGAACATACAAAGGAAAGTTCAATCCTCTCCACCACTTCTTCGGCTATGAGGGACGCTGTGCATTCCCATCCAATTTCGATGCAGACTACTGCTACTCTCTCGGCTACAACGCATTCCTCCTTATCGCCAACGGCTATACAGGATACCTATCTTCGATAAAGAACCTCTCCTCTCCTGCAGAAGACTGGACGGCAGGCGGTATGCCGATCACGAAGATGATGAACATCGAGCGTCGTCACGGCGAGGACAAGCCGGTCATCAAGAAGGCTCTAGTTGAGCTTGACGGCAAGCCCTTCAAGTATTTCGAGGCACATAGAGACGAGTGGTCACTTTCCACATGCTACCTCTATCCGGGTGCTATCCAGTACTATGGTCCGAGCGAAGTGTGCGATATAACGACAAAGACACTCCAGTTGGAGAAAAACTAAAATGTAAAGCCCCTCGAAAGGGGGCTCTTTGATTAAAAAAGCAGGAGGCAGCCTTAACTGCTACCCCTGCTTTTTTTCAACACGGTTAAGTTAGAATATCATAAATATCAGATACGGTAAATTCTGTCTTCGCTTTTACTGTCCTGTCTGAAGAAGACAGCTGTAAAGCCTGTTACTGCTACGATCGTACTTCCCGTCGCCTCTTCAAGACGCGAGGAAATTTCCTTTACCGAATCCTTATTATTCGAGAACCTGACTTTTACAAGTTCATGACATGTGAGCGCATTGTCGAGAGCTTTTACAACACCCCCGGTAAAACCTTCCTTCCCGACATACACAACAGCGTCCAGACGCTGTGCATGTGAACGGAGAAAGGCTCTTTGATAACTTTTCAATTCCATAGTTATATTTTAATCAGAGCCCTTCTCATTTTCAACAATTAATCGAGTTTATACTTCTGAGCAACGACAAAACGCTTGATTTTCTTTGTGCTTGTCATCTCAAGCGGCTCGTCAACGACCGTAACCATCGTTATCTTCTTGTAGCTCTGAAGTTCCTTGTTAACTTCATTGACTATGCCGGTAATCGTCTCTTCAATTTTCTTTGTGTCACCGGTGTCTCTGAGAGTCTTACTTGGATAGACAATTGCTCTTATACCTTCAGCCTTGAGGGCCTTGTCCGTTATGTAGCCGACAATACAGATCTGCTCGATTTCGTCAAAGAGCTGGAACTTGTCCTCTATCTCCTCGGGGAATACATTCTTACCTCCGTCGGTGACGATGATGGACTTTGCACGACCCGTCAGATATAGATAGTTCTCGCTGTCGAGGTGTCCCACGTCTCCCGTGTTGAGCCAGCCGTCCTTATCGAGAATCTCGTCTGTTGCTTCCTGGTTCTTGTAGTACCCCTTCATGACCTGCGGTCCTCTGATGTAGATAACTCCGTTACCGTCCTTATCGGGATCGACGATCTTACACTCTGTCTGGGGAATTGTCTTACCGACACTTTCAACCTTGAATGCATAGATCGGGTTGAGATGTGTAATCGGACTTGTCTCCGTAAGGCCGTATCCCTGTACAAAGTTGATTCCAAGCTGGTTGAAGCCTTTGAAAGTCTCGCTCGGGAGCGGTCCGCCGCCGCATATACATATTCTGTTCGTATCGAGACTGACCTTCTTTAAAATGAAGGAGAACATCTTCTTTCCGCCCTGGAAGTTGAAAGCCTTCTTCATGAATCCCGAAATTCCCATAAGCATCTTGATAAATCCGTACGCAACAGGCCCCTTCTTCTTTATTCCGCTTATGATTCCCGCATAGAGCTTATTAAAGAGCATGGGAACTCCCAGGAACATCGTGACTCCGCCTTCCTTGAGCTCCTTGAGCATCTGGGAGACAACAAGCTTCTTTCCGAATACTACGCTGCCGCCTGAGCCGAATGCCTCGAGAAATACTGCAAGCATCGTGTAGGCATGGTGGATAGGAAGAATTGCATAGAAGACATCGGTATCATAAATGTTCATACAACCCTGTGCAATGTAAATGTCGCTCACAAGGTTCTTATGAGTAAGCATTACTCCCTTCGGTGTTCCTGTCGTACCGCTTGTAAAGAGGATTGCCGCAACGTCGCTCTCAACTGGATCGAATCCCTTCTTCTCTTCGCACTCGATTGTCATTACATCGACATAGTCGCTGCTTCCGCTCTCGAGACATGCATAGCCCTTCATATCGGGAAGAAGATGGGCAACTTTGTTCATTCTGTCCTTGTCGCAGATAAGAACAGACGAATCGGAGAATTTTGCAAGCTTTACGAAATCCTCGTCATGAAGAGAGTTGTCGAGTGGAACGATTATTCCGCCCATGTACAGAGCCGCCATATAAACAACAGCCCATGCGACACTGTTCTTTCCGCTGACGATAACCTTGTCGCCTTTCTTGAGGCCGAGAGAGAGAAGCCATGAAGAAACATTCTTTACTCTCGTTAAGGCATCGCCGTAAGTCAGATTAAGAATCTTCGGCTGGAATTCTCTCCAGCATGGTTTATCACGATATAATTCGGTTTGAAGGATAAAAAGCTCTTTGAGTGTAGGCCACTCACCATTGAAGTATTTTCCCCTGTAAGGATCAAATCTGTTCCAGGGTGTTAGATTGTCTTTAGTTCTCATTCTTAAACTCCTGATT
>CAVHKW010000043.1:0-16458 GCA_963636745.1 uncultured Oscillospiraceae bacterium | reverse complement strand
TTCTGTGAACTATGCCTAGCTCATGCATCCCTGCATGCAATCATGTCGATTCCGCTTCCTGCGGTGTTTTGTATGATTACGTCTCCCATCTTCACGGGGGATGAGACTTCTGTGTTCTTTATCACCTTCATTGCTTCGAAGAGGAGTTCCTTCGGAAGAGGAGAAGCGCTCCTTACGGGAAGTAGATGGAGTGTACTGTTCCTGATTCTGACGGTTGAAGAGAGAACTCTCTCGGGATGGATGACCTCACTCGAGGCATAGCTCAAGCCCCGCTTGCAGCTGTTACCCCTCACTGCACTTATAACCTTCTCATTATTTTCTATGGTGTAATCGACACTTATCGAGCATCCTTTCGGACAGACTACACATGTAACAAGTCCCGTCTCCATTCTCAAACCTTCCTTTGCAGATACACACTGACAGCCTTCCCGCATTTGACGCTGTCCTTTGTAACATTGTCGGCAAGGTCGTAAACACGGCTGACATTGCCTGTCGCGAATATGCCGTCAACACTTGTCATGAAATCGCCTTTATTGAGAGGGCCGCGTGTTTTACTATCCATTTCGATACCGCATCCACGCGAGAGCTCATTCTCGGGAATGAGGCCGACGGAGAGAAGAACGGTATCGCACTCGACATACTCCTCCGTTCCCTTTATCGGCTTCATCGTCTCGTCGACTCTGCTTACCGTAACGCCTTCTACTCTTTCCTTTCCGTGAATCTCGATTGCTGTGGTGAAGAGATGAAGAGGAATATCGTAATCATCGAGGCACTGCACTATGTTGCGTCTGAGACCGTTTGATCTGCTCATGACTTCATAAACGCCCTTCACCTTCGCACCTTCAAGCGTCATACGTCTCGCCATTATTAGCCCTATATCGCCGCTACCGAGGATAACGACATTCTTTCCCGGCATATAACCCTCGACATTTACAAGTCTCTGTGCAGTCCCCGCCGTATAGATGCCGCTCGGTCTTGTCCCCGCTATATGAAGCATCCCTCTTGTGCGTTCCCTGCACCCCATTGCAAGGATTATTGCATCGGCTTCTATCTCGATGAGACCTTTCTCTACATTGAGTGCACTTATTCTCTTATCCGGAGTAATAGCCGTCACCATTGTGTCGACAAGGATCTTTATTTCTGTTTTCTTTATTTTATCGACATAGCGCTGTGCATACTCGGGTCCCGTCAACTCCTCTTTGAAGATATCGAGTCCGAAGCCTGGGTGGATACATTGATTGAGTATTCCGCCGAGAGAAGAGTCTCTCTCGATAATGAGTATATCTTTCACGCCCTCTTCGTAGAGAGAAAGAGCGGCACTGAGACCAGCGGGTCCTCCCCCGATAACAACTACCTGTACCTTATTCATTGTCCCCGCCCTCCTTCTCGAGTGTCAGATAACTCCCCTCCGAGAACTTCTTCACCTCTGTATATGGAATACCAAGCTCTCTCGAGAGTATTTCAATAACCCTGGGGGTGCAGAAACCGCCCTGGCAGCGTCCCATACCCGCTCTGACCTTTCTCTTAACATCGTCAAGCGTCCTTGCCCCGTTGGGTCTGTGGATAGCATCAACTATCTCACCCTCCGTCACACCTTCGCATCGGCATATTACACGGCCGTAGAGAGGATTCTCCTTCAATGCTTTAATCTTTTCATCTCTCCCGAGTTCCATGAAGCGTACAACTTTTCTCGAAGATGAATAACTCTTCTTTTCTTCTCCGAGAATGCCCTTATCTTCAAGAAGATGGGCCACATACTCTGCAATAGCCGGCGCTGCAGTGAGACCCGGCGAGCATATTCCGGCAACATTGAAGAGTCCCTCTACACTTGAGAATTCTATTATGAAATCCTTCCTGTCGGAAACGGCTCTCACGCCCGAGAAGCTTGTTATTATGTTTCTCTCGCTGATTGACGGAACGCTTCTCCGTCCCCCTATGAAGATTTCCTCCTGCCCGGGTGTCGTCGTCGAGGTATCGTAGGGGTCTCTTATATCTTCAGCATTGGGACCGACAAGTATATTACCGTCAACTGTCGGAGATACAAGAATTCCCTTACCGAGCTTCGTCGGAGGCTGGAAGATGGTGTGGTGTATAATGGAGCCCACTTCCTTATCGAGAAGGGAGTACTCTCCCTTTCTCGGGTAAATATTAAATGATCTGTCGCCGAAGAGGGAAGCTACCCTTGCGGCATCGACGCCCGATGCGTTTATAACACACTTCGCAAAGATCTCACCGTTCAGGACAAAACCGCCGTCAACCTTTTCGACTGTTCTGAGCTCAGTCGAAGGATAAAACTCAACGCCGTTCGTAATTGCTATCTCAAGCGGCGCATCGGTTAGATCGAAAGGCGAACAAATTCCCCCTGTCGGAGCAAGAAGCGCACCCTTTACATCTCCGCTCAATTCCGGTTCTTCTTCGAGGACTTCGTCGCGTGTGAGAATTCTGAGGCCCTCGACTCCATTGAAACGTCCACGTGCAAAAAGCTCGTTGATAGCCTTAATACCGTCGTCGTCGAAAGCAAGTACTAATGATCCCACCATCCTGAACGGGATCGCCATATCTTTACATCTCTCTCTTATAAGCTCGTTACCTCTTACATTGAGTTTTGCCATAAGAGTTCCCGGAACGGGATCATATCCTGCATGTACTATCGCAGAGTTTGCCTTGCTTGTTCCCATGCATGACGAGGAGTTCTTCTCGATTACACATACACTGTTTTCTCTTTTCGATAATTCCCAGCTGATCCAGGAGCCGACAACTCCGGCGCCGACAATAACAAAGTCATAACGTTTCATGGGGAATATTCTAACCCCAACTTTTCAGGAAAGAAAGAAAAAACAAAATATCAAAAACGGGCATTTGTTCACCAGATTACGGGCTCGAGTCCGTTTGATGAGAGAAACTCGTTTGTCTTCTTGAAGTGGTTGTTGCCGAAGAAGCCGCGGTACGCACTTAGAGGACTCGGGTGTGCACTCTCGAGAACAAGGTGGGCGGGATTAGTAATCATCGCCTTCTTTCCTCTGGCGTTTCCTCCCCAGAGAAGAAAGACCTTGGGGGAGGAGTCGGCATTCAATATTTCGATGCATCTATTCGTGAAAGTCTCCCAGCCCTTTCCGGTGTGGGAGAGAGGCTCGTGTTCCCTTACTGTGAGCGTGGTGTTCAAGAGGAGCACCCCCTGCTCTGCCCAGCGTGTAAGGTTGGATGAGAAGGAGGATGTATCATAGCCCTCCATCTCAAGCTCTTTCTTTATATTCAGTAATGACGGAGGCATCGCCACGCTCTCCCTCACCGAGAAAGAGAGTCCCATAGCCTGTCCCTTCTCATGATAGGGGTCCTGACCGACAAGAACGACCTTCACCTTCGAGAGCGGGGTGTATTTGAAAGCCGAGAAGATCTCGTCCATTGGAGGAAATACGATGCGGGATGAATACTCTTTCTTCAGAAACTCCCTGAGAGCGATGTAGTAATCCTTCTTCTGCTCGATATCGAAATAATTCTGCCAGTCGTTGTTTACTCTTATCATGAAGAAAGAATACCACAGTGGTGACAAAGAGTTTAAGTAAAAATTATAATCGGGCCATGAAAACAAATGCTATGAGAATACTTGAGAGTCTCGGCATTGAATACGAGCTCTTTGAATATGACTGGGACGAGGAACATCTTGATGCCATGCATCTGGCGGAGAATGCACATATAGACCCGGAGCATGTATTCAAGACCATTGTCATGCGTTCTTCAGATAAGAAAATCTTTGTCTTCTGTCTTCCTGCAGAGTTCTCCGTCTCCCTCAAGAAGGCACGCGCCATCACAGGGGTGAAGGAGATAGACCTCCTTCCTCTCGGGGAACTCCAGAAGACCACGGGATACATCCGCGGGGGATGCTCACCCCTTGGTATGATAAAGAAGTACCCGACATTCATCGAGGAGACAGCTCTCCTTGAGGACTACATATGTGTCTCCGCCGGGCAGAGAGGATACTTTTTGAAACTCCAGAGCGGGGACCTCGCTAGGGCTCTGGAAGCTCCTTTTGTCGACTTCGTCTGAAGATGAGAAAGCGCCCCAGGAAGTAGTTGGCAACTCCCACAAAGAGAGCAGCAGTAACCTTCATGAGCACTCCGTTGAAGCCAAAAACATCGACCATGACGACCATGAAGACGGCATTGAGAAGTCCCGTTGTGAGGCGGAATGAAAAGAACGAGAGAATCTGCTTCATGATAAGAGTGAAAGTCCAGTCCCTGTTCCTGTAGACGAAGATCTTATTCGTGAAGAAGGCAAAGATGACAGTGAGGAGCCAGCTGATGACAGTTGCACTTATATTCTTCAGATCCAATGTAATGTAGAAGAGACTGTAGAGCCCCGTCTCGAGCGCTGTCGCAAGTAAGCCGTAGAAGCAATAGACCAGAAAGGTCCTGACCTCTTCTTTTCTCATTTCTTGAAGCCGAAGAAGGAGCCGTGCTTAGTCTTTATTCTCTTCGCGGCACGTGCATATTTCTTCATTCTCTCCTTGATATCTTCCGTCGGAAGTTCTCCGCTCTCCTTAATCTCCAGATATTCCTCTATTGTGTCGCAGGCAAGAGCATATTGTCTGTAGATGTTGCGTGCACGGAGCGCGAGGCTCTCCATAATGGCCATTACCTTTGCCGGCTTATCCTTGAAATATTCGGAGAGATTGTCGTGGTTGATTATCTCGACGGTACACTCTTCGAGTGCAACAGATGTGCCGTAACGCGGCATGGATTCCAGAAATCCCAGTTCGCCGAAGAATGTCGGTGCCTCGTTTATGCTGAGTTCAACCTGATGATCAGTCCCGTAATCGGCATATATTCCCACTCTTCCGTACAGCAGATCATACATCCAGAGCTCAAACTCCCCTTCCCTGCTTATTATCTCACCTTTCTTGAATTTCCTGATTTCTCCCACAATTAACTCCTTTTTTCATCATATAAGGCAGAAAAAGATTAAACAACAATAGAAAGAATACAGATTTTGAATAATTAATACTCAAGGCTTTTGACACAAAAAGGCAGGTTGTATATACTCTCTTTGTTTCGGATAGTAGCGCAGAGGCTAGCGTACTTGCTTCGGGAGCAAGGGGTCGGCGGTTCAAATCCGCCCTGTCCGACTTTTTTTGTTTCTTTTTCCCCCTTTCTACGAGGTGAATTACCGCATGGACTACTTTCTTCTGACTCAAAGCGCAAAGGATGAAGCTGAATCGCTGTTGAATAAAATCAAGGAAAACAACTCTGTCTCCTTTCCGCCGTCTCCCGACTATCCCCTGTCATTAATCAAGGAAGGAAACATGCTCGGTGTTTTAATCGCATCGACAAAAGATGGAGAGAGAAAGGTCCTCTACGGCTACTCGGGAGCATTGAGCGGGATATACAATATTCCGGGCTATGTCCATACGGCATTCTCAGAAAAAGACTACAACATCTACATGTCGCTCTATGACGAGCGCATCCACGAGCTGACGCGGCTGATCGAGAGCGGAGACGGGGAGAAGAAAGAGGAAAGACTTAAACTCAGCCGGACGGCACAGACGGAATACGAGAAGATATTCTCCTTCTATACATGGAACGGATCGAAAATAAAGGGACTCCCGCCTCATTCTCCGACGGGGACGGGAGAGTGTGCAGGGCTCAAGCTCATAAACACGGCACTCAAGAGAGGATGGGAGATAAAGGGTCTTGCTGAGTTCAAATATACACGCTCTGGCGATATTGTCTTCTATCCTCCCTGTAAGGAGAGATGTTCGCTTCTTCTTCCATCGCTCCTCGGACTCGACTACATCTACCTCGATGAAGATATCGCAGTTGTGAACAAGAAAGCGGGCTTTTTGAGTGTTCCGGGACGCGGGGAGGAGAAACTCGACAGCGTTGCATACCGCTTCCACACTCTCTTTCCTTCCTCTCCCGAAGTTCCCCATGTCCACCGGCTCGATATGGACACATCGGGCATAATGGTTCTTGCGTTCAATAAGAGCGCACATAAAAAGCTCTCCCTTGCATTTGAAAAGAGAGAAGTGAAAAAGACATACACTGCGCTCCTCGAGGGTCTTATTAAAGAAGAATCGGGAGATATATCACTCCCGCTGCGTCTCGATGTCGATAACCGCCCCAGGCAGATTGTCGACTATGTAAACGGGAAGGAGGCATTCACCCATTGGGAGAGACTCTCCGTTGAAAGAAGAAACGGAAAGCTCTGTACACGCGTCGTCTTCTATCCCCATACGGGACGCACACACCAGCTCAGGGTACATGCAGCAGAGGGACTCGGACACCCGATTATCGGGGACAATCTCTACGGAACGAGAGACGACGGCGAGAGACTTTGTCTTCATGCTCAATCGATTACTTTCGTTCACCCGGGAACGGGAGAAGAGATGACATTTAGAAGCGATCCTGATTTTTGAAGATTCTCTCGACAAGGCTCTCGAGCCTCTCTATCTCCTTCTCGATCCCGCTTATCTGATCATCTATCTTTCTCTTCTCCTCTTCGAGTATTCTTATCTTTTCCTTCTCGCTCTCTATCAAAGCCTTGTAGTCATCGGCCTTGGCTTCTTTCTCTATCCGGCTTCTTTCGCTGTTGAGAGAGGAATATGCCTTCTGGTTTTCGAGTATCGCCTGGACAATATCGAGGACATCGGGGGGCGTCTTCTCGTCTATCCACGAGCCTCCTCGGTCATAGAGGTAGTTGCCGTAGTTGATTATGCACTCCCTGAATGCAGTCTCCTTCTCTTCGACATCGATTTTCTCGTCTTCAAGCGCACTCTTCGAGAGTCCTTTCCGTCTCTGAAGATTTTCGGATAGGTATCCCTCGAGGTCGCTCTGCTCTGTGTTGTTCTCCTTCCGCCTCGTCTCAACATCCCTGAGAGCGGAAATGAGTTCATGTGCCTTCTGTCCCGATATAAGAATGGCGCAGTCGTCGCTGTCGGCAAAGGACGAATAGTCGAGGTATCTGTTGTGTGCGTTCTTATGCATCACATTCAAAGCCGATGCTGCTTTGATTCTCTTCCAGAAGGAGCGTGAAATGGCATTTTCGTTGAGGCTCTTCTCTTCGTCGCTGTCGAGGTATATTGCAGAGAATTTATCCCTCGGGAGGAGATCAAGAGAGCACTGCTCATAAATAAGGGCACCCAGTCTCAGCCTTATCTCCTTCTCCTCACCTCTTATCCTTTCGCTCTCGTCGTCGAGAAGAAGTTTCCTTTCTTTTCTTTGATCATATTCGAGAGTAAATTCCTTATTCTTATCAAGTCTCCCTTCACTCTCCTTCATTGCCTTTTCAGCCTCTGCTGCCGCCTTATTGAGACTGACTCCCATTTGAGACGGGAGGATATCGGGATGGCGGAAAAGAGTGAGCCCGAGGTCATAGAAATGAGCTCTCAGGAGCTTTGTAGTCTCCTCTATCTTCTCTTCAGTCTTGGTGAATAACTCTTCTCTCTCAGTCATTGAAAAAATACTAACACAAGAGGGGGAGAGTGTAAAATAAGACATTGACAAATGAGAAGTGAGATAATTATTCTATCGTCGTCGGCCCATCCTCTCTTATATCAATGGACGGACAAAAGGCGTTTACCCATATTAACGCACATTATTTTACCCCGCACTGCGGGCGTGTCAGGAGAACAAAATGGAAAGCGAAAAACCATCTCTTTCAGAGGAACTGTTGAAAGAGACTATTGAAAAGACGCTGAGTAAGATCAACTCATGTGAAAACCCCGAAGAACTTGAAGCCATTAAAAAGACAATAAGACGCAATGTCCCGTTTACAAGACGCGGTTATTTTTCGGCAATGCTTCTCAAGGAGTTACTCTCGTCGTCAAAGGGTGAGAAAAAGGAAAGAAGAGAAAAAAGTCCGGTAAAAGAGACTCCCAAAGAAAAAGAAAGTGTAAAGAAGGAAGAGAAGAAGAGCCTCCCCGAGGGCGCAAAGACTCTCTATCTCAATATAGGAAAGATGAAGCACCTCTATGCAAAGGACCTCTCCCTTCTTCTTCAGAAAGAGATCGGAGTCAAGAGAGAAGATATCTACTCTCTTCATGTTCATGACAAGTATTCATTCATCACCATGAGCGAAGAGAACTGCGGGAAGGCCATAGCTGCACTCAACGGAAAGGAAATCAACGGCAGAACAGCCCAGATTAACTTCTCAAACAAATAAAAAAGACCGGAGAGAGGATAGAGTCCAGGAGAGATCCTGGATTTTTTATGCTATAATCGCCTCATGAAGATAACAACAATGACATCCGGTATATGTGACACGAACTCATACCTCGTCGAAAACGACGGGAAGGTATATCTTATCGACGCCCCGGACGATAACGACGGGATGATATCGCGCATAAAGGAGAAAGGTCGCCTTGACGCCGTACTTCTCACACACGGCCACTTCGACCATGTAATGGGGCTGGGGCCTCTTCTTTCGGCCTTTCCCGGGACACCCGTCTATCTTGGAGAAGAAGACAGATTCCTCCTTGAGTATAATAAGGAATACCTCAAGCTCTTCTCCATTCCGCTTTCTCTCTACAGTGTAGACAAGGACCTTGTTACACTTCCCTATCCCGATACTCTCGATTCAATGAAAATCATCGCATCACCGGGGCACACTCCGGGAAGCGTTGTCATCTACTTCGAGAATGACGGCGCTCTCTTCTCGGGAGACACCATCTTCTACATGGGGGAGGGACGAACAGATCTCGGAGGAAGCTGGAGTGATCTCACAAGAACACTCAGAAAACTCCTCTTCGAACTTCCTCAATCAACCATTGTCTACCCCGGACACGGCGGAAGAACAACGATAGGATACGAGAAGGGACGCTTATTCTGAGAGTACGAAGTCCTCGATTACGCGGTAGAACTCGTCGTATGTTGTACAGAGCGGAAGATCGGGATACTCGAGAAGTATGTTCTCGGGAGCTCTGAAGAGCGCACCCTTATCGGCAAGAGTTATCATCGAGAGGTCGTTGTAGCTGTCGCCTGAGGCAAAGGTGCGGTAATTGAGGCTTCTGAATGCTTCGATGGCCTTTCTCTTACCGTCCTCTATTCTCATCTTTATTCCGCATATGTTGTTGTTTTCGTCACAGACTAGGCTGTTGCAGAGAATTGTCGGCCATCCGAGCTGCTTCATCAGGGGGGATGCGAACTCCCTGAAAGTATCGGAAAGGATAACAACCTGGGTGAGTGCTCTCACCTTGTCGAGAAACTCCTTCGCGCCCTCGAGGGGTTTGATCTTCGCTATGGTGTTCTGGATATCGGAAAGGGTGAGACCGTGTTCCTTCAATATCCTCATCCTGTAGTCCATGAGCTTATGGTAGTCGGGTTCGTCACGTGTAGTTATCCTGAGCTCCTCGATTCCCGTCTCTTCGGCAAAAGCAATCCATATCTCGGGAACAAGAACTCCCTCGAGATCAAGGCAAACAATTTCCATACTCACTCCCCGCTCTTATCGGCTTTGCTTCCCGATGAAAGCAGAATCGAAAGAGGCTTCAATGATGGTATATTAGCGCAGAACACCTGGATGACACATGTGATAGGAACGGCGAGGAACATTCCCGCAATTCCCCATATGTAGCCCCAGATGGCAAGCATTATGAGAATAACAAAGGGCGACATATTGAGCTGGTCACCCTGCATCTTCGGGTCGATTACGTTACCGAGTATCATCTCGGTCGCGAGGAAGCCCAGGAAGACAAGTGCAACCTGTCCCCAGTGCGGCATGAACTGGATAGCCGCCATAAACGTCCCGAGCACAGTCACGACGATACTTCCGATAGTCGGAATGAAGTTCAAAAGGAAAGCAAGGACTCCCCAGACGAGAGGAAAATCCATCTTCGTGAGTATCGCGACAAGATAGAAACAAACGCCGGTTGCAAGGCTGATGAGAATCTTTACTGTCAGATAGCGCGATGTCTGGTGGCTTATCGCCTTGACGAGAGCACCAGCCTCATTCTTCGACTGGGGGAAAGCCTGGGAGATCTTCGGGCTGATCGTAGCCTCCTCCATGAGGAGGAACAAGAGGTATACAATCACCATCGCAACATCTCCGACAATCGATGCCGATGCGGAGGAAAGGGAGGCAAGCATGGTCTTCACCTGCTTTGCCCAGTCGATGTTGAGCATCGAGATTATGGAAGGAAATTCCTCCTCCTCCATATGGAAGAGGTCTCTGATTTCTGCAGAGATATATAAATCAAACGTCGTCACCTTCGTTATGTATGACGGAAGCTCTGCGATGAGAACGTTTATCATGGCGATGATTACATAGACGAATGCCAGACAGAAGAGAGTCGTGAGAACGAGGATTATCGCAATGGAGAGAACCTTCGGAACTCTCAAATCATTGAGTTTAGTTCTGAGAGGACTGACAAGCAGAAAGACGAAGAAAGCTATCGCAAGCGGAATAACGACGGATGCACCTATCTTCATGATTGCGAGAAAAACGACGACGGCAATGAAAACCAAAGCTCTTTGAGATATCTTATCCATATTCTTCATTCTCTCCTTTTTCCTTGATTATAGAAAAAACGGCTCAATGTGAATAGAATGAAATTATGGAAAGAATAGAAGGAAGCGACAGAATAGAGATAGTCCTTGTCGAGACACAGGACGGTGCAAATATAGGAAGCGTATGCAGGGCGATGAAGACGATGGGGCTGACTCATCTTGCAATAGTGGGAGACAGGGTATATGACGAGAACAGGATCCACACCCTCGCCCTCCACGCCTACGATGTATGGGAGAATGCGAAGCGCTATTCAACGATCGAGGAAGCACTCGCTTCATCATCGTTCTCCGTCGGAGCAACAAGACGGCGCGGCAAATTCCGTAAGATGAGCGCCTACTCACCCGAGCAGCTTTCAGATAAGATCAAGAGCCTTCCCGAGGGAAAGGTATCGATAGTATTCGGACGTGAAGCCGACGGACTCAGGGACGACGAAGTTAATAAATGCGCTGCAATATGCACGATCCCGACATCCCCCCTCTTTCCGTCACTCAACCTCTCGCAGGCTGTGCAGATCATATCGTATGCACTCTTTACGGGAGGTATGGAGTATAAGACAGGGCTTGTCGCGGTGACGAAGGAAAGAATCGACAGGGCAGTCGACGAAATGTCGAAACACCTCTCTCAAATCGGCTACTACAAATGGGACGAGGAGAAAAAGTGGACAGAGCAGTTTCTCTCGGACATGGTTGAAAGAGCGGCCCTCAGCGAAAGCGAATTACAGAGACTCGAAAAAATATTCCGTAAAACAGAATCCATAGTAAAATACAAGGATAAGGTGGAGGAATAATTATGCCGAGCAAAGTATATTTTACAAATCTCAGAACAACGGACGGGCGGAGTTTACCCGATAAACTCGACAATCTTCTTTCTAATGCGGGCTTCGACACAATCGAATGGAAGAACCGCTACACAGCGGTGAAACTCCACTTCGGAGAGAAGGGAAACCTTGCATTCCTCAGGCCCAACTGGGCGAAAGTTGTCGTCGACAGAATCAAAAAGAACGGCGGTAAGGTATTCCTGACGGATGCCAATACTCTATACCCCGGGTCCCGCAAGGACGCCATCGAACACCTCAGAACTGCCGAGGAGAACGGCTTCAACCTCATAACAACGGGAACCTCCCTCATAATAGCAGACGGGCTCAAAGGTGATGACGACGTGGAAGTCGAGGTTGACGGAAAGTATATAAAGAAAGCCAAGATAGGACGCGCCATAATGGATGCCGATATCTTCGTATCACTCACCCACTTCAAGGGTCACGAGGCTACTGGCTTCGGAGGAGCGCTGAAGAACATAGGAATGGGCTCGGGATCAAGAAGAGGAAAAATGGAGATGCATAACCAGGGTAAGCCCCGCGTTGAGGAGGAGAAGTGCATTGCATGTCATAAGTGCGTCTCTGCATGTGCACACTCAGCCCAGGATTTCTCAAGCGGAAAGTGCAGAATAGACCACGACAAGTGTGTCGGCTGCGGACGCTGTCTTCCCGTATGTCCCGTCAACGCAATAGTCCCCACTGTCGATAACTCCCTCGAGGAGTTGAACTCGAGGATGATGGAGTACGCGAAGGCTGTTCTCCAGAACAGGCCCTGCTTCCATATAAGTATTGTAATAGATGTCTCTCCTCTCTGTGACTGCTACGGCTCGAACGATCTTCCGATAGTTCCGAATATTGGGATGTTCGCGTCCTTCGATCCCGTTGCACTCGACAAGGCATGTGCCGACGCCGTAAACAGTGCACCTGCGAACGAGAAATCTGCACTCGGATGTACATGCTCTCACGACCACGATCACTTCAAGGCCCTCCATCCAGATACCAACTGGAAAGAGGGACTCGAGTACGCAGAGAAAATCGGACTCGGAACGAGAGAGTATACTCTCATCGAAGTCAAATAGAGGCTTCGCTCTCTGCTTTGTCTATTATTGCACTTGCTATGACACTTTCGCCGTCATAGACGACAGCGCTCTGCCCCGGTGTCGGGGCTTTTACTGTCTCGCTGAACGAGAGAACAAATCCGTCTCCTGACTTTTCCGCCTTACAGGGAACGCCTGGAGATGTGGAGCGTATCTTTGCCGAGTATATCTTGTCCTTCTCGAAGGAGAGGGCTCCGACCCAGTTGACTGACGAGCAATATACTCCGAGGCCTCTCACATACTTCTCCGTTCCGACAACAACCTCGTTCTTTTCGGGGTTGAGTGCAACGACATACAAGGGCTCGTGGTAGGAGACTCCAAGCCCCCTTCTCTGTCCTATCGTATAGTGCCAGAAACCGTTGTGTGTACCCACTGTCTTTCCCGTATCGGCAAGGATTATGTCACCGCTTCTGTCCTTCACTTCCAAAAGGTCCGTATAATCGCCCGAGTAGAAATCCTGGCTCTCGCTCATTCCCTCCCTGTGGAAGCCCAGTGAAACATCAATCTTTCTCACTTCGTCCTTCGTCATCTCCCCGAGTGGAAAGAGCGTCGACGAGAGCTGCTCCTGCGTAAGGCGCGAAAGAAAATATGACTGGTCCTTCTTCCTGTCTACTGCCTTCAATAATTCATAGCGTCCGCTCTCTTCATTCTTCCTTATCCGCGCATAGTGACCTGTTGCAAAGTAGTCGAAGTCGAAGAGGGAGCGTGCCTTCTCGACCATGGCGCCGAATTTGATTTTGCTGTTGCACCATATGCACGGGTTGGGCGTGCGTCCGTGCATGTATTCTTCTCTGAAATTTCTGAGGACAGTGGACTCATATAAAGCAGAGCAGTCGACAGTGTGATGTGGAATCCCGATCTTACGGCATATCGCGCGTATTTCCTCTATATCCTCTTCCTTCTCGGGATTGTAGCAGCTGTTGGAAGAAGCGGGTGCGGGATAAGGAGAATCCTTTGCCCAGATAAGCATCGTAATGCCTTCAACTATATAACCCTGTTTCTTTAAAAGTGCAGCGGCAACTGATGAATCGATGCCGCCGGACATACCTACCAAGACTTTTTTCATGAGTGAAAGAGTAGCACAATAAGCCTCTTAAAGAGAATCCCCGAGTCTCTTGATCTCCCTGATGATATCTTCAAAATCTTTCACTCCGAGATTGGGGTTGAGAAGAGTGAACTTCAGCATTATACGGTCCTTCATTACTGTCTGCCCGATAACAATTCCCTCGTCAAGGAGCGCTCTCCTCACTTTCTTGTTTACTTCGTCCGAATTATCAAGAGCGAAGACGACGCTCGAGAGTTCGGGTTCGACGGGAACTATAAAAGCCTCGTCATCTTTTATCATCGAGTAAAAGAGGGAGGCGTTATCGACAAGCTTCGTCACCATTCTGTCAAAGCCGTCTCTTCCTCTTGTCTGGAAGGCGACAAAGACTTTGAGGGCGTCAAAGCGCCGCGTTGTCTGCATGCTCTTCCCCACAAGATTTATATAGCCGTCCTCCTCGTCCTCTTCGCGGTTGAGATAGTCGGCATGGAGTTCGAAAGGCTCAAGTAAAGACTTATCCCTTACAAGAACAGCAGAGCATGAAATCGGAAGAAGGAACATCTTATGAAAATCTATCGTAAGTGAGTCACAGAGAGACAGGTTTCCAAGTCTCTCACGGTACCTGCTGCTCACGATGAGAGCAGAGCCGTATGCAGCGTCGCCATGGAGGTGCATGGAATACTTATCGCATATGAGCCTCATATCTCTCACGCTGTCGATGGAGCCGAAGTCCGTTGTGCCTATCGTTGCAACAGCACAGAACGGAAGAAGCCCTTCCTTTACATCTTCCTCCACCATCTTTTCAAAAGCGGAAATGTCGACACGGCACTTATCGTCGACGGGGATCTTTCTCACGCTCTCGTACCCGAGGCCCATGATATGACACGTCTTATCCATCGAGAAATGAGAGATTTCGGAAGTATAGAGTCTAAGTTTCTTCCAGTCATTCGGTAGTCCATTCTTCTTTACATCCCAGCAGAGTTTCTTCATGCAGTAAGAATCACGGGCTCCGATTATCGCGCTCATGTTGGACTGCGAGCCGCCTGATGTGAAGACGCCGTCTGCATTCTCCGAGTAGCCGTAGAGTTTTTTAAGGCCGTCTATTACAGCAACCTCCACCTCCGTTGCGGCAGGGCCCTGGTCCCAGCTGTCCATACTGTCGTTGAAGGACGCGATGAGAAGTTCACTCCCGATTGTCTCCATTAGAGATGGAGAATGAAGATGAGGCATATATTTTGTCGACCATGTCCTCAAGAGGTTGGGAAGTATAGTGTTCTCCACCTTCTCGAGGGTCTTATCATAGCCCAGTCCCTCCTCGGGGAGGAAACCGAGCCCTTTGATCTCCTTTCTCAATATATATGGATTTATTCCGGAGAAGGCACTTTCGTCATTAACTGAAGAGAGAAATGCATTTACGCTTTTTTCGACAACGCTTCTATATTCCTCTCTCGTCTTTTCGTCGTTGTTGAAGATGTACGGAAAATCAGACATAGTCTTTGTTTACTTCCCTTACGACCTTCTCGAAGATCGATATTCCTTTATCAAGATCCTCGTCCGGGATATTGAGAGCCGTCAGACAGCGCATGACGGAGCCGTTTCTTCCGCCCTTCTCCATAACAAGTCCGTTCTCGAAGCAACCCTTCTGTACACGAGCGCAGATCTCTCCGCTCTCCACAGGATGCCCCATAATGTCCTTCCTGCCGTTTGGATCAACGAATTCGATACCAAGCATCAAACCCTTACCTCTGACATCTCCGATTACCGGACACTCCTTCTGGAGGGAGAGAAGCCTCTCTTTGAAGTGATTACCTTTTCTCACAACATCATCCAGGAACTCTTTTTTCGATATCGTCTCCATTACGACGGTCCCTGCAGCCATTGCGAGCTGATTTCCCCTGAATGTTCCTGCGTGGGTTCCGGGCCCCCACTTGTCGAGCTTTTTGTTGTAGATGACAACGCTCATCGGCTGGGTGCCTCCGATAGCCTTGGATGCAAGTATTACATCAGGAACTATTCCTGCATATTCAAAAGCAAATACACGGCCGCTTCGTCCCATACCGCACTGTATTTCATCGCAGATGAGAGGGATATCGAGTTCGGAGGTGACTCTTCTCACAGTCTGCAGGAATTCAACAGGAGCCGGAACTACCCCGCCCTCTCCCTGGATAGGCTCAATTATGACACATGCGGGCTTGCTCACTCCGCTCTCGGGGTCTTTCAATAGGCGCTCGAAGTATGCCGATACGGCCTTTGTGCCTGCGTCTCCACCGAGTCCCACAGGACAGCGATATGAATAGGGATAGGGCATGAACTGGACACCCGGCATTAAATTGGGTACCTGGGACTTTGCGTAGCAGTTACCTGTAACAGCCATGGCGCCGTGGCCCATTCCATGGTAGCCGCCGGAGAATGCAATAACGGAACTTCTTCCCGTCGCAATCTTACAGAGCTTTATTGCAGCATCGGTTGCATCGGTACCGGAAGGTGAACAAAACTGTATCTTCACATCCTTTGCCATGCCGAAAGGCAGTATAGAATGAATCGTTTCAACGAACTTGTCTTTCGTCGGCGTTGTCAAATCGAGAGTGTGAAGGGGAGATCCGCTGTTGATGAGGTCGATCATCGCCTTGTTGACTCTCTCGTCGTTGTGTCCGAGTGCCAGCGTTCCGGCCCCGCAGAGGAAATCAATATATTTATTGCCCTCGACATCTTCCAGAATAACACCTTTTGCCTTACTCAGAGCAAAAGGGAACTTTCTCGGATAACTACGTGCAGAAGACTCGAAATCATTCTGCCTGTCAGTGAAGTACTTGTTAGTAAATGTTTCGTCCATTACCTTATTCCATAAACCTTTCCCAAATTTTTCAAGTTTGCTTTTCTCATCCCCCTTCAATCAACGAAAGACGGGCTGGAGCTATATAAAGCGAGGGTATATTAACAAATATATCGACCCTTGTGTTGTAAAATAAGAGAAAAACTAATTTTTTGTGGAATAAGTAATTTTA
>CAVHKW010000042.1:0-10309 GCA_963636745.1 uncultured Oscillospiraceae bacterium | reverse complement strand
GACGATTGGGAACACACATCAGCTGTTCCATCATACTCATCATAGAAAGATAGTTGTTGGGAAACACCTTCTTGAGTGCATTATAAAGTCCCGTCTTCTTTGCTGCAGCTTCTATTACAGCCACATAACCATAGTATTTGTCTGCATAATCAGAGACCTCAACCTTACCTCTGTTTTCCAGAGGATAATACGCCTCTTCGACAAGTCCGGTCGAGAGCTGCTCCTCGGGAGTCATGAGAAGAAAAGTCTTATTTGGCTCGAATTCATCCTGTGAATTGTACTTTCCGATGACTTTTCTCGCTCCTTTTGTGGTACATTTGCCGTCTTTTGAGTAATTTGACGTTCCATAATAGACATAAACGACGCCGGAAGCCTTATTTTTGCACTTAATTATAACGTTATTTCCCATATATGTATAAATTATACATGCGACAGAGGTGGTACGTCAACACTGTTATTTCTTTTTAATTAAAAAAATTGCACCCGCTCAAGGTGCACCATGTATAAAATGGCATGTATAAAATTTGAGAAATTTAGGATTCATGATTAAATTATGATTAAAGAAAAGGCACCGCCAGTGGACGGTTAAACCTCAACTTAAGAAGTTTTATAATAACCGCTTAGTTTGAATCTAGGGGCGGTTATTTTTTAATGCATTATATAACGCTATCAGAAGACCAAAACAATCTATCCCTCTATTGATACACGTAAGCACAACTTGATAATACCTGAATCCCGAGTCAAGGACACGCGAATTTTAACAAACTATCTCTTACCTACTTGAAAATGTCTTTCAAACACGTTATTTTTGCTTAGTAAATGTTAATGCGGCCATAGCTCACCTGGATAGAGCAAGTGCCTTCTAAGCACTAGGTAGTTAGTTCGAGCCTAACTGGCCGTAATGGAAAGACAGATTTTGAAGACGGAATCTGTCTTTTTTTTCATGTTGAATATGTAAACACAATGCTCGGTCTGAATCCGTTCTTTATATTGTCCAGGAAAGCGAAGTTGAAGAGAAGAGAGAAATCGGAATAGGTTCCAAGAAGTGTGAATGTGTATTCTCTGCTGTTGGTATTGTCGGCAAAGACTACATATGAATATTTGAAGCCTGTATCGATGAGGACATCCTTCAAGAGCTGTAGTGTAAGGTCCGTCTGGAATGATATGCTTCTGTCGACTGAACTGAAGCCGATTCCCTTGAATGAAACCGAGAGGCGTGGAACAAGATAGTTGAGTTCCCCTTCCCTGTTGTATTCGTTTCCTTTGACGGCAAGAGAGAATGTAGTATTGGAAACAAGATGTTCGAAGTAGGATGTAGTCTCACCGAGTATGTCGTCAAGGACAATTGCAAAGCTTATATTATCCCAATAGAACAATGATCCTATATTGGCATTGTAGTGTTCGCTCCCCGTAACTCTTTCATAGGGGCTGAACCATGCATTACCCACAGCATCTACTATCCCCGTCATCTTCTTCTGCATCCGGGCAACTGAGTTACCGCCGCCGAGTCTCGCACCGAGCGATATGTGGTTTACAAAGCTGTAGGCAAGAGCAAGCTCGATATCGAAGGTGGAATAGATGTCATAGTAAACAAAGCCGTCATCCTTGAGATTGCGGTTATCGAGACGTGAGGAGACCTTCGCGCTTAATGCGACGGGGCCGCTTACTACAGTTCCCTGTAGTTCACTCGAAAGGTTCTGCATATAGGAGAGCGTCTCGTTTCCCAAGAGCGAAGTGTCATACTTCTCGGAAGGTGCATACGATACCTGATAATCTCTGTCCCCCCTCAAAAGAGGAAGAGAAGCTGCATTGATGAAGATATCACAAAAGGAGCCGTAATAAGAAGCACTCGATAGCGCGGAACGGGACAGCGCCGAGAGAGATGTGTCCCCGCTGCCGTCACGCGTGGAGGCAGAGAGAAATAAAGGAATAAGTAATATAATAAAGAGTGCCTTAATCCGTCTCACACAGTGAGTATACCGAAAAAGATGACAATTGAAAATTGTTTTTCCTCTCCTATAATAGTGGCATGGGCTCAGTTTTCTTTCATATCGATCTCGATGCTTTCTTCGCCTCCGTGGAGTGTCTGGACCACAGTGAATACAGAGGTAAGCCCTTGATTATAGGAGAGCCCGGCCCGAGAAACGTCGTATCGACATGTTCCTATGAAGCAAGGCGCTACGGCGTACATTCAGCGCTTCCGATGACACAGGCGCTCAGGCTCTGTCCTGATGCGATATGTGTCAGGGGTAACTATCACCGCTACAGCGAGAAAAGCCGGGAGGTTATGGCGATAATATCGTCATTCGCCCCGGGATTCCTGCAGGTAAGTATAGACGAGGCCTTTCTTGACCTCACGGGGATGGAGCGTATCTATCCCCTTCCCGGGAAAGCTGCACGCGCCCTCAAGGAAAAGATACTCGCCCAGACGGGTCTTACCGTCTCGATAGGTGTTGCTCCATCAAGATTTCTTTCAAAGCTTGCCTCCGACTATCATAAGCCTGACGGACTGACAATAGTCCCAAGGGGACGGGAAGAGGAATTTGTCGACAGAGTGGGACTTGAGAAACTATGGGGCGTCGGGAAGAGTACACTCGAAAGTCTCAACAGAAAGGGAATCTACACGACAGAGAACCTCAGGCACTACTCTCTCGAGGACCTCAAAACTCTCTTCGGCCCCCACTCGGGGGAGTATCTCTACTCCGTATCACGGGGAATAGATCCCGGAATATACACAGGAGAAGTAAAGAGCTCGTCGATAAGTGAAGAGAGAACCTTTCCTCTCGATATATACGGTATGGATGCACTCTCGGAAAAGCTATGGGAGATGGCGGAGAGTCTGCAGTTCAGGGCGCTCGACGAGAAGAAGGTGGGACGCACTGTCTCTTTAAAACTCCGTTACGGAGACTTTTCGACATTCTTTCTCAGCTCGACTCCGACATCGGGAATATATTCATCGGACGATATCTATGAAATAAGCCGGTCTCTTCTTGAAAAGAAATACAACAACACCGGAGTCAGGCTCATCGGTATATCACTCGGGAACCTCTACTCTGCAGAGGACCCTGAGCAGAAGGAATTCTTCAAAGAGAAGGAAGAGAAGAAGAGGAAGCTTGAAAAGACCATTCTCAGCCTCAGAAAGGACGGTAATGATCTGAAAAGAGCGGCCTCGATAAAGAATAATAAGAGCTAGGAAATTGTACTATTTTCTCTCTTCTGCTACTATCGGGCCATGATTTACTTCTTCTCCTCAAATGCAGAAAAGCTCTTCAGTGAGGCTCAATATCCGAAAGATGAGGATATCTACCTGATATCCTGTAGGGAATCGACGGGACGAGGAGAGAAGATACTCAATAGATACAGAGATAGAATTCTAATTAAGAAAAACCAGTGCTCTCTCAATCTCTCCAGGAGTATATGAAGTCTTGAGACAGCCTAACTACAGAGGAGTTGTTTGATATGAAAAGAATAGGAATAATCGGAACGGGCAATATGGGCTCTGCAATTGCACGCTCACTCAAAGACGACGGAAGCTGTTCTCTTTTCCTCTATAACAGGACAAAGAGCAGGGCTGTGAAACTAGCAGAGGAGACAAGGGGAGTTGTCCTTTCCTCTCTAGATGAGATGGACAACATGGACGCAATAATTCTTGCAGTCAAACCGCAGACACTGCCTTCTCTCTATCCGGCTTTGAAGAAACTGAATTGCGGAATGTTCATCTCCCTTGCGGCTGGAGTATCACTCTCGACTCTCGAGGAGAGTCTCTCCTCATCCTCCGTTGTCCGCTACATGCCCAACATTGCGGCGGGAGTCAAATCGTCGGTCACGGCAGTTACGTGGAAGGAGAGCCTCGATGAGGAAAAGAAGAATCTTGCCCTCGCACTCGCCTCTTCGTTCGGATCGGCATTCTATCTTGACGAGAGCCTTTTCAACGGATTTATCGGTATATCGGGCTCTGGGATTGCATATGTCTTTTTATTCATGCATGCACTTTCGCAGGCGGGAGTGAGAGAGGGAATTCCATATAACACATCGCTCGATATCGTACGAGACACGCTCGAGAGCGCAATCATGCTTCAAAAAGCAACCTCAAAGGGTGCAACAGAACTCGAGAATATGGTATGCTCTCCACGTGGTACAACAATTGAGGGTATCAAAAAACTGAAGGAACTAAACTTCGAGAATGCAGTTTTCGAGGCCGTAAACGCTTCTTCCTCCAAAGCCAGAAGCCTGGAAGAGAAAAACTGAGAAGGAGAATTATATGATAGATATCAAGGAATTGAAGACAAGACGGGATGAAATCAAAAAGAACATCTCAAACAGGTACATGAACGTCGACTTGGACGCTATCATCAAAGACCAGGATGACAGACTGAAACTCCTTTTGGAGGTCGAAGAGCTGCGTAATAAGCGTAACGAGACAGCCCAGAAGATGAAGGGTAAGCTCGACAACGAGACGAGAGCGAAGTACATAGCAGAGGGCAAGGCGATAAAAGACGAGCTCACACTCAAGGAAGCGGAGCTCGATGAAGTCGACAAGCGCTTCATGGCCGAAGCAAGAACCATTCCGAATTATGCTCATCCCGATGCACCTATCGGAAAGGAAGACAAGGACAATCTCGCAATCAAATTCGTCGGAGAGCCTCCGAAGTTCCCGTTCAAGGCTAAAGACCATGTCCAGCTGGGAGAGGAACTCGATATCCTGGACTTCGACAAGGGCGCAAAGGTTGCAGGTCAGAAGTTCTACTATATAAAGAACAAGGCTGTACTTCTCCAGATGGCACTCGAGCGCTTTGCTATGGATATAGTAACAAAGCACGGTTTCACTCCTTTCATCACACCTGATGTCGCGAAGGAGGAGATTCTCAACGGAATCGGCTTCAACCCCAGAGGTGCAGAGTCCAACATCTATACAATAGAAGGAACAGATACATGCCTTGTCGGAACGGCGGAGATCACACTCGGCGGTTACTACAAGGATGCAGTCCTCAACAAGGAGGACCTTCCCATCAGAATGACGGGACTCAGCCACTGCTTCAGAAGAGAAGCCGGCGGCGCCGGACAGTATTCAAAGGGTCTCTACCGTGTCCACCAGTTCTCAAAGCTCGAGATGTTCATCTACTGTCTCCCCGAAGAGTCGGACTCCTTCCATCAGGAGATCCTCTCAATTGAAGAGGAGATCTTCTCGAAGCTGGGACTAGCGTACCGCATTGTCGACACAGCAACGGGAGACCTCGGAGCTCCTGCCTACCGCAAGTTCGATATCGAGGCATGGATGCCGGGAAGAGGAGAGAATGGAGAATACGGCGAAGTCACAAGTACAAGTAACTGCACCGACTACCAGGCACGCTCTCTCAACATCCGCTACCGTGACGATGACGGAAAGCTGAAGTTCGTCCACATGCTCAACGGAACAGCTGTCGCTCTCTCGAGAGCCATGGTCGCTATCATAGAGAACTACCAGAATGAAGACGGATCAATCTCCATTCCACCCGCTCTCGTTCCATACACAGGATTCGACAAGATAACAAAGTAATGACAAGTGCACTTAATACAGATTTTTATGAATTGACGATGATGCAGGGTTTCTTCCTTGAAAAGAAGAATCCCCGCGTTATCTTCGACATGTTCTACAGAACAAACCCATTCAGAGGCGGGTACACAATATTTGCAGGCCTCGAGACTCTTATCAACGAACTTGAGTCGTTCAGATTTTCCAAAGAAGACATTGACTACCTCAGGGGACTAGGTAAATTCGATCCCTCGTTCATCGACTACCTCTCCTCATACCGTTTCTCCGGCGATATCTACGCCCTCGAGGAAGGAACTGTTGCTTTCCCGGGAGAGCCCTTAGTGAGAGTCGAGACGAATATGATGGACGCCCAGCTCATCGAATCGTTTCTCCTCAACACGATCAACTTCCAGACGCTGATTGCAACAAAGGCCGCAAGGATGAAAGTTGCAACGAAGGGAAAGGGCTCGATAATGGAGTTCGGCCTCAGACGTGCCCAGGGAATAGACGGCGCTCTCAGTGCGGCAAGAGCTGCATTCATAGGAGGAGCGGATGTTACAAGCAACACCTATGCTGGACGCATTTACAATATTCCAGTTGCAGGAACAATGGCGCACTCATGGGTAATGCTTTTCGATAACGAGTATGATGCATTCAGCCGTTTCAGAGATATATACCCCAATAACTGTATTCTTCTCATCGACACGTACGACACACTGGGCTCCGGTATTGACGCCGCCATCAGGATCGGACTCGAGCAGAAGGCAAAGGGGCTTAAAATCGGTGTCAGAATCGACAGCGGAGACCTCAGCTATCTGACAAAGAAGGTCAGAGAGAAGCTTGATGAGGCGGGACTCGAGGACGCAACCATATGTATCAGCAACGACGTGACGGAGGAAATCATACTCAACCTCGTAAACGACGGTGCTCCTATTGACAGCTGGGGAATCGGCACCAACCTTGTCACCGGAGGAACTCAGGCAGCACTCGGCGGAGTATATAAACTAGCGGCAAAGGAAGAAAACGGGCACTACACACCGACTCTCAAGATCTCGTCATCCTATGAAAAGACAACGAACCCCGGGAGAAAGGAAGTCTACCGCTTCTACGACAAGAACAACCAGGCTCTCGGAGACCTCATCGCCCTCTCGGACGAAACGATATCGAGCGGAGTCAACCACATCTTCTTCCATCCCTTCTCTACAGGCGACATGTTCATCATGAAGAAGAACAACTATGCTCTCATAAAACCCCTTCTCGTAAAGCAGATGGAAGGTGGTAAAAGAGTCAATAAAGAGCCGTCGCTCATAGAGCTCCAGAACAGGGTCAAGGAGAGCCTCTCCCACTTCGACAAGAGCTACAAGAGACAGATCAATCCTCATATTTATAAGGTATCGCTTACGAATAAGCTCAAGGACCTCAAGGAAACGCTGGTCTTTGAATCCAAGATGAAGGAAAATTGAAAACAGGGGGTGTGTCAAAGCACCCCTTCTTTCATAGTTTGTAGCATTGCATCCTTGTGATGATTTCATTCTTGTTGTCAAGATAGCAGGCATCTCCCGGGTAATATAGAGGAAGGAGAATATTGTCTACGCCGAGAAGTCTCCCGCTCTCCACATCCTCATCAGTTAACATAAATGTAAAGATTGCAGTGAAGAGAGAGACAAAGTCATCCGGGAGAGAGGCGAGAATCAAAGGAGCTGCAGCAACAAGATAGATACAATTTATCCATCCGCTTCTCTTTATCAATTTGACAAATCTGACAAAAGCGGCAGACTCTTTGTATCCATCATCATTTTCTTCTTATGAATTATCAGAGACATAGACGCCGTCTTTAAAACGTTTCTCAAAGTATGAAAACCTCACTGACAGGGGAAGCTGGGGTTTTCTGATATTCAAACGACGTATGTACTTCCCATTGTATTTCCTTAAATCATAGGCAAAATCTCTCATTGAGATATCTCTTCTGCCTTTCAGCGTCATAATTGAAAGCTTTGAGTCAAATGGATAGTGATCGCTGCGGATTGTGGTGGTACGCTTCTTCTTTGCGTCGGAGAGGGACTTAAAGAGCTTATCGACATAGTCTCTCTCACCTTTGTAAACAACACCGTCTCCCTCCCCGGCAGAGTAAAGCTCCTCCATGTTTATGATATCAACATCAGAGGGTGTGAGAGTATCGGATTGGAGTGTATACGTATTCTTGTCATAGAGGCAGAAAAGAGTATCAGGGCTCAATGGAAGAGCGAGAAAAGCGCCTCTCATAAGATAAGGGCAGCCGTAGAACGGGACGGATGCAATATCTTTCCCGAGAAATGGATTCGAAATTACAACTGGGTTACCGCCTATTATGAATGAACAGGATGACGGAGCATGTAAAAGACAGGGCTCAAGATCATAGAGAACAAGTTCATCAAGGAGGATTTCATTAAGATTTGATGCGACAAAGGTGGAATGGAGCGCCGTCTTCATAGCCTTAAGCTCTGCCCCTTTGTATGACGAAAGATCAAACTCTTTCTGATGCTCTCCTGATTGAAGAATGACCTTCTCCTGATAGACAGGGTTACTAAGAAATAGAAACAGAATCTCGTTTCTGAGCACAGAATCCCTGATTTTCAGATTATGGAACTTACCTTCATAAAGATCCTTAAAAGCCGTTGTAGAATTTGCGCTGAGATATGCGATTGCCGACATCTCATACGTCTTCAATCCCGTAAGAGGAACCCTGTAGAGAGAAGTAAGATTAGCGCTCTTCTTCTCCTTCCCCGTAAACGGATCATACCAGGCGACATGTTTGGTATCATCCGACCACTTTCTTATCATAGTCTGCGGCACATTATGCTTATAAAATTCTCCAGCCATTCTTTTCTCCTTTCTTACTCATTCCATTGTAAATGAGAAGTTATTCTTTCACAAAAGAAAATTGAACAGCATTAACAAAATCTCCAATACAAACTCAATCTACTGTATACTCACCTCTTCTCTTCCCTTCGAAGATAAGCACATACACTACCTTGTCCTCCCCCTCTCCCCACCTTATACTTGAATTAAGGGGTAATTTCTCAGCAGACAAGCTAATATTATCAAAACAAAAATTACATAACGGCAGACATCTCTAACCAGTAGGAGAAGGAATGGCTATGGCCGGCGACAACAATCTTGAACCCAAAGAATACCGGGAAGATATTGTCATTTACCAGAAAAGCTTCTCACTATGCCAGTAGTTGATGAAGGAGAGATGCTCTTAGAAACCGGTTAATCCTTCAAACATCCGAGAGGAACAACGTACACCCCGTCTTTCCGTCTGTAGGCATATGGGGTCGTCGTCAATATCATAAGGAAACTCGGAGCCTTTACTTTTGACGTGTCGATATCATTTTTAAGTTTCAAAAGATGCGCTGCCCCTTCCTCTATCGACTGAGATGAAGAAAGCTTCACTTCCACAGCCGCCCATTCTCCTGTCCACAAATGGATTATCGCATCTGCTTCAAGCCCTCGTGAGTCACGGTAGTGATATACACTTCCATGTAATTTCTCTGAATATACCCTCAGGTCCCTGATGCATAAGGATTCGAAGAAAAAACCGAATGTCTTCAAATCTCCGATAAGATCGTTCGGCCATATATCAAGAGCGGCACATGCAATGGATGGATCTACGAAATGGTGGGTATCGGAAGTCCTTATTTTCGTGGCACTTCTCAGGTTTGTATTCCAGGCAGGCAGCTCTTCGACTATGAACAGCTTCTTCAATGCGTCAATGTATGACACAATCGTATCCTCATCAATGCTCCGTCCTTCGTTTGCCGCTATATCCTCTTTCATTCTGGCGATGGACATCTCGGTTGCCGTCGACCTCGCGTAAGATCGCATTACATTTTTAATCCTTTCTTTATTCTTTCTTGTTTTCAAAAGCTTGTTTACATCATCCTCTACCAGGCCGTCATAGAAGTTTCTGGCTTGTAAAAGAGCAGTATCATGATCATCGAAAAGCGCCTCAGGCCAACCTCCTCGGCACGTAAGATAGGCATAATCCTCAAGAGTGAGATTACAAGATGTGCTCTCAAACTCATCCTGACGATGAAAAAGAACATCGAGAGATACCATGCCGTTACCGTTTCCCGACTCATACAGTGTCATAGGTCTCATGACAAACGGCAGTATACGGCCGATTCCGGAGTGCATATATTTGTCATCGTCCACGGGAGTAGCTGAGCCTGTAAGTATGAACTGTCCTCTCTTTTTGCGTTC
This sequence comes from uncultured Oscillospiraceae bacterium, assembly GCA_963636745.1. Taxonomy (GTDB): domain Bacteria; phylum Spirochaetota; class Spirochaetia; order Sphaerochaetales; family Sphaerochaetaceae; genus Ornithospirochaeta. Next base: position 552 of record CAVHKW010000042.1, on the reverse strand, counting down.
GTCGACCAAAAATCTGATCTGATCCCAGATAAATGGTATGATCTGCCATTCATCGATAAGCTTCGGAGTCTCTCCTGAAAGAAAAAGCGTGGGACTGTTTTCTGCAAGCAGTATATTCTGCTCCTTTGTCTCCTGATCCTGCATGAGGACTTCACTTTTTGCCTTTTGTCTTGCGGTTGTGCTCTTGCCGCACCATTTTGGGCCCTTAATATAGACAGCGCCGGCCATCTGTAGTTTCTGTTCAAGGATATCATCGGCAATCCTTGGATAGTACTCTCCAGCTGTTTTTTCCTTCATAAGCAAATTCTAATAGTAACAAGATTGTTTGTCGACATTTTTCGGTGATTTGTGAGTAAGTTTTTCGGTGATTTGTGAGTCAATTTTTCGGAGAATTGTGAGTTCTCACCCTAATATTATTGTACCAGGCAAGATAAATAGACAAATATATCATCTCCTCATCTGTGTTAATGCTAACTAATTCTGTCACTTAATAGCCAACTAAATTTGTCCATTTTGCTTGAATTCCCTGTCCGTGGGATATTTCTTTATATT
>CAVHKW010000041.1:0-4941 GCA_963636745.1 uncultured Oscillospiraceae bacterium | reverse complement strand
AGATTTATCAGGAGGATATAAGAATATGAAAAAATCATCTTTTTCTATGTGTTATATGATGTCCTCCATGATGATGCCCGTCAGGGCATAGTATTACTTTAATAAAATTCCATCTATCTTTATTGTTCAACGTTTAACCTATAGGGAAAACTCTTTTCGAATCCAATTTATTTAAGGAATATAAAAATGAAAAAACTTATCGCATTATCACTTATCGTACTCTTGGCTCTTACAGCTGTTTTTGCTTCAGGAAGCAGTGAAACAAAGGCTGCATCAAGCACAACAAAGCTTGTCGTCGGCGCTACACCCGAGCCCCACGCAACACTCCTCAATCTTGTTGTTGATGATCTCAAGGCAGAGGGAATCGAACTTGAAGTCAAGGAATTCACAGACTATGTAACTCCCAACGACGCTGTCGAATACGGCGAAATCGACGCTAACTACTTCCAGCACATTCCTTATCTTGAATCATTCAACACCGAACACGGCTACCACCTTGTAAACGCAGGCGGAATCCACATCGAGCCTATCGCACTCTATTCATCCAAGTATTCTTCACTCAAGGACATCCCGGACGGTGCAACAATCGCTATCCCCAATGACCCGACAAACGAAGGAAGAGCACTTCTTCTTCTCCAGTCCGCAGGTCTCATCACACTCAAGGACGGCGCAGGTCTTGAAGCTGTTCCGCTCGATATAGCATCAAACCCGAAGAACCTCAAGTTCACGGAAATAGAAGCAGCAACACTCCCGAGAGTTCTCTCCGATGTCGATGCAGCAATCATCAACGGTAACTATGCAATCCCGGCAGGCTTGATTGCAACTAGAGATGGTCTCTTCGTCGAGGGTGCTGATTCTCCGTATGTAAACGTCATCGCAGTCAAGGAAGGCAATGAAAACACCCCGGCAGTTCTTGCACTTGTAAAGGCTCTCAAGAGTGACAAGGTCAAGGCATATGTTGCAGAGCACTATCCAAACGGAGAAGTTATTCTTGTTGACTGAGAATATCTGACTTACATCTCCCCCTCTTCTCAAAAAGCGGGGGATTTTTTATCATCTCCATATGAAAAAGAGCGTTGTTGTAGTCGGTGGTACCAATACGGATCTATGCGGAGAATCCTATTCGACAATAGTGAGGGAGGATTCAAATATAGGGAAGGTGACATTCTCACCAGGCGGTGTCGGCCACAATATCGCACTAAATCTCTCACTGATGGGGGAGGATGTAAAGTTCATCACCGCCATAGGAAGTGATGTCTTCGGCAGCTTTATAAAGGAGAGTCTCTCTTCTTCTCTCGATATAACCCACTCGCTTTATACAAATGAAAGAAGTGACATTTATCTTTATATCTCAGAGCCCTGCGGCGATATGTATGTCGCGGTCAACGATATGGAGAATATAAAGAGGCTGGACGAGGCCTTCATAAGAGGAAAGAAGGAGATTATAGAGAGTGCGGATGCTGTCATCGTCGAAGCCAATCTCAACCCGGGGACGATAAAGGAAGTCACTGCGGCGGCCTCTTCTTTAGTTCTCGCGGATGCCGTCTCAACCTTGAAGATCGATAGGCTCGTTCCCTCCTTTGAGAATATCGATGTATTCAAACCGAACCTAATGGAACTTGAATACCTTTATAAAAAGAGAATAGAGAGTGAAGATGATTTGAAAGATGCTCTCTACTCCGTACTCGATAAAGGAGTCGGTGCCGTCCTTTTGACACTCGGAAAGCGGGGCGCTCTATATGCCTCCCGAAAGAAGACAATCTACTCTCCGGCGGGGAGAATAGAGGCGGTGAACACGACAGGCGCCGGTGACAGTTTCCTTGCGGGGTTTGCTTTCGGCCTTTTAGAGTGGGATAATGAGGAGACGGCCTTGAGAGCTGCCACGGCCGCAAGCGGGATAACGATACTTTCTCCCGACACAGTCTCGAAAGATATGAAGAGGGAGTCTATATATAAGATAATGAAGGAGATAGAAACTTATGATCAAATACCTGGATTATTCAGATGAAGTGAGAGAGGCGCTTAAGGAGAACAAGCCTGTTGTCGCACTCGAGAGCACAATCATATCACACGGCATGCCCTACCCGAAGAACGTCGAGACGGCACTTATGGTTGAGGATGAAGTAAGAAAGCACGGCGCCGTTCCCGCAACAATCGCCATAATCAACGGAAGACTCAAGGCGGGACTGAGTAAGGACGAGATTGAATACTTCGGAAAGAAGGGAATGGCCATCACAAAGACCAGCCGGCGCGATATCCCGACAATCGTCGCAAAGAAGGAAGACGGAGCAACAACAGTTGCAGCTACAATGATCATCGCATCCCTTGCCGGAATCGACATCTTCGCCACCGGTGGTGTCGGCGGTGTACACCGCGGTGCACAGTCCACTTTCGATATCTCGGCAGACCTCGATGAATTCACAAAGACAGGTGTTCTTGTAGTATGTGCAGGAGCAAAGGCCATTCTCGATCTTCCTCTCACAATGGAATATCTTGAGACGAAGGGCGTCAATGTAGTGGGGTACACGACAGAGGAGCTCCCCGCATTCTATACAAGAAAGAGCGGACTCAAGGTGACATGGAGACTCGATACCCCATCCGAAATTGCATCTTCGTGGTCCGTCCAGAAGGAAATCTATCCCGATACCGGACTTCTTGTTACGAACCCGATCCCCGAAGAGTACTCAATGGATGCAGACTATATTAATAAGGAAATAGATGTAGCTATTAAGGAGATGAACAGTCTCGGAATAAAGGGTAAGGAGACAACACCGTACCTCCTCGATAAGATACAGAAACTCACGGGAGGCGAGAGCCTTGAGGCCAACATAAAGCTGGTGCTTAATAACGCTAAGCTTGCTTCCGAAATTGCAGTTGCAATGAAGAACCTATAAAAAAGAAAGCTCCCGGATTGAACCCCGGGAGTTTCAATTTAAAGCCATGCCTCCGGCACTTCCATAAGAGAGCCGCACTTTGAACACTTTACTACGTAGAGCACAGAGCCCGGATAAACGTAGTAGCCGTTCTGGGCGCTTGGCTCTGTTGCTGCTCTGTGGCTGATGATTACGCCATTTGCACTGCCGTCGTTAGCGCAGTGCATCATCGCTGCATTCCATGAGACTGTCTCCCCGTCGCTGAACCCGGGAATGCTCTCTCCTCCGTCTCCTCTGCATGCACCACCCGAGACGGAATCGAGGTCGTCGTCATCGACTGCCCCGCTCTTATGTAAGCGTGCATAGATATCTTCGGCGCCTGATAGTGAGAGATCGAATCCGTTTGCCTTACCCAGCGCAATGATCTCTTCAGCACTCTCTGCATCTTTTGCCTTTTTCAAAAGTTCCCCGTTCATATTATTCTCCTTTTCCATCAAAAGAGTCTTCTCTGAATTCTATCTAAGAATAACGGGTTGAATGAACAGTTGTCTACATTCCGTTTTGTTGTATTCATCTTTTGAAAGATATGAAAACGTTTTCTTTCCTTAATTCGAGGCCGTAAACAGCCTTTATGGAACCTTGTTTTAGAATGTGTCTTTTTTATATTTAAATGTAATTTCTTAAATAAAAAAGAGTTGTAAAATTTCATAAAATTATTGTTGACATATAGGAAAGACAATGTAATATACAGATAAGGTTGCGAAAACGTTAACGCAATTCAAGAGAAGAAGGGAAATGACGAACGGAAAGATAACGATCAAAGATATTGCGAAAGAGGCAGGGGTTTCTGTAACAACAGTTTCAAGAGCCATAAACAATACCGGACGCATCGACGCTCAGACGAAGGAGAAGATCGAGCAGATTATAAAAAATCTCGGCTACAGTCCCAATTCGGCCGCGCAGAGTCTGAAAACCCAGAAAACACGTAATATCGTATTGATCATCCCCGACATCACAAACCCGTTCTATTCCAATCTTGCAAAGGAGTTTCAGATTCTTGTAAAAAGCAAGAACTACATTCTGACACTCTTCAATACCAATGAAAACTTATCGGAAGAAATGCGTGCCATCGCCTCCGCGAAGGAAATTATGGCGGGAGGCATTGTTTTTGCGTCTGTTTCTGAAGAGAGATGCGTTGTTGACGCCCTCCTCGGACTCGATATTCCTTCTGTTCTCTTAAACTCATATGCTGCATGCGAACTTGACTGCATTCACGGAGCAAATAACCTCGGCACATATATTGCCGCGAAGCATTTAATCGACTGCGGCCACAGGCGGATAGCTTTTATCGGCGGTACGCGTGGAACGAGAGTCGCTACAAGCCGTAAAGACGGCTATGTTCAGGCTCTGACAGAGGCGGGGATTGCAATTGACGACGATCTTCTTTTCGAGATGGGCTTTTCGGAGGATGTCGGATATAAAGGTGCAAAGTACCTCTCGACAGTCTTTCCCCTTCCTACCGCAATATGCTGTGCAAATGACATTATAGCCATGGGTGTTTTATCGGCCCTGCATGACATGAACATATCCGTTCCGGATCAGATATCGGTAACAGGTATGGACGATATCATCTACTCGAGGATCTCCAGTCCGCCGTTGACCAGTGTGACCAACGACAGCAGGGAGTTCGCCCGCGAGAGTTTCAAGCTGCTCTTCGAGCGCATTGAAAACAATGAGGAAATCCCGCCGCGCGAGATCATTATCGGCAGACAGCTTGTTGAAAGAAAGTCTGTCAAGACAATTAATTAATCAGTTGAGTCGAGGAAACTCAATTAAATAATTAGGAGGAATACAATGAAAAAGGTATTATCAATTCTTTTAGTTCTATGTCTCTCTCTGTCACTCTTTGCATCGGGAGCATCAGAAGCCAAGTCTTCAGACGGCGTTGTCCTTCATATGATGCTCACAGGAGCAGGTCAGTGGGAGGATAAACTTCAGCCGATCGTTGACAAATATTATGAAGAGACAGGTGTCAAGGTAGAGTTTGAATGCTATGAACATACAAACT
>CAVHKW010000040.1:0-28678 GCA_963636745.1 uncultured Oscillospiraceae bacterium | reverse complement strand
TGTTTATATATGGCAAGTTAGTTATCACTAATCCTCTTGCTTTAACTATACTTCAAAAGTCCACTTGAATATAAATTTGTGTTTATCGAACACACTTTTTTCAAATTCTTATTGCTTTTCCTTTTTCTGTGGATATTATTTGTATTAAGGAGTTACAACATGGATTTTTCATCTTGTGTCATAGCAATCGAATTTGGTTCAACACGTATCAAGGCCGTGCTGGTAGATAGAAAAGGAGAAATACTCTCACAAGGAAGTTGTAAGTGGGAAAATAATCTCATAAACGGCATATGGACATACAGCTATGAAGAAATAAAGAAAGGACTTTCCTCATGCTACCGAGATCTCAAGAAGAACACATTTGAAAAATACAGAGAGACAATAAAAAGAGTCGGAGCCTTGGGGATATCAGGAATGATGCATGGCTATATTCCTCTTGACAACCGTGGTAATGCGCTGACGGAATTCAGGACCTGGCGTAATACGATTACCGGCGAAGCCTCTGAAAAGCTATCATCAAGGTTTGTTTTCAATATACCACAGAGATGGACTGTCTCCCACTTTTTTCAAGCACTCATAAACAAAGAAAAACATGTAGAACACATTTCATCGCTTAACACTCTTGCCGTATACATAACCTATCTATTGACTGGAGAGCGGACTGCCGGAATCGGGGAGGCATCTGGAATGTTTCCTATTGACAGCAAAACCCTTGATTATGACAGTGCAATGCTCAAATCAGCCGATATGATGATAAAAGAGCTGGGTTATAACTTAAAGCTTGAAAATCTGCTTCCAAAAGTCCTTACAGCGGGGAAAAACGCCGGATATCTTACACATGAAGGCGCTATGCTCCTTGATGAAGATGGGGAGCTTGAAAGCGGAATTCCTTTCGCACCACCGGAGGGGGATGCAGGGACAGGTATGGTTGCCACCAACTCTGTAAAGGAGAGGACGGGAAATGTCAGTGCAGGCACAAGCGATTTTTTAATGCTAGTACTTGACAAAACTGTTACTCCTCACAAGGAGATAGACATGGTGACGACGCCTACCGGTAAAAGCGTGGCAATGGTTCACTGTAATAACTGTACAACAGATATAAACAACTGGATAAACCTCTTCGGCCAGTTTGCATCACTAATGGGATATAAAATAACAAACGATGAGCTTTTCAGTAAACTCTACTCCATCGCCCTCGAAGGGAAAAGCGATGCCGACGGGCTCTTGAGCTGCAACTACTACTCGGGAGAAGGTGTGACAGGCTTTGATTCCGGTTTCCCTATATTCACACACCGCCCCGATGCAGATATGTCACTCTCGTCTTTCATGCGTTCACACCTGATGTCTGCAGTTGCCACTTTAAAAATCGGAATGGACATTCTTCGAGACGAGAACGTTACGGCAGACAGAATATATGGCCATGGAGGTTATTTCAAAACGCCGATCATAGGCCAGAAAATTGTCTCCGCTGCACTTGATTGTCCTGTATCTGTAATGAAGACTGCAGGAGAAGGTGGCCCTTACGGCATGGCGCTGTTGACGCTGTATATGCTCGAGAACAATGGCCTTAGTCTCGAAGATTATCTTGAAATTGAGATCTTCAGAAATGCTGAGACAACTACAATCACAGCCACTAGAGATGAGGTTGTCGGGTTTGAAAACTATTTAAAAAACTATCTAAGACTTCTTGAGGTTGAGAGAAGAGCAGTTGAGGTACTATAGCTAATCTTCCTGTATTCCTGACTTCAATAGAATCTCGGCGTCGCATTTTGTCCTAAAAAGACAAACTCTCACTTATAATTGTGTAACGTATGAAAATCCAGGGACATTCAAACCGGAATACGACCTGAAATAACAAAGTAATCAGAGACTTGATAGTCTGCTGCCGCATGAGCAGCAGTTATTTCGTTCATTCCCCGCTCTTGAGAGCATTCTCTATTCTTTCAAGCGTTCCCTCTTCAAAGTCGCCGTATGAGTAGATGCAGTGGAGCGGACACCCCGTTACCATCCCCTCGGCAGCCTCGCCCTTGAGGACGACGTTGACATCCGTGCCGTCAAGATTTCTTATGAGGGTGCGTCCGTCTTCTCCGAGCTTTTCAAGTTTCCCCGCTTTAATCACCTCTCCCACAGTCGTCGCTTCGTCAACGATAAGAGGATATCTATCTCCTTCGAGCATTATGCTTTCACTCTGAACTATGTTACGTGAAGAGAAGCCCGCTTCTATTACATATTCTCCCTTCTCGACGTACCATGACGATATCTTCTCCTCCCAATAGGAGAACGAGCGCTTTGTAAGGATGAATGAAAGCTCTTTTTCTTCTCCCGGCTCAAGTTCAACCTTTTCAAATGCCTTGAGCTCCCTGACTGCTCTGTCCTTTCCTTTGATTCTCGAGGAGTTGACATAGATCTGAACTACACTCTTACCCTTTCTCTTTCCTTCGTTCTTGAGCGTAACCTTAACGTCGATTAAGTTCCCTTTCTTCTCGACTCTCATATTCCCCATGCTGAACGATGTGTACCCCAGTCCGTGTCCGAACGGGAAGAGAACATCCATCTTCTTTTTGTCGTAGTATCTGTAGCCTACATATATATCTTCGCCGTAGAGAGTATCTCTTCCGTCCCCGGGGTAGAATAAATACGCTGGGTTGTCCTCGAGTCTCACGGGATAAGTCTCGCTGAGTCTTCCCGACGGCTCCGCTTCTCCCGTAAGGATCTCGGCGACCGCTTCTCCGACTCCCTCTCCCGGGAGATTCATCTCGAGTATTGCCTTCGCTTTATTAACAAAGGGCATTTCTATTGCACTACCGTTGAAGAGAACAATGATTGTGTCCCCGTTGATTTCGAGTGCACGTGAAATCAGATCAAGCTGCGCCTCGGGGAGCTTCATCGAGTGTCTGTCAAAGCCTTCGCTCTCGAATGAATCGGGAAGAGAGGCAAAGATTACAGCCCTCTTTCCTTTAATTGCATTGAGGGCCTCCTCTTCAAGAACAGTATCGGCAGAGACACCGTTCTCCTTCCATCCGGGATAGTACTCCACGTCCATTCTCTTTCTAAGCTCTTCAAGAGGACTCGACACTCTGTACGGGTTCACCCTGCTCGAGCCGCCGCCCTGGTAGCGCGGGGAGGATGCAGATGTTCCGATCACGATTACCTTCTCATTCTTACTCAAAGGAAGAAGCTCGTCATCGTTTTTAAGCAGGACTGCCCCTTCCTCCGCAATTGTTTTTGCAAGTAGGTGATCTTTTTCTTTGTCATATGAAGATGGCGTGTTGTCATAAGCTTTATCTATCCACTCGAGGAGGCGTCTTACTGCCCTGTCGAGTGTCTCTTCGTCAAGAGTGCCGTTCTTTACAGCCTCCACTATCTCCCTGTCTCTTACTCCTCTCGAGGACGGCATTTCAAGCTCCGTTCCGGCCTTTAGTGACTCGACTCTGTCACATACAGCGCCCCAGTCCGTCATGACGATGCCGTCAAAGCCCCATTCGTCACGGAGGATATCACTCAAAAGACGCTTGTTCTTTGATGAATAGAGGCCGTTTATTCTGTTGTAGGAGCACATTATCGTCCAGGGGTGAGCTTCCTTCACAGTCATCTCGAATGCCGGAAGATATATCTCCCTCAATGCTCTCTCTGAGATGTGTACATTGGTACTCATCCTCATATATTCCTGGTTATTGCATGCAAAGTGCTTGGGGCTGACTCCTACGTTGTTCTTCTCGACACCTTTGACATAAGAGGAGGAGAGTGCGCCGCATAGATACGGGTCTTCACTGAGATATTCGAAGTTCCTCCCGCCGAGAGGTGTACGCTTTATGTTGATTGCAGGGCCCAGCAGTGTGTGGAGGCCGAAAGATCTCGCCTCGGCCCCGAGAGCAAGTCCGAGTTCATATGTAAGCGCTTTGTTGAATGTGGAGGAAAGAGCAGAACCTGTGGGGAAACAGACAGCTTCCTTACTTCCGCCCTCTCCGTCTTCGACTCTGACTCCGCTCGGGCCGTCTGCGACCATGACGGGCTTCAGTCCCAGTCTCTCAACTCCCTTTGTTCTCCAATTGTCGAGCCCGGAGCATAACCCCGCCTTCTCTTCGAGAGTCATTTCACTTATAAGTTTATCTATATCAAGCACAATACCACCTCCAAAGCAAAAATATCTAAACAACTCAAATATTGTATGGGGTTATTACTATTTGAGAAACAGAAAATTCAGTTATTATCTATTACATGAAAAAGAAAGTTATTCTCGTATTCAGCATCATCGCTCTTCTTGTATGTGCCTATTTCATATATACCGAATATTCGACAACATCCGTTCCCTACACAACCTTCGTTACCAATCTTGATGAAGGTGTCATAAGTGAAGCTGTACTCAAGAGCGATAAAATCACATACACAATAGATGGAGAGAGCACCACCTATTCAACCCCCAATCCCGACTCTACCACACTCAAAGAGGAACTTCTCCTCAAGGGTGTTTCAGTCAAGGACGAAAGAGAAGATACAATCGATGCCTTTTTCAATACCCTCATCAACATCATATTCTTCGCCATCATCGCCTTCGGAGTATATAAGCTCATATCATACTCGGCATCTACATTCCGCATCGTAAGAAAGACCGGCGTCCGCTTCTCCGACATAGCGGGTATGAAGGATGTAAAGGAGGAGATCCTTTCGTCTATTAAGGATATAAAAGAAGGAAGCAATGTGCGTCAGATTAAGGGAATCATACTCGAGGGGCCTCCCGGAAACGGCAAGACTCTCTTCGCCAGGGCTCTAGCAGAGGAGTGCGGTGTAAAGTTCATCGCAGCCAAGGGTGCAGATTTCCAAGGTGCAATAATGGGGCTTGGAGCATTCAAGGTAAAGATGCTCTTCAATAAAGCAAGACGCAATAAGCCCTGCATTATATTCATCGATGAATTCGATTCGATCGGAGAGAAGCGTAACTACGCGGGAAGCGGAATCGACAAGGAGAACAACAGAATACTCACGACTCTCCTTAACGAACTCGACGGCTTCATTCCCTCCTCGAAGATTCTTGTCATTGCTGCAACCAACTCATACGAGTCCCTCGATCCGGCACTTGTAAGACCGGGAAGGTTCGATTTGAAGTTCACGATTCCGAACCCGGACGAGGAGACAAGAGGAGAACTTGTAAGGCTCTATCTCAAGGGAACACCGCTCACGGACGGCCTCAATGAAAATATCCTCGTTGCTCTCTTCTCAGGCTTGAGCTCAGCTGCCATCGAGACAGTTCTTAATGAAGCAAGAAGCCTTGCCCTGAGAAGAGGTAAGAATGCAATAGACAGAGAAACCCTCGCAGAGGCGGCACATAAGAGCGCCGTAAAGCTCGCGAGGGTACGTTGATTACTTTGAGAGAAGCATCTGGTCATTGGCTTCTGTCGAGCCGCTGGCCTCGCTGAAAAGAGCCATCAGATCAGGCACCGTCAGCTTCTTCTTCTCTTCGCCTTTTATGTCGACGACGATGTGGCCGCGGTCCATCATGATGAGTCTGTTGCCGTGTGCTATGGCGTCCCTCATGTTGTGTGTGACCATCATTGTCGTGAGATGGTTCTCTTCGACTATCTTATCCGAGAGGGTGAGAACCTTCTCTGCAGTCTTGGGGTCAAGAGCTGCAGTATGCTCGTCAAGAAGGAGCACTTCAGGTTTCTTCAGCGTTGCCATCAAAAGTGTCAGCGCCTGTCTCTGACCGCCCGAGAGAAGACCGACCTTACTTGTCATTCTGTCCTCGAGTCCGAGTCCGAGTGTTTTGAGGGAATTGTAGTAGATCTCACGCTCTTCCTTACTTATTCCCCACCTGAGGCCTCTCTTCTGTCCTCTACGGTACGCAAGCGCCATATTCTCTTCGATGAGCATATTGGGCGTTGTCCCCATCATCGGGTCCTGGAAAACACGCCCGAGCATCTCCGCTCTCTTGTAGTCGGGTAGGTATGTAACATCCTTTGAGTTCATTACTATCGAGCCGCTGTCAACGATATAGAGTCCCGCAAGGGCATTGAGGAGCGTCGACTTACCCGCACCGTTACCGCCGATCACTGTTACATAGTCACCGTCGTTGAGAGTGAGCGAGAGATTGTCCAGTGCGACCTTGGCATTTATCGTTCCTTTATTGAATGTCTTTGATATGTTCTTTATCTCAACCATTTAGAGCCCCCTTATGGCTTCTCTTCTCCTTGATTGCACTTTTCCAATAAGGTACGGCAAGGAAGAGCCCGACTATCGCTGCGGTGATGAGTTTGAGATCGTTTGTGTTGAGACCGAAGAGAAGTGTCACCTGGATTACGATGTAATAGACAACGGCACCGAGAACGACAAAGGTGAGTGTTCCTGCAAAATTATGTTTGATCTTACCGAAGACACCCTCTCCTATGACGATGGCGGCAAGTCCTATGACAATGGCACCGCGTCCCATGTTGACATCGCTTGCACCCTGGTATTGGGCGACAAGTGCTCCGCATAGTGCGACAAGAGCGTTCGAGAGCATGAGGCCGAGGATAATATCGTTATCGGGATTGATTCCCTGTGCCCGCGCCATTTGTTTGTTGGCACCCGTTGCTCTTATCGAGCACCCCTTCTCGGTACCGAAGAACCAATACATGAAGGAGATGAGAAGAACAAGTAGTATGACAATGAACAGGATCGGGTTATCGAGAGAGAGGGAGCGTACATAGCGCTGCGATACAACGAGGTTGTACTTATCGACCGAGACGGGCTGATTGGACTTTCCCCCCATTATTCTCAAGTTCACGGAGTAGAGTGCAAGCTGAGTCAATATTCCGCTGAGTATTGCAGGTATCTTACACTTTGTGTGTAAGAGTGCCGTGACAAGACCGGTGAGAGCACCGACGAGAGCGGCAGCAAGGAGGGCAAGCCACACATTTACACCGGCTCTAATCAGCATTACACAGACAGCGCCCCCTGTTGCAAGGGAGCCGTCAACTGTCATATCTGCTGTATCGAGAATGCGGAAGGTGATATATACACCGAGGGCCATAATACCCCAGATCAATCCCTGCGACACCGCACCGGGAAGAGCATTAAGCAAAGAGAGCATATATCCCCCTCTTAAATGGCACTGTAGCCTTCGGGAGGAGTAATGCCGAGCTGAGCGCAGATCGAAGCGTTGTATTTCTTCGTAACCTGAGGAGCGTACTCGACTGGCATTGTGGAAATATCGCTCTCGCCCTTGAGAATCTTCACAGCCATTTCTCCTGTGAGGTACCCCAGGTCATAGTAGGAGATCGAGAGTGTTGCAACTCCGCATCCCGAGCATATTCCCTCTTCACCTGCAACAACCGGAGTCTTTGCTGGGACAACTACGTTGGCGATTGCCTCTGTGTTCGATGCAGCGGTGTTGTCTGTCGGAATATATATGACATCACACTCTGTAGCCTTCTGGGCAACGGATGCACAGTCATTGGTATCTGTAAATGAGTATTTCTTTGTCTGGAATCCAAGCTCCTTCAGGTAGCCGTCGATTGTCTCTATCTGGTAGACGGAGTTAGCCTCGGCAGAGCAGTAGAAGAGAGCAACTGTCTTGGCATCCGGGAAGAGCTCCTTTATCATCTTTGCCTGCTCGTCGAGAGGAGCGAGGTCGCTTGTTCCCGAAATGTTACCGCCGACAGTACCTGTCCAGTTGTCGATTTCAAGTGCGGATGCATAGTCTGTAACGGAGGTTCCGAGTACGGGGATCGTGCTTGTTGCAGATGCCGCCGCCTGAAGAGGAGCTGTTGCGTTTGCAAGAATGAGGTCGACGTTTGATGCGACAAAGCCGTTGATGATCGTTGCCGCGTTTACAGCCTCCCCGCTTGCATTCTGTTCATCTACCGCAACATCGTCACCGAATGCTGCCTTGAGAGCATCCTTGAAGCCCTCTGTTGCGCTGTCAAGTGCCGGATGCTGAACAAGCTGACATATGCCGACTTTATATTTAGCCTTTTCCGAGGAACCTGCGGCAAAAACTGATAAGGAAAGAATTAAAACAAGAAAAAATAAGAGTATTTTCTTCATATCCGAATCTCCGAAATAAAAACTTGTGGTTAGAGTAGTTCTTTTATTCTCTATTTGTCAATAAGATTGATGCATATAAATTGCATAAACATACGCTTTTTTGTATGAAGAAGAATACTTCTCAGACTGAGGCTGTAAGGATAGAATTGAGCTATGGAAGAAATGGAAAAACTGGAAGAATGGGCAGAGGCAGTAACTTATTCCCATGATCCATATAACTACGAAAAAGCACGGGAAATGCTCATAAGAGAGATGAGGAAGAATAGTGAATCAATTGCGGACGAAATAAGGAGCGGAAGGGCCTCCTTTTCTCTTGTATCGGCCGTATCGGAATGCATCGGAGAGTACACATCTCTTACGGGAGACGGGGCCTTGATCGATGCCCTCTCGCTGTGGCTTGAAAAAGAAAAGACCGGAGACGGCATAGAAAACATAGCGCTCTACGTGGAAGACGCAAAGCGCACTTACTCATCCCTTTACGCTATACAGTGAGTTCACTCTCCCTGCCGTCCTTGAAGTAGTCGTTGAGCTTTACGGGATCGAATATGCCCTTATCGGTAACGATTCCGGTAATGAGCTCGGGCGGTGTCATATCGAATGCGGGATAGTAGCCCCTGACGCCGTCAACACAGGTTCTGACTCCCATGGCATATAGCGACTCTCTGGGGTCTCTCATCTCAATTGTAACAGTGTCATATGTCTTATGGCCCCTGTCGGGAGCACCCGTTACATAGACGGGAACACCGAAATGGGATGCACAAATTGCGATCTGGCTCGTTCCGACCTTGTTGAAGACGTAGCCGTCACAGCTTATTGCGTCCGCCGCACATGTAAAGACATCGATTCCTTCCCTCGCCATGACAAAAGCCGGCATATTATCGGTAATGAGTGTCACATCAAATCCCATTTGATGGCATACGGTACTTGTGAAGCGTGCCCCCTGGAAGAAGGGTCTTGTTTCAGGGCAGAAGAGCTTGATATTGTTTCCCCGTCTCCTGCACTCTCTCAGCATCAAACCCAGTATTGTCTCGGCATAGCATTGTGTCATTACCTTTCCGCCATCGGGAAACTTATCACAGAGGAGGTGTGCAATTTTATCAACCCTCTGATATCTCTCGTCGTTCATTCTCACGACAAAGTCTCTCACTTCTTCGTCAGGTCTCTTTCCGTCGTCCAGGGCCGCGAGGGCTACCGGTATGCACTTCTCGGTGAGTGCTCTCATCCTCTTACTTGTTGTGGGACGCGATGACGATATAGTCTCGCTTGCCCACTCAAGGTAAGCCTTGAACTCGTCTCTCGTCTTACCTTTTGCTATAAAAGACGCAAGTGCCATACCCATCGGAGCGAGTGTATAGGGGCCGGTGGATTGAGTCACCATATTCTTTATACTCATTGCAACGTCTTCGACAGTCGAACATATGACCCACTCTGTCGTCTTGGGATAGACACGTCTGTCGAGAACCCTTATCTTTCCTTCTTCATACCATGCTACATTCTCATATTTGAGCATGAATGCAAGATCCTTATCCTGTCTCTCCATATAACCTCCTACATCCATTTATTCCAGTCGTATGTGTTTCTCTTTATAGGCCTGAATACTGTGAAATACATCGTCGAATAACATGCGCTTGCCCCTATGAGCTGACTCAACGCCTCGGCATAGAAGACACCGTTTACCCCCATTCCGATACGCGGAAGAATGAGCACAAGAGGAACAACAAGGAAGACCTTTCTCAAGAGCGAGAAGAAAACGGCATTCTTCGGGTGGTTGAGTGCAACGAATGTAGTCTGCCCCGAACTCTGTAAGGCCATCATGAAAAAGACTGCGAAGTAAATCCTCATAACGGGAACGGTAATTTCTAGCAGTGCCCTGTCCGGCGTGAAT
This sequence comes from uncultured Oscillospiraceae bacterium, assembly GCA_963636745.1. Taxonomy (GTDB): domain Bacteria; phylum Spirochaetota; class Spirochaetia; order Sphaerochaetales; family Sphaerochaetaceae; genus Ornithospirochaeta. The sequence goes on along the minus strand of CAVHKW010000040.1, from coordinate 18,771 downwards.
ATCGAGATAAGAAGGGAGGGAAAAGTCATGACTAGCGCCCAGGCGAAGACGCCGTAAGAGAGAGCCATGACAGTCATGATCTTTATTGTCTTCGTGACTCTTTCTCCGCTTCTCATCCCGTAGTTGTATCCCATAACGGGCTGGGATGATGTCGTTACTGCCGATATAGGGAGCGACACCATCTCCCTCGTGGAGTTTATTATACTCATCGCTCCTATGTAGAGCGTGGAGAGAGATCCCGAGAAGGCGACTATCATCATGTTCGAGACAGCCTGTGTAATGCTGTTCGTCACCTTGAACATGAAGCCCGAGACTCCGAGCTTCAATATTTTCCCGAGTATCTTGAAGTCGAAGGAAAGCTTTGATAGGCGGAGTGCTGTTTTCTTACTCCCAAGAAATAGTATGACCCAGAGGGCAGACACAGCCTGGCTTATTACAGTTGCAACCGCCGCACCTCTGACGCCGAGGGAGAAGACAAACATGAAGACCGGGTCGAGCACGGTGTTGAGAAGAGCGCCTATTACGACAGTCATCATTCCAATGGTGCCGTAGCCCTGCATTGTGATGAAGGAGTTGAACCCTACACTTATAAGGACGAAGACAGTTCCCGTTACATAGATCGAGAAGTAATCAACGGCATAGGAGATAGTAGTCGAGTCGGCACCCATTAAATAAAGAAGAGGATAGCGGAAAATGTAAAGAACAAGGGTTAACAAGAGTCCTATGACTAATGAGAACGTAAAGGCAGTCTCCATTATCCTCGTTGCCTCCTCATCGTCTCCTTTTCCCCTCTCGATGCTTGCTATCGGGGCCGCCCCGCTCGAGATGAGGGACGGAAAGGCACTTATGAAGCTTATGAGAGGGAAGACGACACCGACAGCGGAGAGAGCAAGTGTTCCATCCCCCGCCATATGCCCGATGTACATTCTGTCGACTATGGAGTAAAGGACGTTCACAAGCTCGGCAAAGAGCGTCGGTACGGCAAGAGAGAGAATGTGACTAATGATGCTTCCTTCTCCGTAATTTCCCTTTGCTGCCATTATATCGCCTTCACTTTCAAGTTTTTATATGTACAGAATCTGATTGGATAGCCGTTGTCGATTATCTCATCCCCTTCCTCTTCTTCAACCCAGTCAGGGTTCTCATCGAGGTTCTCGAAGAATACCTCGGCCCCTCCGTCGGCATCGACTTTGGTCAGCAGCACCTTATCGCAATATGGAAGAAGAGATTTATACATCATCGCGCCTCCGATTACATAAACCGAGGAGAAATCATACTTTCTTATTTCATCAAGAAGAGAGGAAAAGCTCTCCTTTAAAATAAAACCGTCTCTTTGTGCTCTCTCTTTGTCCCCATCCGGCCATAGGACAATGTTCACTCTCTTCCTGAGGGGCTTTCCTTCCGGAAATGAAAGGAGGGTATTCGAGCCCATAACAACAACCTTATTAAGGGTTGTCTTCCTGAAAAATGCCATATCGAGCGGAAGACGGAACATCAAATCGTTTTTCTTTCCAATCCCCCAGTTTCTGTCACAATGAAGAATCGCCTGCATATATACCTCAAATCGCAACGGGTATGTTGTACTTCTTCTGATTATACTTATATCCGATAAGAGAGAAGTCATCCTCCGTAAAAGCGTAGAAATCCTTCTTCCCGCTCATTCTGAATTCCGGTGCAGGATACCTCTCTCCTTCTATTATCTCCTCGACAATCGGGATATGCCTGTCATATATGTGGGCATCTGCTATGACGTGTATGAGCTCCCCCACTTCCAGGTCACTCACCTCTGCCATCATATGCATCAAAACGGCGTATTGAACGACATTCCAGTTGTTTGCCGTGAGCATATCCTGACTCCGCTGATTGAGAATGCCGTTGAGGGTGTGACCCGAGACATTGAATGTCATTGAGTAGGCACAGGGGTAGAGTGCCATCTCAAAGAGGTCATGATGGTTGTATATGTTCGTCATAATTCGTCTCGACTGGGGGTTATGCTTCAAATCATAGAGAACTCTGTCAACCTGGTCGAACATGCCTTCTTTGTACTTATGCTTGACTCCGAGCTGGTAGCCGTAGGCCTTTCCGATAGAGCCCTCCTCGTCGGCCCAGCTGTCCCATACGTGGCTCTTGAGATCATGGACGTTGTTCGACTTCTTCTGCCATATCCACAGGAGTTCGTTGATTGCAGACTTCATGTAAGTTCGTCTTATTGTGATAATCGGGAACTCCTCTTTGAGGTTGTAGCGGTTGACAATCCCGAACTTCTTTATCGTATGAGCCGGAGTGCCGTCCTGCCACCTCGGTCTTACATCCAGGCCCTCGTCCGAGACGCCGTTAGTAAGGATATCTTTAATGTTCGAAATGAAAATATCGTCTGCTCTGCTCATTGTTATTCTACTTCCTGCTGAATTTATTCTTTATATACTCAAACCACATTTTTACCGGGTTTTTCTTCGATTCTTTCTTTATCTCATCCGCTGCAGCCTCTCCCGTTGCATAGGCGTCCGTTCTCTTCATCTCGTCCCATCGCCTTACAACCCACATGTAGAGGTCACTCACCGTGTAGCCGGGAAAAGATCGCTGGAGATGCTTTTTGTCGAGGGCGTCGACGATCGGCTTATATACATTCTCGTACCAGCTTCTCGCTCCCTCTTCAAAGCTCATCGTGTAATCAAGATGCTCGTTGGCATAGTACTTATGAACAAGGATATGGTTGACCATTTCGGGATAGGAACCCGGAGTCGTGAATACAATGCTGTCCATCGGAAGATATGTGGGGTTGTACTGTCTGATAAAGCTCTCCCTCTCGGCTTCAACGACCTCTTTCTTTATCTCGTTGAGTGTCATTCCCTCCCTGAGGGGAATGCTCGATGAGAGTTCGACAACCTCCGCATCGATGAACTCCTGACCGTTCATGCGGGCAACAGACACACGGTGATTCCCGTCACGTACGAAGTACCACTCCCCTATCTTGTATACGCTTATCGGGGGAAGCGGGATATCGTCTAGTCTCGCTCTGTCGATATTCTCCCACCTCGACTGGAGCTTGTTGTTCTTAGGGGCAAAGAATGACGAGAAATCATGATATCTGTTCTCGCTTCCGATGATGTTCTTCACTGGGATGGTCTGCATGCCCTTGTATGATTCGCTTTCAGGCTTGATGAGCTTCGTCACCTCATAGAAGGAAAGAAGATCGGGATTCTTCCAGCGGAAAGTGGAGAGAACCCTGTCAACTCTGGCCTTTCTTCTAGCCTTAAGAAAATCATCAACGACAACAAAATTATCGGCCACTTATATTTCCTCCCAAATCATCCTCGAGCAGGTATGCTCCATATACATTAATTACCTTTGTCTTTCCTCTCATAATAACACGGTTGGCGTTTCTGTCATCAAGGTGTACGTGTCCGTGAACGACAACGGAAGGCTGGAATCTATCGATGAATGAAAGAAAAGCTTTGAAGCCCCTGTGGCATATGTCCTCTCCATCCCCCATTCCGTAAGGAGCGGCATGTGTGATGAGAATATCGAGATAACGGCCGTATTTACGCTTGTTTGCCAGTAACGACGGAAGAAGGCGCATTATACGCCATCTCATCTCACGCTCTGTGTATTGGCTGTCTCCTCCGTTATAGAGCATACTGCCACCGAGTCCCGCAATCAAAAGCCCGGTTGACTTATCCCTGTAGCATCTTCCGTCAGCCATGAAGCCGTAGAAGCGGTTGTCGAGCCCGGGAGTCTGATGAGGCTTCAGAAAATCCATCTTCATTGCCTTCCTGAAATCCTTGAGATTGTGGTTGCCGTATACGTAGTAGATATCTCTGTTGAGCATCGTCTGCACATAGTCGTATGACTCGAGAGGCATATCGCCTGCACTGAGGATCAGGTCGACATCACCGTAAATATCCCTCACTCTGGGAGAGAAAGCCAGGGAAGATGTGGTATCGGAAATGCAAAGTATTCTCATCATCAGGATTATATTCTTTTTGCCTTGAAAAATGAAAGATAAATGAAAACACTTCCAACTCCTCAATAAACAGAAAGAAAAAGGAAAAACAAACACCGGAGGCTTTTCTGTACGAAAAATCGGAAAACGTCAAAAAAGATATTTCTTTGTCCTTGATAGATTTTCCAATACTTCATATTATTTCCTAGTTTGTTTTGAGTTTTTGTTATGAAAAAATATATATATCCGGTCCTTCTGACCCTGATTTTTCTACTCCTGTCATGCACGATAACTCCCGAGGAAACTCAGGAGAAGGAGCTTAAAAAAGCAGTCACCAGGGTAGAATCCCCTCTCATCTCATCTGTCATCACCACACACAGTGAAACAAGTCCATCAATAACAGTCCTCTGGGAGCCTGTCGAGAATGCGACTTTCTATGTCTTTGAGTATGAGAGCGCCAACGAATATCTATCAGGAAATAAAGCATTTTCCGAGTGTATAACAAATTCCAACTCATTTACACTTCCATCTTCTGCTTTCCCCTCCTCATCAGACATGCGTTTCGTTTTCAGAGTGAAGGCTGCATATAAACCATCATCGACACGTGCCGTTATCTACTCCGATTATTCAGAGACAACAGAAGCTGCAGTTGTAAATACATTCACCATTACCCCGATAATAGAGGACGATGTCCTTACACTCTACGCTTCATTTCCGAAGATCAAATCGGCACTTAGGAGCGGAAACATAATCCAGCCGTCAGTCAGGTATTACGAGATAGGAGACGACGGCAGTGAGACGGCACTTGAATCAAACACACTTAAACTGTCGTCTGCGGAGACGAAAAGAATAAAGGGTGAGCTTATTGTCGACGGGGAAGTTGTCACAGAGCGTGAAATAACAGTCAAGACTGCGACAAACTACTACCCGGAGCCGCTCACAGCATTAAGTGCAGGCACAAATGAAGACTCCATTCTCCTCTCCTGGAGTGCAAAGGCCGTCAACAAAGGTCTTGAAGAGTACAATACAAAGATGAGATTCATCATTGAAAGAAGAGAGGCGGGAGAAACAACCTTTACTGCTCTTTCAAATGAGAGAGGTGAAATCATCTATGTAGAAGGAAATATCGAAGGCGGCTCTTTCTCCTATTCCGATACTTCGGCAGAAGAAGGAAAGGACTACGTCTACAGGGTAATAACACAATATGTACTTTCGACTGACGAGAGCGAGATAGTCTACGAAGAAAAGAGAGAGAAATCTCTTATATCAAACACGGCATACACAGCAGATAAGAAAGTCTCGTCATTCATCCTGACTCCGCTTTCAGGGTTTACGGGAGACCCTGTCACAACAGGAGACGCCGAATATACTGTCGATCTGTCGTGGGAATGCTTCCACAGTCTCAAAGAAGGCTCTGTCTTTGAAGTTACACGCTGGGATTTCGACATGATCTCATTTGTGGACGGAACTCCGACGGACGAGAGCGAAGAAGAGAGTAAGTACAGCGTTGTCTACAAAGGGCGTGATTACTCTTATAAAGACACCTTCACACTCTCCCAGGGCGATAACAAAACATCCCACAGCTATACTTACTTCATCCAGATAAAGGAAGAGAATAAGACAAGCGACAATCCGTACGTCCAGGCGAAGAAAGAGGACGAGGAGGGAAATCTCGTAGACGGCATCGTCAAAACCAACCCGAGCGTCAAGGAGATAAGTTTCATCTCCTCTTTCAAAGCAGAGAGTCATCTCTCGGACAGGATAAACCTCACCTGGGAGTATAATGAGAGCGATATATTGAGCATGGGACTCGACAAAGAGAAGGTCAGCGTCCACATTCTTAAGAAGACATCTACAGACAATATCTACTCTGATATATGTGAAGTAAAGGGAACTTCTTATTCCGACTATGCTGTCGAAGGCGACACCACCTATTCATACATTCTTGTTCCATACTACGACGATGAGACAAGCCCTTATAACGGTAAGCAGCGTGCCGAGTCCGATAAGATGCCGTCAGCATCAATACTATCAGATGTAACGAAAATAAGTGCAACGATAAATAAATCGAACGAGAGCATCACAGTCGAATGGGACGAAGTCGATAGTGCAAGGTTCTACGTCGTCTACTCAAGAGTAAAAGGAACTGATACCTGGACAGAGTCTCTCAGAACAGAGAAGACTAAAGCAACTCTCTCGGAGGGCGTCACTCCCGGAGTGAGATATGAAATAACAGTTTCTCCCATGGACAAAGAAGGCGGGGTAAAAGCATTAAGTAAAGTAAAGGCAGAGGGAGAGATCCTCGGTGCCGTAAATGATCTCAAGGCCACAGGAGACGAGAACATACAATCAGACTCGATCATTCTCTCATGGAACAAAGTGGAGAACGCCACATCTTATGTGGTATCTGTCTATGACAGCAAAGAGAGCACAGAGCCGATCTACACAGAAACAATTCCTGCCAAGAACGGCACTACATATACCTTCTCTTCTTCAAGTGAAGCAATTAAAGCCTACGCGACAACACAGAGCTATGCACTCTCAAAAGAGTATTACTTCACCCTCACTCCGATGGCTGACTCCATAAAAGCTGAAGAAAGCACAAATAAAACCAAAGGCTATTGGGTAATGCCTCCGAAGAATATAAAGGCTGAGAAGGCCGTGACAAACGACAGAGTCATAATCAGCTGGACAAAAGAGGACGGTGTCGATGGCTACTATCTTTACTATTCAAAGACAAAAGACTTCTCCAATGCCGCTAAGATTTATATCAGCAGCAGTAAAAACAGCTATACACATATAAAGACAAGCTGCCCTTATTACTACAGTCTGAGCTCCGTAAGCAACAGAACAGAAGGTGTTCTCCAGACTTACTTTGACAGCGAAAACTCCAACTACGGCTATCCTCTTCTGCCGCCGAGCCAGGTCTATTCGACAGAGCTCGAGAATAAGGTAATCCAATATTCATTCCTTCCGGCATTGGGTGCAACAAGTTACAAAGTAAAAGTCCAGTCGAATGAATATACAATTGCCGTTACCGACGGAAAAGTGGACACAAGTAAGACTTCCAGCGAGTTAAAAGATATATCCGTAAATAACGACGGTACAGTGACATTCAAAGTAAACAGACCGGATGTGACTACAGCCGCAACGATATACTCCTCGATAAGCTCGGTCAATGACTCAAGTGAGGCCATTGCTCTTTATAACGAATCATCACCCGTATATTGTGATGTGGCCCTTACCGACCTCTATCCTTATGAATATGTCAATCTCATAATTTACGGCATGATGCCGTTATATGAAGAGGCTGAAGACCGCTGGGATAGTGACTGGTGGCAGGGGACAGATCAGGCTGCTTTTAAAACTGCTTCCGGCACCGTGAATTTCAAGAGACCGAAAGGTTTATATTCCTGGGGTGCCAGTGGTCTCTCCTATAACTGGGATAACGGCACGGTCAAATTCACCAATTATTCTTTCACTGACACATCATCAAATACCTACACTATCAATGGTGAGATCATCAATAAAACAGAAGAAAGCTCAGTAGGTAAATTCACATATGAATCAACATCTACCAATGTAAAATACCTGATAGGAACAATAACTGTAACATCCCCTTCATATCTGGGCGGGCAGAAAACCATAGAATTCAAGGAATACAACATAATCGACTACAAAGGGGGACAGATTCTCCTTAACGGCACTGCTGTTGATCTTTCACGCATCACCAATCACATTCTGGAGGGACAGAAATGAGAAAGATATTAAGCCTTCTTTTAATTGTTTTCATCTTTCTCTTCGTATCCTGTAATGCCGATATCCTCATGAATAACGGTGAGATCACAAAGCCCGACAGCTCAAGTAGCAAGACATATGAGGCAAAGGAGAGAGTCTTCAGTAAGGATGCTCCGAGCGGAGTAAGTGCAACGAAGTCTTACTACAGTGGTTATATAGCACTCCGTTGGAACAGCGTTGAAGGTGCTGATTACTACACTATCGAGAAAGTCGAGAAGAGTGAGAGCATGACCGCAGGAGAGAGCGATAACTGGGAAGCAATCACAGAGACTGTCACATCTCCTCTCTACAACGACTATCACTCACTCTCCGTCAACAAATACTACAACTACAGAGTAACCGCTCACACTTATTTCGGAGAAAAGGGAAAAGCATCATCTGTTGCTGTCGGCACTATTCTGTCCTCTCCTGAGACACTCTCAGCAAGTAAAGGAACAAGCGAAAGCGCTATCCTTATAAGCTGGACGGGAATGCCTTATGTCGAGAGCTATGAGATATATAAGTCGGAAAGTTCCTCGATTTCCGGTCTCAAATCAGAACTCGTTGCATCTGTCAACGCAGATGATACTGTCTCCACTCAATACTATTCATATGAAATTGATGAGGCAAAGGAGAAGGGAAAAGAGCTTTATTTTGCCATCGTCGGTGTCGGTCCGACAGGAGAGAAGGCCCCGATAAGTTTCTCACGCTCGGGATATACTCTCGTCCCCGGTGCTCCGGCCAAGCCTGAAGTGTCGGTAACGAAGGGCGAGAAGGCGGGAAGCGTTCTTGTGCACTTCAAATCAAGCGGAAGCGACTCATCAGATTATAAATATGTAATCAAGAAGTCCTACCCCGGAAGTGCAGAGCAGGTCATCTTCTCGACGGAGTTCACTTCTCTCTCTTCACTCTCCACGGACGATAACGGCTATTACATACTCGAAGACACAAGCGTCAGGGAGAATGTTGAGTACAGGTATTCGGTGACAGCTGAGAATGAATACGGAATATCGGAAGCGGGAGATGACTACGGCTACACAATATCGACAGTGCAGAATCTCTCGCTTGTTCCCGATAAAGCAAAGTGCGGTTATAACATATCGTTTAATCTTCCTGTCGGGTATGACGACGAGAAGAGAGAAGTATCATACACATACCATTTGACAAGAACTCTCAAGAACGGTGATGTCAACGATACCGAAGTTTACAGCGAAGAGGAGTTCAAAGCCCTCGACACATTCATCGCTGTCGATAAGAACCCTGTTGACGACAGCAGAGAAGTGAGTAAGATCGAGATTTATGTAACGTCCCCGGGCGGAGAGAAATCATCTACTGCTTCTTCCAACACAATCGAGAGTCTTCCTCTCCCGATAAAGAGCATAACGGCGACAAGTAACAATAAGCCACTTTCGGGCGACAGGGCGAATTCGAAGGGAGTATACCCTGTCCACGTCAGCTGGGAGACGGAGAGCACAGAGGAAGAGACAATCACACGTCTCGGCTCTGACGGGAGCACTGCAACATTCAAGGCAAAGTCATCCTTTGACGATACGACAACCTCCCCTCTCGTGACGTACGTATACTATATTGATACAAGCGATGAACTCGGAAGAACACTCGGAGAGATAAAGAAGGCTGATAATGCATACGGCGCAGTAACACCCGAGACATTGATCTCCATATTCGAGAGTGTCTCTCTCAAGCCCTGGGAAAGACAGACTTATGTTCCCGATGCATACAAGAGCTATTGGAAGCAGAGCAAAATCGCAACCCTTGTCGGTTACGGCAACGCATCCGATCTCTCTACACAGATGAAAGCTCTCGACAGCGCTTTTGACAGTGATCACCAGAGGGGCGGAAGAATCACATACAGCGCAGAGACGGAAGGAGTCGGCGGCCAGATCTATTTCACATACAACAGCTTCGGGGAGTCCCCTCTCTTCTATACGACAGGAAGCTATGAAATGCATGTCAACTCTTCCGGAACCGGAAGCTGTAAATCAACAACAAACGGTTTTACTATCTACGGTATGTACCCCGGTCACATTTCGCTCGATAAGATGAGCGTCAAGAACAAGGCATTCTCCGGAAGCTATGTTCTCGATATTACATACTCCGACGGAAGCGTAAACGGCTACGAGGTGGCGGCTAAATGAAGAAAAAATATCTATACATATTAATACTCATCCTTTTTATATTCACACTCTCCTCCTGTGATGAGGTCTCGTCACTTATGTCGCTTGTTCCCAAATTCGAGAGAAGTCTCCCGAACAATATCGCAGGAAAATATGCCTACTACTCAAGCGATGAGAACAAAGAAGCAAATGAGTACACCACTCTCTACACCTTCTCGAGTAAGGAGGGCACCTTTACAAAAGATACCGAAGACGGCGGGAAAGAAGGTACTTACAGCGTTGAATACAAGACATATGCAATAACGGAGTGCAACGGAACGATTACACTCACTTATGAGAATAAAACAACAGAAGAGTACGAGTTCTACTTCTATGCTACCGCAACAAAAGGACCCGAGTATATAATGCTCGGGAGCAGGACCTACTACTACGAGGGACTCTAGGAGGAAAGATGAAAAAGATAATTGCTGTTTTAATGGTATCTCTCCTCGTCTCATCCCTTCTCTTCTCCTCGTCATTCACTCAGGACGAGAAGGAAGAGATCAAGGCAATGATTGCCGAATATGATAATGAAAAGGAAGATATAAGCTACCGCTGGCACATCTCTCTCGATACTGCCATGATACACGGCTACCCGACACTGGGGGCTATAGGCGAATACGGAGCTCACTTCGACACAGTTGCCATCTCGATATACCTTAGGTACGAACACTTCTTCAAACCACTTGGATCCTCAACGGGTAAGCTTGCAGTCGCAGAGGAATACGGAGAGTGCGGAATGAGCATGAAGATCCGTATTTACGAGATCGGGCGTTTCAACGTTAATATCGGAATGAATACAGCATGGTACCAGCAGTGGCTCATGCTCAACAGCAACAAGGGAGTATATAACCTTACACATAACGGACTACTAATCCGGCCCGAGGCATCAATCGGATGGAGAGTATTCGGAGAGTGGAATGCCGAACTCGGCTTCTACTATCAGACACCGCTCTATCCATCCTATGACGGATACCAGGGCTGGGGATGCTTCTTAAAGATTCTATAATCCCCAGATAAGAGCACCCATTACTCCCGAGATGACTATCATCAATATCGGAGAGGGAGCTTTCTTACGTATTTTCTTATAAACGAAGTGAATTGCCACGATTAAGAGAAATACGATAATGGATTTGACATCAAGAGTACTACCAGCAGCAAATTGAGAGAGTGCCATAGACAATGCTGTCGATATAATAAGGGCGACAACAGCGGGTCTTACTCCCGAAAGAAAATCATTGACTCCTCTGTACTTCAATAGATTTCTCAAGAGTACTGCGATTATGAGAATTATGATGAATGACGGGAGGATGACACCGAGAGTTGCAGCTACGGCGCCGGGAAGCCCCGCCTGGGACGAGCCTATGAATGTCGCCATGTTGACGGCAAGAGGACCCGGGGTCGACTCACTCACCGCAATGAAATTCATGAGGGAAGCCTCGCTGAGCCATCCGGAGCCTGTCACAGTCTCCCTTATGAGCGATATCATACCGTAACCGCCGCCGAAGGAGACAAGCCCGATTATGAAGAAAGAGACGAAAAGACGGAGAAGGATCATACTCCCTCCTTATTCTCTTCCACTCTTTTAACCGAGGACACTACAAGGTAGAGAAGACCCGAGAGAAGGATGAAGAAGACAGACGAGAACGAAAAAGAGAGAATTGAAAAGAGAAGGCTCAGAACAAGTACAACAGTGAATATGAAGATGGAAGTCTTATCTCTTTTCATATCCTTAATCATACTCAATCCCGCACGGAGAATAAGATAGACTACACATACCTGTATTCCGCTGAATGCATACCCCACCCACTCGAGAGCAATGAAGGCATCAAAGAAAAGCGAGATAACATAGATGATGACGAATGACGGAAGAGAGACGGCAAGAGTTGCGACGACTGATCCCAAGACTCCCGCATTCTTGTAGCCTACATATGTTGCGCTGTTGATGGCAACGGGCCCCGGGGTAGACTCGGCAATTGCCACGATATCGAGAAACTCCGCCTTATCTATCCACTTCTTCTTCTCGACAAATTCATTCTCGAGAAGCGCGACCATCGCGTAACCGCCGCCGAATGTAAATGCACCGATCTTCAAAAAGGTCAGAAAAAGCTCAATGAGACTTTTACTCTTATTCCCGCTCATCTCATCCCCTACATTGATTTCCGGATGGACGAGAGAACCTTCATTATATCATCCTCACCTTCCGTATGAGGAGGCGCTTCAAAGCCGAAAAGAGCCTCGGCATCCTTATCTGAAATGAGCCTCTCCTTGTCTATCCTCGAGTCCACGCTCTGCCATATCCTTGCAGCTTCCTTCTTTATAAGAGCATCCGAGAAACTCTTCACATCTATTCCTCTGAGCTCGAGAAATAAGAGTGGATTGTCGTCAAGCCTGCTTCCTATTGCATATAACACAGCCGCAATATGCTTACAGAGCCTCGTCGGATCGGGACAGGAACATGAGAAGTGTATCTCGTCAAGCCTTGGAAAGAGCCCCTCACCCTTCATGGTAAAGAGATCCTTGTACTCCTTCGGAAACTCACCCTTTTCAAGTGCCCCCAGGCTCTTGAGTTTACCCTCCGCGACTTTGATTATCTTATCGTAGTTTGATTTCTTTACGGGGTCTATCGTGACGATGACATCGTAGGGCGTCTTACGTGAGCCGACGACCTTTGCCGAGACCTTTCCCTTATCGATTACAAGATCAACAACGGCATTGGCCCTGACATATTTCTTTCCCCTGTCGAGCCTGTTGTAGTTATCGGCATAGTAGTCGATGTTGTCACACCACGCTTTTCCCCACCATGAGGAAGATATTACACGGGATGAAAGCACTATCGGATGATAGTCTTTCTTTGTCGCCTTTCTTGCTTTTTCCTTGAGTTCGGTCTGTGTCGGAGTATGGAAGAAACCGTAGTAGCCCATCATTTACCTCCCGTGAAACGCATTGCTTCAAGAAGCTCCTCAGACGAGAGCTTTGTCAGGATATCGCCATCGAGGTCGGAGAGCAGCGAGTCCGCAAGGGCCTTCTTCGTCTTAATAAGCTCATCTATCTTCTCTTCTATTGTATCTTTCGATATGAACTTATAGACCATGACCTTCTCTTTCTGCCCGATTCTGTAAGCTCTGTCCGTTGCCTGGTTCTCGACTGCCGGGTTCCACCAGCGGTCGAAGTGAATTACATTGCTCGCCTTCGTCAAATTGAGACCGACACCCGCAGCACGGAGAGAAAGCACCATATATGGAGCCTCTCCGTTCTGGAAGGCCTTTACTATCTCGGTACGCTTTTTGGCTGAGAGTGTGCCGTCGATTATAAGGCCTCCTTTTTCAAAGACAGAGGAAAGAAGATTGTCGAGGGCCGGAATAATCTCCCTGAACTGTGTAAAGACCAGAACCTTCTCCCTGTTTGAATGGATAGTGGATGCAATCTCCTTCAAAAGTTCGAACTTTCCGCTCTCGTTTTCTTTGTAGTTTTTCTCTCCCGAGTACTGGTCGGGGTGGTTACATATAGCCTTGAGCTTTGAAATGGTTGCAAGTACCATTCCCTTTCTCTCGAACTCCCCGTCTTTCTCCCTCAGCGTCACCTCGAGATCTTCGACAACCTTTCTGTAGAGAATGATCTGCTCCTTCGAGAGATTGACGAAGAGTGAGCTTTCAACCTTGTCTGGAAGATCCTTGATAATCGATTTATCTGTCTTGAGACGTCTCAGTATAAAGGGCGAGATGGCACGTCTCAGGGACGAGAGCGAGGAAATATCGACATCCTTTGCATAGCGCGAGAACTCCGTCTTACTTCCGAGGAATCCCGAGTTTATGTAATCCATAAGTGACCACAGGTTCATAAGGTTGTTCTCAAGAGGAGTACCTGTGAGGATAACGGCATTCTTACGGTGCATCGATGAAATGGCTTTATAAGCCTTCGTTGCACTGTTCTTTATGTACTGCGCTTCGTCAAGTATGACAAGGTCCCACTTTTCATTTATGAGGCACTCGTCCTTCGCCGTAACACCGTATGTTGTGATAGTAAGATAGCTCGAGTCGAGCCTCCGTCCGCTTCCATGATAGACGGAGTAATCGAGAGACGGCGTAAACTTTCCGATTTCGCTCTCCCAGTTTCCTATAAGAGACTGCGGAAGAACTAGGAGGACACGCTTTGCCTTCTTATCGAGTCTCATTCTCTCGAGGAACGAAAGCACCTGCACTGTCTTACCTAGTCCCATGTCATCGGCCAAACAGAAGCCGAAGCCGAGAGTGTTCATTGCATAGAGGTATCTGAAACCATCCTCCTGGTAGGGACGAAGTGCGGCATTCATAGTCTCAGGAACACTCACATTCTCAGACACCGCCATAGAGAGGGACGAGAGCCAGTTTTTGTCGGAGAACGAGAGATGGACAGAGCTTTTCTTTATGCCGGAGGAATACTTTACAAGCTCGGCAACACTATCGAGGGAGGAGAAGAAGGAGTCGTTTTCAAGTAGAGCCTTCAATTTATTCCTGTCGAGTGCAACCCACCTTCCCTTGATGAAGGCAAGGCCTTCCTTTACTTCCAGAAGCTCCTCGACTTCCTTTCTTGTTATCTTCACCCCTTCATATACCATCTGTGGCTTAATGGATATTATCGTCCCCAGGCCCATATTGCCTTTTCCGACACTAATACTCAGCGATGTGTAGCGCCCCTTCTTACGCCAGAAGTTCGGAATACGGCATTCAATTCCCTCGCTCTCGAATGCGTCGGCATTGAGGAGGAAGTTATACGCCTCATCCTCGGTAAAGCGCACGGGATAGAATATCTTTCCAGATTTGATGAGACCGCTTATTATCTCGCTGGAAGAGGAGAGCCTGCTTATCGGAGAAATCAATCTCGAGAGTCCCTCAAGGTCATCCTTGTACTCGGTAAGAGCAAACCGCAGTGGATAATGGTGGACTTTTCCCTCCTCGTCCGTCGTCGTATAAGTCGCCATGAAGGCAAATGGGTAATCCCCGTCCTTATTCTCCACAAGATGAAAGTATATACGTGAGGGAAAGAGAAGCTTCTCGTTCTTGAGATTGAAATATATGTCGACACTCTGAGAAAAGGATGCTATCTCCTTTCTGTAGCATGAAAGAAGAACATCGAGCTCTCTCTTCACCCACTTTCTGTCAACAAACCTCGATCCTACTGCAAAAGGCACCTCGCTTACTATCCTGTCTATCTCCTCCATCTCATATAGAGGCGCTATATTCTCTCTCTCGAGCTCTATACCCGTAGACGAGAGAAGATTGTCGATAAAGAATGAGGCTATCTCCTTTATGTATTTCTCAGTAAGTGAAGCATTCTTCTCATCTATGGGCTTAAAACAATACTCATAAAAAGCCCCGGGAGTGATTTCCTTCCCGGTAGAATCATCTATAAAACCTTTCTCTGTAAATATGAAATCCATCCTCCTAATTATGTATGGAGGTGGAAATACTATCAAGAAATATGTGATGAATTGTTAAGGAAGAAATCCAGAGGAAACGGCATGAAAGTCGACCCGGCAGCAATATAAAGTCATAACGGGTACGGGAAAGGTCAGAAGATTACAAAGGAGGGAAATATAGAATTCTGTGGCCCTATCTAATCTCGGGGCTGTATAATCAAACCGTAAGCGATTCGTGAGAACAATTGAGGAGGAAATATGGAAGAGAGAAACAGCAGTTGTTATACACCGCTCTTCAGAAGTTATTACGGAGGCATAATGACACCCGAAAGTAAAGAAATACCTTTCATTCCTCTTGAGGCTTTTAAGATGGAAAGAGAAGAAGTCATTAATATGATTGAAAAGGCGTTCACTTTGACTTTCAAGGAACCCCCAAAGGATGAAGTAAAGAAATGTAATTTCTCAACTCTCCTTTTAACTTACAACAGACTCGATTTCGGAAACGAAGCAATGTCCTGGCTGTACTGGAGAATCAATCGATATATTTTAGAGAGAGCAAGCCGTGTAATCTTCTCCAAGTACGGCATTGAAGACTGTAACGGTCTGGGGCTCTCAGCCATCTCCTATAACTCTTCGTTTTTCTTTCTCCTGGAAAAGGAAAAGGAGAGGATTCTTACCGGGGACGCGGTTATTCCCGTCAGGCTTTTCCGCCCGATCGGACAAATCATCCATTCCTCCGTCGACGGATTTGAAAGAATATTCAAGAAGCTCGTAATAACGAATGATTTCTCAATCGATAATCTCTATTCTGCTGTCGCCGCAGCCAAAGCGGAATTGAAAGAAGAGATAAAGGAAATCGAAGAGCGTGAAGGTATAGTAAAAGATACCACCACGGACCATGCGTACCGTTTGACTGAAAGATACGACGCAAAAGATGAAGATATCGACCGCAAAGAGATCGCCCTCTCGTTTCTGGATACCCTCATCCCGGCATTCGAAGACTATCTATCCGACAATCCTCCGCAGGTGCCGTTTCTGAAAAGAATTCTCCTCGACGCTCTCTCTGACGCAGACTGGAAGATCGACGCTCCATGCTTCATCACAACGAAAGACGCAGAAAGAATCTACTCGGATAAGAGGCTCCTCAGAAACGAAAAGTACGGTATTTACATGGCAGAAGCAAGGCCTATTAACACTCTCAAGGAAGTCCTTGGAAGATAGCTCTTTACCATATCCTTACCCCGCTGGTATCGAATGAAGTATAGTGATGCAGCCATCCTCTCAGCTTACACTGAGGAGAGCGGTGCATGATTCAGCTGGTTATGCTTTCACAGCTATCTCGTCACCGGCCTTTATTCTGCCTTCCTTTATGACAACAGCGAAAATACCATCAGTCGGCATTACGCAGCGTCCCGTCGCCTTCTTTATCGCACAGTCCGAGTGGCACTCCTTCCCGATCTGTGTTACTTCGAGCTCAGTCTCTCCGACAGAAAGCCTTGTCCCTATCGGAAGATGCTTGAGATCTATTCCCCTTGTGTTTATATTCTCTGCAAAAATACCGTCGTCGAGTTCCACGGGGCATATCAAGCGCATGGTGTCGATACTCTCTTCAGAGAGAAGACTTATCTGGCGGTGCCAGTCTCCCGCATGTGCATCCCCCACGATGCCGTGGTGACACTTTACATCGATGTAATCGACAGGGTGCTTCCTCACCCCTTTTTTCTCGCTTATATTAACAGAAACAACTACAGCCATTATTCAACCTCGAATACTCCGCTCTTTCCGCCGTCTTTATATATAAGGCGGATATCTGAAATGATCATATCACGCTGGACGGCTTTACACATATCATAAACAGTGAGGGATGCAACACTTACTGCTGTAAGCGCCTCCATCTCGACTCCCGTCTTCCCCTGGCATCTTACTTCACTCATTACTTTCAACAGAGCGCTGTGGGAATCATTCCCCTCTCCATCCACTATCTCGAATGATATGTCGACCCCGCTTATCATAATGGGGTGACACATGGGGATAAGATCGCTGTTTTTCTTTGCTGCCATTATTCCCGCAACCTCGGCAACAGCAAGGACATCGCCCTTTCCGATTCTTCCCGATTTTATCTTCTCCATAGTAGAGGGGGCCATATAAACCTTCGCTTCAGCCCGGGCAGTACGGCTTGTCTCGGCCTTCCCGGATACATCGACCATGCGAGCTCTTCCCTCTTTATTGAAATGCGTCAATTCCATAATCACCCTCCAATCTCGTTCATGCTTCTGTGTGATTCACTCACGCCTTTTTCCACAAGGTGATGATGCTCCGGCTTCGAGAGAATCGCACTTTTTACAGCATCCTCGAGCTCCTTACCTTTGAGACCGCGGAGCATTATCTCGCTCTCTGAATGGAGGCAGGGTTTCAGCTTCCCGTCCGATGTCAGTCGTATGCGGTTGCACTCCCTGCAGAATTCATTACTCAGCGGTGTAATAAGACCCACACTTCCCTTGTAGCCCTTAATGGTGTATCTTCTTGCAACACCCTCTACTCCTGTTTCTTCCAGTTGAGGTGCAACTTCAAGAACCCTCGTTGCAGGGACGAACAAACCGAAAGAAGAACCGAAGCCGATAGGCATACGCTCGATGAACCGTACCTCATAATCCTTATCGCGTGTAAGCTCCACGAAGGATGGTATCTCATCGTCGTTGATTCCGCCGAGAAGAACGCAGTTTATCTTTATTCTTTCAAAACCGGCATCCTCCGCCGCTTTCAAACCATCAAGAACATCATTGAGTGTCCCGAGTCGTGTTATCATATTAAAGCGTTCGGGACGTAATGTATCGAGGCTTACATTGAGTCTGTCGACTCCCGCCTTTTTCAGCTCAACGGCATACTCGGAGAGGAGACTCCCGTTAGTGGTTATACAGAGCTCATCCACTCCAGGAATCTCTTTAAGCATCCTCGAGAAATCGACAATGCCGCGTCTTACAAGGGGCTCTCCCCCCGTGACACGTATCTTTCTCACCCCCAGAGCGACACACACTGCCGCGATATCCCTCAATTCCTCGAAGGAACAGATATCGAGATGAGAGTGTCTTTCAATGCCTTCAGGCGGCATGCAGTAGCAGCACCTGTAGTTGCACTTATCAGTCACACTTATTCTTAAATATGTAATTTGTCTACCACGAAGATCCAACATAACAAAAAAGCTGTCTCATTTGACAACAAGTCAAATAATACTATGGCTTTCCCTTTTGTTAAAGTTACTTATTATTATATTCGTTTTTCCCTTTTCTATCCTTTATCAACATAACTTTGTTAGTAATCTCGTTGACAATGAAAAACGCAGATTCTAAGATTTTTCTGGGGGATTTCATGAAAAAGCTCTTTGTTGCTATTGTTTTATTGTTTTGCTTGTGCTCGTTGTTTTCAAAATCTGTCAATTTTTCGGGTTCTGGAACAACAGAAGAGGAGTCTCGTCTAAAAGC
>CAVHKW010000039.1:0-15724 GCA_963636745.1 uncultured Oscillospiraceae bacterium | reverse complement strand
TTCTTCCAGAATCCTACCTTTTTTTGCCTCTCCTTGTCATCCATTGTAGGTGTCCATCTTGTCTGTTCCTTCCAATAGGAGCGGAGTGAATCCACGTCCTTCCATACACCGGTCGTGAGCCCGGCAGCATATGCCGCACCGAGCGCCGTAGTCTCGGCAATGACGGGTCTGATGACAGGCTTTGCGAGGATATCACTCTGGAAAGCCATTAACGGCCACGAGTTTGTCATTCCGCCGTCGACTTTGAGCGAGGATATCTTGATTCCGCTGTCCTTCTCCATTGCACAGAAGATATCATATGCCTGGAATGCAGTCGCCTCGAGAACAGCACGGCATATATGCTCTCTTGAGGCATATCCGGTGAGTCCCGCGATGACTCCGCGTGCGTCACTACGCCAATAGGGGGCAAATAGCCCCGCAAAGGCCGGTACGATATATACGCCGCCGCAGTCCTGGACGGAGAGAGCAAGTTCATCAAGCTCTTTTGCAGATGAGACCATCTTGAGGTTATCCCTGACCCATTGGACAAGAGAACCCGCAACGGCGACGGAACCCTCTAAAGCATAGACAGGCTTCATACCCTCGATGCGGTAGCCCACTGTCGTCAGGAGGCCGCTTTTCGAGTAGCATATGTCCTCTCCGACATTTGCGAGCATGAAGCATCCCGTACCGTATGTACACTTGCTGCTTCCCTTGTCGAAACACGCCTGGCCGAAGAGTGCCGCCATCTGGTCGCCGAGTATTCCGCAGACAGGAATTGATGCCTTGAACGGACCATCTGGATCCGTATAACCATAAACAATGCCCGAAGAGGATACTATTTCAGGTAAACTCTCCTTTTTGACGCCGAAGAGGGAGAGCATCTCATCATCCCACTTAAGGGTTGCTATATTCATAAGCATATAGCGCGATGCATTCGTAACATCTGTCACAAGTGCCTTCCCTCCGGTGAGTCTGTATGTCATATAAGTATCGATCGTGCCGAATACAAGACGCCCCGTCTCCTGGTTTTTCTTCACACTCGAGACATTGTCGACTAGCCAGCGTATCTTACTTGCTGCAAAGTACGGCGAGAAAAGAAGACCCGTCTTCTGTCTTATATACTCTTCGCTGACTTCTTTCGAGAGCACATTATCGATGAACTCGGCGCCTCTGAGGTCCTGCCACACTATTGCGTTGTGGTAGCTCTTTCCCGTCTCTCTGTCGAATGCGATAATCGTCTCACGCTGGTTTGTTATACCGACAGCCGAAATATCCTCACCCTGGAGCCCCGCCTTTTCAAGAGCGGAGGTTATTACCGAGCATGTATTCTTCCATATCTCCTCGGGATTATGTTCCACCCAGCCCGGTCTGGGGAATATCTGCTTATGTTCCAGCTGGCTCGAAGCAACTATATTATTCCTCTCATCGAATATGATGAACCTTGTACTTGTCGTTCCCTGGTCTAATGCACCTACATACTTCATAAGGGGGCCTCCGGAAACATTGTACAACGGTTTTTCAATTAACTGTTGAGAAAGGTAATTTTATTTTTTCAGCCTTGAGAGAGCTCTTTTTCAGCGATCCGGGTGATGTAATAACGCTTACAGCGCTTCTCTTTTCGATAAGAGAGAGAATCTCCGCCCTCGCTTTCTCAAGCTGGGGCAGCGTTACGGAGAGCATAGCGTCCCTGAGCGTCCACCTGAGGTCGTCCGATATAGAATAGAGATAGCGTCTGAGGTCCACAAGTCCCCTGCTCTGCGGTCCCGTCGGTTTGACTTCACGGCTGAGTACCCTCAGCTTCGTGTCCTCAAGCTTTTCCTCCGTCAGTGTCTCACTCTCGACTGCGCGGATAAAATCATCAAGAGAGGCATCGAGCCTGGGGTCACGGTATGTATAGAAGAAAGCGGTGTTTTCGTTGATGTCGAGTGAAGCGCCCGAACCGTATGCCCCGCCCTTTTCTCTCTCGAGCCTCCAGAGCATCGAGCGTGAAAGAAGGGAGAGAAAGACCCTCATCGGCCCTGTGATCTTACTAAGCGGATCTGGAGCCTTGAAGACCAGAGAAGTATAAGAAACGGGAGATGAAAGCGTGTACGCAATATTCTTCTCCTCTCCTCTGAGATCTTTCTTTACATATTCGCCCTTCTCCACAACTGGAAGAGACGAGATAAACGACGAAGAGAGACGCCCGACTTCAGCCACATCATCCTTCTCGCATACAACATGGAAAGTAATCCTGTTCCGGCCGAACACCTTACGTGCAACTCTACCCACTCTCTCTCCGACAAGAGCGGAATCCTCCTTGAGGAGCTCTACAACTCTCAGCCAGAATGATATCCCCTGTGTCCTCTCTGCAGTATACAGCGCAGGAGAAAAGCTCCTAGAGGCACTCGAAAGAGCAAACAGGTGTGCCTCCCTTGTGATGGAAGACTCAAAGTCGCTTTGTATATCTCTTAAAACCGCCTTTATTCTTTCGGGAGACGAGAAATCGCCGTCAAGAAGAAGAGAGTGAATCAAACTCAAACTTTCGCCGTAATGTTCCCTGAGGCTCTTGAAGCGTATCAGGAGAAAATCCTTTTCTTTGTCATCACATGTCGTTCCCGACTCGAAGAGAGAAGAGAATGCACCCGTCGAGAACCTGAGGCGGGTTAAAAACTCCGAGTAGGAAAGAGAGCCCACATTCGTCATTGTGAGCATCCTCGACAAAAGCGACACGTACTCCAGTTCCTCGAGAGTAAAATCTGAAACATCGAAGACGAAGTCTGCATATACAATGCCGTTTGTGAGAAGAGGCGAAATGAGGACGGAGTCGACTTCTTCGCGGGGAATCGTAGTCTTCTTGACAGGGACATCGGAAAGAGAAAGCCTCGGAAGGCTCTTTACCGCCTCTTCGCTCTCCTCTTCTTCAGCTCTCCTGAGGTATGCCTCCTCATCTTCTCTCTTATAAAAAGCCATCTTTTCCTTCAGCTTCCTCTTTATCTCCTTTTCCCTTCTCTTGGTGCTCTCACCGTCCATTACAACCGTGCTGAGAAGTCTTGTGGGATTGTCTATGAGATTTGTCTTTATCCAGTCTTCAATAAAGCGGGGATTCTTTTTGAGTTCGCTTCTTATGTATTCAATCTCCTTTCCGGGGAAAAGCATAGAACTAGGACTCTGCCCGTAAGCCCACCCCTTGTCGATACGCTTGAAGAATATGCGGTACCCGTTGGGTGTTCCCTCCTTTATTTCCCTAAGGCTGAATTCCATACGTCTCAGCGTCGATTCGATGAGAACGGGATCAATACCGTCCTTTACTATCTTCTCAAGACTCGAGATAAGAAAGTCTCTCACCCTCTCTCCATCATCCTCCTTCACTCCCGATATCCCGACTGCGAAAGTAAGGGAGGCGTAGGAGTCATTCATCCCGCCTTCACTCGATATGTCCTTCCCGAGCCCGGAGTCTATGACAGCTTTATAGAGCGGACAGCCGGGATTACCCAGGAGAGTGTCGACAATAAGACTCAATATCGTATTCTCAATTCCACCTGATGCCTCGCCGAGTCTCCAGCTGAGGGAGACCGTCGCGCCCTCGTCTCCGTCTTCAGCGTCGCTGTATGCCTTGACGCTCTTCTCCCCCTTCCACGGCTCTTCGATTCTAGGTCTCTCTATTCTCCTTCCGCTATCACGATTCGAGAGATATTCCATATCGAGCTTTTCAAGCTTTTCCAATATATCGATCTTCCCGTAGAGAAAGAGTGTTATGTTTGCAGGGACATAATATTTCCTGTAAGTCTCGATAAACTTCTCATAAGTCAGATCCACGATATCGACGGGATCTCCTCCCGACTCGAATCTATAAGGAGACCCGGGAGAAAAGAGAAAACGGTTCGATGTATTGAAGACTACGCTTGAGTGGTTTGTCACATCCCCTCCCATCTCGGAGAAGACAACACCTTCAAAGCCGGAATGCGTCACTCTTATTCCCTCCTGCATGAAGGAATCCTTTCTCAAAAGAGGATTGAAGACAGCATCGGTGTAAACGCTGAAGATATTGTCAAAATCCTTCTTTACGGGACTTGCCGCGGGGTAATATGTTCTGTCCGGCCCCGTCATAGCGTTCAGGAAGGTATTGACGCTGTTGCGGTCAATATCCATAAAGGGATCCCTTACAGGGTAGCGCCTGCTCCCCGTCAGAACGGTATGCTCGAGAATATGGAATACGCCGCTGTTGTCGAATGCGGGGGTATAAACATTGTATGAGAAGAACGACTCCTCATCGTCCGAGGAGAAATAATAGACTTCAAAGCCTGATTTATGCCTGAAATAATAACCTGTGCCGTTGTAATCGGGGCAATAAGTAACATCCAAAAGAGTAAATGATGAGTAAGTCTCACCGACTTTTAATTCTGCCATTCCACGATTATATGAAAAAAGACTCTCTTCTCCAATAAATGGAAATGTAATATCCTTGAGGTATGTTATACATAGGACCTCATGTATCGATTTCCGAGTCAATAGCAATGGCGGTGAAAAGGGCACACGCTCTCGGCGCGACGGGCTTTGCGCTCTTCTCGAAGAACCAGAGGATGTGGAAAAGCCCGGCTCTGAAAGAGGAGGAAATCTCGTCTTTCAAAAGCAATATGGAGAAGTACGGCTACAGAAAGGAAGCGGTACTTCCGCATGCGGGGTACCTGATCAACCCCGCATCCCCAGATGAAGAATTAAAGAAAAAGTCACTCTCGCTCTTTCTTCTTGAAATGGAGAGACTCTCTTCTCTGGGCCTTGATGTAATAAACATCCACCCCGGAGCCTACAAGGAAGGAGAGAAGGCAGACGGCATAAAGCGCAGTGCAGAGATGATCGACAGCGTACTTACATCGTTCCCGGCAATGCGTGTAAGCATAGAGAACACCGCAGGAGCGGGTACGATAATCGGCTCTACATTCGAAGAGCTTGATGCAATACTCGAGAGAATAAAAAACTCTGACAGAGTCGGCTTCACCCTCGACACAGCACATCTCTACGGCGCAGGGTATGACGTAAAGAGCGAGGCAGATCACATACTCGACCTCTTCTTCTCCCGCTTCGGAGAAGGAAAGCTCTACGGCATGCACCTCAACGATTCAAAGGTTCCCCTCTCGTCCAGGAAGGACAGACACGACAATCTGGGGAAAGGGTTGATCGGTATCGAGGCCTTCTACAGCATAGTAAGAAGAAAGGAAGTCCAGAATATTCCTCTCATCCTTGAAACTCCTGACGAAGAACTCTGGAGCAGTGAAATAAAAGAGTTATTGAATGTTCAAAAATGAAAGAAAATACCTTGTGCTGGGCCACAGGGGAGCTCCTCTCAGGGAAACAGAAAACACCATCGCGTCATTTAAGAGAGCGATTCTGGATGGCGCAGACGGCGTCGAACTCGATGTAAGAGCTACAAAGGACAATGAACTTGTCGTATCACACGACAACTCTCTTAAGCGGGTCTACGGCGAAAACATTCTTGTGGAGTCGTCCACATACAGCGAGATAAAAAAGAGAGTCCCGCTCATACCCACTCTCAGCGAAGTCTTCAATGCTCTCGGCCCCGTCTATTACGATATCGAGATAAAGGCTGATCAGCCTCTCACCTATCCGAAAGGGGTTGTTAAACTCTTATGGAAGGAACTCGAAAAGAGAAAACAGCTGTGGCCCGGGATCATGATCTCTTCTTTCAATCCCGTTGCAATGAGACAATTCGGAAGATTGAGTAAGAACCAATTCGAGATGGCAGTCATTTACGACGGCCCCCCGACGACGCTTCCCCGCATCATGAGACGCGGTCAGGGAAGGTTCTTCTTCAAATGCACATTTCTCAAGCCCAAGTGGAACATTGCAGAGAGGGAGGGCAGTAAAGGCTATGAAATATGCCCCTGGACAGTCGACACAGAAGAGGCTCTGGAGAGCATACTCCGCCTCAATCCCCCATTCATAATCACCAACGACACGGAGAGAATAGTCAAAATTCTCCAAGAACAAAACCTACGGTGATCCCGAGCTGATTTATAAGAGCCCTGCTGTAAAGAGGGCTCTCCCCCTCATTGGCCGTGACATACTGCGTTGTCTTGTATTCCTTTCTCTCTCCGGTTAAGTTATCGATCCTTACTATGTAGCCTTCGGTATTTATGTACCATTTGTCCATTACTCTCAAAACATCCACTATCCCTATACGGACCATGTAGATGACACTTCTCGAGCTGTAACTCTCTTCGAGACCGGACAGAGCCTCGTCCTCGTCATCGCTAGCAAGAGCGACAACTTCGACAGGGGTCAGAGACAGAGACGAACACATTTCATATATTTTCTCTTTTGCTTCTGTAATATCGACAGCGGTTCCGGCATAATCGAAAAGTGCAAGTGCTATCAAAGCATCTTTACTCTCATACGTCTCATCCTCGACATAGTCTGCAGTAAACGCTATCTCATTCACGAGGGCTTTCACACCGGAGAGAAGCTCCTCTCCCGCTTTGTCGTCAATACGTTTTATGATATCCTCATCAAGGGAAATAGTCACACTCATTGTTCCCTTCTTGAGAGAATAGGCATTCGTTCTGTTGATAATGATCAAGCCTCTGGAATCTGATTGAGCAGAATACGAGAGAGAGAGTATCTTCCCTTCGGGAGAAAGGGATGGATAAATCACACTGCAGTCGGCTTCCTCTACAGCAGGGTGCAGAAGTCCCTTGTTCCTTGTGATTCTGAATGCCGAGAAACCGTTTGTGCGTTTTCCCCTCTCGATGCTCTCAAACTTTATCTGCGATATGTACTTTTCTATTCTTTCGACCAATTTCTCCGTCGAATAATCCGAGAGCGTTATCTCACCCTCGAGTGTTATCTCGACGGCCCTGAGAAGTGCGTTTACCGCCTTGACGTCTTTGTTGTCCCTATAGTATGCACCGGCTTCTTCAACAGTCAGGACAAGTCGTGCCTCCCTCTCGAGCCTCTCGTTATAATCCTTACTTCTGGACTCATTGAGTTTCGCCGTGTTGGAAAGTGTCATAATGTAGTCGTGCCAGACACCATCGCTCTCCGTATAGTACTCGTCACTTATCGTTGTCCCGAACTGTGCTATGCCCTTTGTGGTATATAGTTCGGTGAAATACAGATTGGTGTAGTCAATTTCGACCTGCTCTCCCATCTTCTCGATTGCATTCAGCATCGCATTTATCCTCGCTTCCTCGAGGCTCTTACCCTCACCTTCTCCGATGAATACCGTCGAAAGCGCCACAAAAGGAGGCTCGTCTATCCATGACGGACGCTGGCTTTCGACACTCTTTATCGTCGAACACGATGAAAGAAGAATGACAATCATGAAAGATATGAAGAGTATTTTTCTCATAATTTGACAAATGCCCCCAGAGAGTAATAATTACTCCCGCCGTAGTTGAGAAGCGAAAGAGCAATGGAAAGATAACGGCCGAATGTATAGGAAAGGCTTATGCCGTATTTGCCGCTGAGTTTCAACGACGAAGCATATTGAGCGCCGAGGGCAAACTCTCCCGTTATCCCGATATTTCTTATGACAGCAGCATCGGGCCAGACGGATCCCAGAGAGAAAAAGCCGGAGAGTCCCGCGAGGCCGTAGAATGTGTTGGATGTCCCTCTTATATATGCCGCTTCTACAAACGGGGTGAGAGGATAGCACAGACTAGAATACGAGAGGGACAGTGAAACTCCGTAGCTTCTGAAAGTTTTATTTGTAAAGCCTTTGAGAGAAATTGAGAAATCATTTATTCTCTCCATTTTCATTCCGGGAAGCGGAGAAGAGAGAAACCTAGGCTGAAGGAGAACAGCCGAATCATAAACTCTGTCGACTTCAAAGAGGGCCTTAATCTTACCGGACGCTGACCGGACTACATAATTCTGACCTCTTTTCGCATTGAGGAGAGAAACCGATGAGAATGTGTCTCTATAGATGTAATCAAGTCTCTCTCCTTCCTCAAAGAGACCATCTTCATAGTAAAAGAGAGAATCTATGTCATCCTCGAGGTATTCCTTCGACGAGACGAAATCGACTGTCTTATCGAAAAAGGAAAATGTACAGCGAATAGTGTCCTCTTCCTCCCTGTAATCAGACACAACTATCTCAACCTCTCCTCTGTCGCCTGCCGCTTTATCAAGAAGGGATGTGACGTATAGAGCAGTCTCTTCGTCCACCTCCGGAGAGAAGGTCACAGACGAAAAAAGAGGTAGGGCCAGAATAAGAAGAACAAGAAGGTAGAGTAACTTTTTCACTTGTCTATCTTCCACTCCAATAATCAACAATACCAAGTGCAAGATTAATGCTTCTGTTCATAGCATCAACTGCCACCCACTCTCTCTTAGAGTGAAGATTGTGGCCGCCCGTGAAGAGATTCGGGGAGGCTTTCCCTGTCATCTCCGCAAGTCTGGCACCATCCGTACCGCCGCGGATCAACTGATTACTCAGTGGTATACCAAGAGTCTCCGCAGCAGAGTATACCGCATCGAGGGAAGCGGGATTGCTCATATTCACATCCCTCATGTTCTTATATGTAATGGAAGATGTAATATCGAGAGTTCCTCCGTAGAGCTCTGTAACCGTTCGGGCGATATTCTCCGTATTCTTTATCTTCTTTTCAAAGAGATCATAATCGAAGTCCCTGATGAATACCTGGAGTTTCGCTTCGCTCCCGTTACCGGTGAAAGTGAGAGGGCAGTAGTAGCCGTAGCGTCCGTCCGTCGCCTCCGGGCTCTCGTTCTGCGGAAGTGCCGCGATAATGCGTGCTCCGATTGTAACGGCGTTGACAAGCTTTCCTCTTGCGTCCCCGAGATGTATCGAGACACCGTGTATGTTGATTGTGACAGTTGCCGCATTGAAGCATTCCGTCTCGAGTTCTCCCTCCGGGCCTCCGTCGATCGTATAGCAGCAGCTGCTCTTCATTCTGTCATAAGGAAACCTGTCCATGCCGCACCCCGTCTCTTCGTCCGGTGTGAAATATACCTCGATATCGGGACGCTTAACTTCAGGATGGCAAACAAGGTAGGAAAGCATCTCCATTATGATGGCCACTCCCGCCTTATCATCAGAGCCGAGAAGAGTTGTGCCGTCGCTTGTGATTATCTCGCCGCCTTTATATAAAAGGAGGTCGCTGTCGCTCCCGGGATCAAGAACAACACCACCGGAAAGAGTAATCGGTTTACCGTCATAAGAAGAGTGCACCACAGCCTTGACGCCGTTACCCTGGCAGTCGTCGGCAGTGTCGACATGAGCCATGAAAGCGATGCACTTCTCTCCGCTGTTACCTTTGAGCGTTCCCATGAGGACCTTTTCTTCTCCCCAGTAGGTTTCAACCCCAAGCTCTTCAAGCTCCTTCTTCAGCTCCAATAGGAGAACTTCCTGACCGTCAGTCGAGGGACGCCTTAGGGAAGTCTTTTCTGCATCAGACATTGTGTCGAAGGTTGTGTATCTTATAAATCTTTTCTTAACAGAATCATTGAAAACCAACATTTCTTTATTTCCTTATTAGTTGTGCCGCTTATTTCATTATACTCAAATAGCGGCACAAGTGAGAACAAAGAATCATGTTTTCCAGTTATAATTTTTAAGGACCTTCTTCGTGCTGTCGGTAATGTGATAGATTGCAAATACAGCAAGAATCAAGGCGGCAACGACAGGACTTGTGTTGGCTGCAGTCTGTGTCGTTATTATGCCCTGTGCAAGCGCCCATGCCGCAACAGGCTCGCTCGTCACATCATTGAGCCACGTCTCAAAAGCACTCTCATCCGTCTGAAGATCCTCGTCCGACCACTCTATAATCGTAATCAGTGTGGATGCTACAACACCCGCCGCAACAGATATCGCACTTGCCGCCGAAACCTTTCCCCAGAACATCATATTCGGTATGATCGCATAGACAATTGCAGCAGTTAGGAGAACAACGGATTTGACTGTCAGAGATCTCAGGTCCTTATAGAACTGCTCTTTGTCGCCGGGGCTGAGAGCGCGTGCAATCCTCTCACCCCTTTCTTCAAAGTGCTTTTCTATCTCCCCGGCCTTTACTTTGAGTTCATCAAGTTTCTCCTCGTCAAGAAAAGTTGATGCAGCACTTATGATATCATCAACCTCTTCTGCATACCTGGACTGGTAGAGAAAATTCAAATATTTCTCGCCGTCTTCCTGACTCGAGAGTTCTCTTGTAATCGTTTCTCCCGTGAGAGTACCGTAAGAGGCTATCTCGTCGCTTGTGTACTCCCCTTCGCTGATGAGCACTTCTCTTACCTCCCTGTAGTACTCATCAATCATTCTCGCACTCTCCGTCATAAGGACGCTCTTACTTATCTTCGCCTTCGAGACAAGCGATGGAGAGCAGGATGAAAAGAGCATCAGAAAGACCAATGCCCAGCCGACTGTGGTGTTAAATAGAGATTCCTTTCTCATCTTTACCTCCTATATTTATCCCAACCAATACACTTATGCGTGATTGGGAGAACTGCGGTATCATACGAACCTTCTCGTTCTTGGTATCTTCTGCACTGTAAAGCGACCTGACTGTGTATTTCGGCCTCAAATAGACTATGCCGAATCTGAACTCCCATCCGACGGCCCCTTCGAGGGATAGAAAGAAAGGATCGGATGGAGCATAAAGCCCCCACATCCAACCTGCATTGAAGAGGGAGACCTCTGCAAAGAGCCCCGTTCCCTCCCACGGATGGATAGAGACAAGGAGCCCCGTCTCGAATAAGGAGAGGTCATAGATTTTAGACTTTCCGTACCTAAGTGGGATTGTAACTCTGATGTTACTCACATCAAAAGCAACCTCACCCTCTATCCTCACCCCTTCCTCTTCGAAGAGAAAATCGAATGAACGGAGATCAAAGCCGAGAGCAGCTGCAGCAAAAAGGGAATATGTCGCAATAACAAATAAAAAAATAGCCACGAATCTTTTCATGACTATATTTTCTCAAATTCAAATCTGTAAAAGTGGCTAGAAAAGTGACACTTTTGAGTTTTTTTACCAGCCTATCGACTTTCTGAACTCATCCTCACGCTTTTTGAAAGCATTAGATGCGACTTTAATTTTATCATCATCATCCTTAAGCGTGAATATAATACCGTCGTGCTTGTCATCAACTTTTTCAATTGAATACGATTCAAGCTGACTCAAAAAGCATGACCATAGCGGAGTAATCCCTCCAAAGTACCCTTTTCTTTTGTAGAAGATTATTTCGCTTTCGGTTGCTGCGAGAGCCCCCCTCAGCAGTTCAGTCTCCGTTTTATTGACAAGGCTACCTCGGCAGAAGAAGAAAGGCTCTCCGTTTCGTCTCTTCTCTATCATTTTCTTTGTCACGACACTCGTTGCGACGTACCAGAGCCCCGTAAGAGCAACAATAACGGGAATCATCCATATATGCACCTCACCTTTGAAGGCGGCGAAGTAGGAAAATATACCGACACAAACAACAATAACAATCAATAACGGGTCTTTTTTCATCCCCGTATATTACCAGATAAAGGCTTCGCTGACAATTTCTTCAATTTTTCTGCTTATAAGGTTGTAAAGAAAAAATTGGAGGAACCATGAAAAAGATTATTTTTTGTCTAACGGTATTAACAGCACTACTTTGTCTTATCTCGTGCGAGGCCGAGAAGGAGACGGCAACTCTCAGAGTTGAGTTGAACGATACGCGCCGCACGATCAAACCGGAGGAGGAGAACCTCGAGATCTACGGCTACAGGATCACAGCACTCTCCCCCGACGGCAAGGAATCCGATCCTTACTACACCTACTACTCATACATCAATCTTGATGGTCTCAATGTAGGAAGGTGGACAATAAAGGTATACGGCTTCAATTCCGAGAGAAAGGACCTTATCTACGGAGAGAGCGAAGTGAGCCTTATCGCGGGAAAGAATACGATAGCTGTCTCACTCAACTCCCTTGTAGGGGAAGGTGACCTGTCTCTCAAACTCGACTGGCAGGACTCGGGGCTGGAAGATGTAAAGGAAATACATACTGTGTTCAAATCACAATCAGGTAAAGAGATAATTCTCTCCCCGACAACACCGTCAAACGGCCAGAGTACAATCAAGTACACCAATCTCCCCTCAGGCTCATATACGCTTCAAATAGCTCTTTACAACAGCAGGAACGAGAAGCTTTACGGTGTAACTGAAGCCATAAGGATTACAAACAACACGTTGACGGAGGGCCTCCTTCTCATCATGAAGGACAAAACGGACTTCACATCTACGGAAGCCGCCATCTCCATTTCCGACAAGAACTCACTCCCTGTTGAGGTAGGCATAATAGGGATAGAGTCACTCATCGAAGCGGGGAAATCATTTACTGTCGCCATCTCAGTTCCATCAAGCTCAAAGATACGGGAGAAGGATTTGAATACCGTCTGGTATCTTGATGATGACGAAGTCGGATACGGAAGCGAATATACTTTCTCAAAAGGTGTGAAGGAAGGAACTCACAACATAACCGCTCTGACAAGTACGGGAGAGGAAGGCTCCGTCGGCTCGACTACCTTCCAATTCTACGCAGCGTCCACTACGACAAAGGGAGATCCCTACCAGAAGATTACAATCTCGGACGGAGAGAAATACCCTCTCGGCAGAGACTGTGTCATACACTACCTTCCGAACAACTACATACTTGCAGCAAGTAACCAATACAGGAAGGTGTCACTGATGTCCGTCGAGGAAAACACAGTTAAAACAGCAGCATCCTACTCATATGATGAACTCAAGATCGGAGAGTACTCGGTCCAGGATTTCGCCACAAGCGGAAGTCCCTACGACAGCTGGTATTCCGTCGTAATGCTATGCAACAGTACATCAAGCTGCAAAGCCATCATTATGAGGGTATCGAAGAGTTCGATAACCTACACAATGGAGGAGACGAACTTCGACACCTACACTAAAACCAACAAAGCCTGCCGCTTCGTCAATATCGTGAAGGGAAACAACTCACTCGTGGCAACTATAGAGAACACGGGAAAGACAAGAATGGGCTTTGTCCTCTTCTTCACAAAACCCGAAGACCAGAAGATGGTCAATCGGGAAGAATATGTCTCCCTGCCGTCCCTCGCATTCGGCTACTCGGGTTTCAAGGCTCTCGCATCCGTCCCCGATGCAGGATATTGTCTTGCCATATCAGCAGAGAGAGCAAAGGTCGTGGAGAGCCTATACTACTCAGACCTTGCATGCGCTTCGTACGCTGAATACTTCTTATGGGTCAATTTCGATGACTATTATGATTACTACATAAAGAACGAGACGAAGAATGAGTACCAGAATGCATACGGCTGCGGCTTTCTCTCGAAAGATGGTAAATATGCATTCGTGCTCTCGGAAGAAGGAATTTACTACTACAAGCTTTCCGATAACCCTTCCGACGGCTATGAGCAATATCATTTTGAAGAGGTTGCAAGAAGTTCGATCGCTACTATAAAGATGTGCAATGATGTCTCTTTCGGCTACATGATCGAAAGCGCCTCGAAGCGCCTTATCACACTTACACCGAAAGTAACGGACGGCTCATATTATCTAGAAAGAGGATGCGAAATAGCACTCGACGCCACACAGAAGTACGACACTCTCGACATCTCTCCCGACGGTAGATATCTACTTGTCTACGATAAATCGAGCGGTGCGTCAATGGCTGTGCTCAAGGTCAGCAGATAGCTTTGTCAGCGCTCCTTATAAAGTAACATCTTGTTGAATTACAACAAAATAAATTCGGGCAGTATTTACTTTCCGATCATCCTGATATAGGAAAATAAGTACTGCTGACAAAGTGCTTTATAGGGAGCGAAATATTCAATATCGACACCGGGATAATAAGATGCAAGGCACTTTCTCATCCACGTATCGATGGGAAAGCCATCACGCCTTCCATATCCGAAGATGAGGATACAGGATGCAACTTTGTCCCCGATTCCCTTTATGGTTTTTAGAGCCTCCATGGCAGAGTCGAAATCGAGACTCTTCACCTCCTCGAAGATATCGCTTCTTTCGATGGCGCTCAAAATATACGGGGCTCTGAATCCAACTCCGAGTCGTCTGAGATCATCTTCACTTGTTCCTCTCATCTCATCTGCAGTCGGGAATGAATAGAAGCCTTCTTCAATTTTCCTTCCATAAGTAAGAGACAGCTTGTTATATAGCGCTGTGATCCGCTTTATGTTATTGTTCTGTGAAAGTATGAAAGAGATTGCGGCAGTCCATTCGTCCTGTTTCAGGATTCTTAGTTTCCCGACACTCTTTACTGCAGAAGCGAGGATATCGTCCTTGGCCATAATATCACGACGGGCCTTCTCATAGTCATAGTCGAGATCAAAGTAAGTATGGAGGAAACTGTCATTTAAAGCATCGGAGATACTCCTGATCCTATAAACCTTACCATTAAGGGGAGAAGCAAAAACACCATCCTCCTCTTCTCTCCAGGAGAATGTCTGTCCTCCGAACAAAATCTCACGTAAATTCTCTTCCATGATTTAATAATAGCTACATCTGAGCGTTATGGCAAAGTGGTCTGAGTATCCCGTTCCGGTGCTCTTGTCATATTTAAGAGGAAGACCCGATGTCGTCTTGGCATCCGCTCCCGCTACAATCTTGAAATCAAGATACTCGAGTCCGTTTCCGTCAAAGAAAGATGAAGTGAGAAGAGCGTTGTCGTAAGTATACCACTCTCCGTCATAATAATATGAACCGTTGTTTATAGAAGTTCCGTAATCAAGATACGGCGAGAAAAGTGTTCCCCCTCTTGCCTTCATACCGTCTCCGGTAAGGGAGAGTATGTAGTCATTACCGAGTCTTCTGTCTCCGATCTCACTGCCGGAAATGCAGTCTGTATTGAAATCGCCTATGATGATTATATTCTCACCTTCCCTCTCTTCAACAATGCTCCTTAAAAGCTCAAGTTCAATCTCCCTTGTCGAAGAGGTATCGAGCTGACTTCTGAGGTGTACGGCAAGAAGTACGACCATTTCTCCGTTATAGAGAAAGTTGATCTCCATGATCGGACGGGAGTCAGGTGTCGAATGGAATTTGAATGACGACGGTTTTATTTTCGATATGAAACCGACAGAGAGCGCGCCGTCACTTGTCTGGGCCAGCCCGTAGTACATAAAACCGACATTCTTCAGCCCCGCCTCGATAAGATCATAAAGAACATCACTGCTCTCTATCTCCTCAAGAACTATGAAGGAGCTCTCTCTCATCGTCTCTATCATATAGAGTGCTGTTTTCTCGACTCTCTTATTATATTTATCTCTTGTATAGCCGCTTGAGGATTTGAACTCACTATATTCCGTTCCATTTTCAGAACCATCAAAGAAGCAATATGCATTCCAACTCGTTATCTCAAGGATCTCTCTCTCCGGAGAGGGAGAGCATGAGATAAGTAAAGAAATAAGCAGCAAAAAGAAGACTCTCATACTTATAAAGCATATAAATTCACGTTTTTGTCAAAGAAATCAGGCTGAGAAGAGAAAAAACTGCTCTTTCATCTTCCTTTGTCCCGAAATTGTGTGGTTTTACTTATCAAATGATGAGTTACACCATATGCCAGTCCATATTCATATGTTATTATATCCGTACCCTTCGGGGTAAAGGCGCTTCGAGCGTAATGGCGGTCAGTCTCTTCAGGGATCATCATCCGTGGAGGGGTTGAATCTCCTCAAATCCTACGGATGAGAGGAGGTGACAGAAAATGAAAATAAAAGCGATACTCAAATTTCTCTTTGAGTTGCTGCAGGCGAT
>CAVHKW010000038.1:0-58250 GCA_963636745.1 uncultured Oscillospiraceae bacterium | reverse complement strand
CGTGGTGGAATGTGGCGGTGCAGAACCAGGCGACGGACAGAGCACACAGAATCGGGCAGACAAAGCGTGTCACAGTCTACAAGATGATTTGTGAGAACACGATTGAAGAAAAGATAGTAAAGCTCCAGGAGACTAAAAAGAATCTTGCGGACGAGATCGTATCGGGCGACAACGTATCCTTGAGTTCTCTCTCGAAGGAAGATCTCATGGAGCTTTTGAACTATATAGATTAATAAGGAGTTTTTTATGTCGGACAACGTAAAAATGACAATACTCGGAAGCGGTAACGCACAGGCGACAAAGATATATAACACATGTCTTCTTCTCTCGAATGGAGAAGAGAACCTTCTTGTCGACGCGGGAGGCGGCAACACAATACTCTCCATCCTTGAAAAGAAGAATATAGCTCTCTCTTCAATACAGAGCCTCTTCATCACACATGCACACACAGACCATCTTCTCGGGTGCATATGGATTATAAGACGCATAGGAGAAGAGATTAATAAAGGTAAATACCGGGGTAACTTTACTGTCTATGCTGACAGCCGTGTCGAAGAATTATTGACCGGGTTCTGTAAGGAAGTTCTCACAAAGAAGATAACTTCTCTATTCGGCAGCAGGATCATCTTCACTCCACTCCACGACAGGGAGAGCTTCAAGCTGCTCGGGGGCGTACTCACCGCCTTCGATATAAAATCGACGAAGCTCAAACAGTTCGGCTTTGTCTTTGAAAAGGACGGGATGAAGCTTGTTGACTGCGGTGACGAAACGCTGAAGAGTGAAAACTACCCCCTGGCCGAGAACGCCGACTACATGACGCATGAAGCCTTCTGTCTCTATTCCGATAAAGATACTTTCAAGCCCTATGAAAAGAGCCACTCTACAGTAAAGGATGCAGCAGAAACAGCAGAAGTTCTCAAGGTGAAGAACCTTATCCTCTACCACACGGAAGACGTGACAGATATACTGACACGTAAAGAGCGCTACAGAAAGGAAGCTGAAGAGTATTTCTCCGGTAATATCTTTGTCCCCGATGACGGTGAGGAGATTATCCTCTCGTCTTCCCGGTTACTCTGAAGAACTCCTCAAGCGACGAGAGAAAGAGAGACCTGTCGACATAGTAGGCCATGCAGTGGTCGGCACCCTCAACGGGAACGAGGGTAATATTCTCACTCCTCGACCGGGCTATCTCCACGCTCATGAAGTAAGGAACAAGGTGATCTTTAGTTCCGTGGAAAAGAAGAACCGGGATATCGGAATGAGAAACTTCCTCCTTTACATTGATCCCCGTCAGGCGGAATCTTCCCCATAGAAGAGCCGAGAATTCGAGAAGCGGAAGAAGCAGAAAGCGCGGAAGAGAGTCCCTCTTCATGACACTTTCGAACTCCTCTTTCGGCGACGTATAGGGGCAGTCTGCAATTATACCCCTCACGGATGAGTCGACTTCCCCTGCGACGGAGAGGACAGTGTATGCTCCCATCGATATACCGAAGAGGTAGATTGGCTTATCGGGATGGTCCTTCTTCATCTTCTCTATCCATAAAAGAAGGTCCTCCCTCTCTCTTGTCCCGAATGTAATAGTGTGCCCTTCGCTCTTCATAGATCCGCGCTGGGACGGAAGAAGAACACTGTACCCCAAAGCGAGAAGATCGTCTGTCTTTCCGGCCCAGTCCCTGAGTGCTATTCCCCTGTAGCCGTGGGCGCATATGACAATGCCGTGACTTTCCGTAGTACTATAGAACCTGCCCTCGAGAGTAAGACCGTCCCGGCTCTTTATATGGAGCATTTCACACTTCTTTTCACTGAGTGCATGCGTGAGTGAGAGCACCTCATCTTTGTATTCTCCGTTATTCTTTCCCTTGTACATTACACCAAGGTCATTCTGCCCCTTCCCGGGCGTGTGGAATACACGCCTGTAGATGATATAAGAGGCAAGAAAAATGACAGAGATAAAAGCACAAAGAACGATTAATAAGGCTGTCATCAATTTGCGAAGTCGAAGAGGAAGGAGAACTTGGCCTTGTTCCTCTCATACTTTACTCCAAGCTCAACGCCGAAAGGAACCTGTGCGAAAGTTCCGACAACAGGAGAGAGGCCGAGCCAGACTTTCATTGTATAAATATCGCTGTAAGCCATGTTTTCAGTCACAAGTTTTCCTTTATATGAGAAGATTACGTCGATATTCCTTATATATAAGTAGAGGAACCTTATCGAGGACTGCACCTCATATGTAAAGAGGTAGAAATCAGCATTGGCGCCGAGTGTCGGGCTCTTGAAATCAGAAATCGAGAAACCTGTTTTGACAGGAATGTTGTATGCCATCCTCTCTGTACTCTCGAAAGGAAGGATCCTCGGGATATAGAGTCCGATCGATGCCTCGGGCGTGAGGTTGACAAGTCCCACCGAGCCGCTCCAGCCGAGAAGTTCGTGTCGTGAGAAGCCGAACGAATATGCATCCTGGTAAGTAAGCGTAAGGTAGTTTTTGAACATCGAGCTTCCGCTGTTCCGGGCAACTGCAACAGTGTCGGAAAGCTTTATGTAGCGACTGTCCGAGGAGAGTGTCTTTGTATAAGA
Organism: uncultured Oscillospiraceae bacterium; assembly: GCA_963636745.1. Classification (GTDB taxonomy): domain Bacteria; phylum Spirochaetota; class Spirochaetia; order Sphaerochaetales; family Sphaerochaetaceae; genus Ornithospirochaeta. Next base: position 55,676 of record CAVHKW010000038.1, on the reverse strand, counting down.
GCCTGTCAAATCGATTTCAACGTTGGTATGACCGTCCTTGTATGACGAGAAGAGTGATGCTGCAAAATAATCCTTATATTGATAAGACATGTACACAAGCGGCATCTTTTCGTCGAGACTGTAGCCGAATGAAGCAACAACTGTGTGCCTCTCCGTGGGGTCCATTACCTTGTAGCTGAGGCCGAGTCCCGTTTTTTCTCCGATTATTTTACCGCTTCCTGATGCAGTGGGGAGAAGAAGACCGCGGTTCATATAGAGAATCGGGTTATATGTACCTTTCTCTCCTCTTTCTTTTGTCTCATCACTCGTTCTGATCGTCAGCGGGGAGGCAGCCGCCTTTTTCTCTTCCCCGAAGGTGAGAGACGAATAGTCGAGTTTACTTACCTTCTTCCCGGAGAAGAATCTCGAGACAAAGTAAAGAGTATCGTCCTTCTTAACCGGGTAGTAGATTCCTCCGTTGTATTCATCATCCGAAAGGACATATGTCCACACTCCGTTCTTCTTTCTAAGCTCTCCGTATTTCATGAATGTGCCCTTTTCTTGAGTGATGTAGGAGAAAGAGAGCGTCGAATCGGAGGAAAGGGAGAGCGAGTGGATGAAAATCGATTTATCAAACTCGATCTTCTCCATCTTTCCCGATGAAACGGAAAGAGAGAGCACATATGTGCGTCCGCCCTGTGAAAAGAGGAAGAGAGCCTCGTCATCGGAGAGTGCAACACCCGAGGAGAGCGTAATATCGCGTCCGAGATCGAAGGACGAAAGTAGATTACCGCTCTTTATTTCCCTGAGGTCGAGTCTCATGTTTCTGTCCTCTTCCGTAAGAAGAAGAATCATTTCATCGCTGAGAAGAAGGCCGGTGTAGTAGTCATCAAAGCTCTTTACTTCCTTTCCGCTCATATCGACAACAGAGACACTGCGGCTTTTTGTCGTGACATACGGAAGAAGATAGTAGGAAGATGAGAACGAGAGGTCTTCGAAAGAAGATGCCGTGAGCTTGATTCTCTTTGTCTCCCCGTCGTCGGAAAGTCTGAATACTCCTGATGTACTTATGTTCTCGACGTACAAATCACCGTCCTTGAGAGCGAGGTTGTACCATGAGCCCCACCCTGTTATAGTCTCGGGCTCCTTAAGATCCTCCGCAATAGTACAGGATAGGACAAAGTCACTCCATGCATCCTTCATCCTGACACCGAAATTCTTCTTGAATATGAGCTCGGGCGTACTTATCGGGAACTTATAAACAGCAACGATAAAGGAGGCAACCTTATCCTCTCCGTAGGTCTTACCGAGGTAGTTGAGGAATGAAGCGCCGAGGATGTAGCTCATGTTGCCGCCGGGGGTGCGGTCTCTGCTTCCCTCGATGTCGAGGTAGTAGAGATCTTCCGTCTCCGAGCTCATCTGGTTGACTAGATATAATGAGCTCTCGTCGTTGAGTCTGCCCTCCCCCTGAGAACTCTCGACATACACTGCAATACCTTCCGTGAAGGCTTTGTTCATGTAGAGTAAGTCGGCAGGGCTTACGGGATCACCGAAAACATTGGAGAGAAACTTGGTAAAACCGCTCTTTATGTTATGTGTGAATGCATGTGTCAATTCATGGTAGAAAGTAAGAGACAGAGGATAGTCGACATTCATGAAGAGAGAGGTCGGAATCGATGTAACAAACATTACGATGTGGTCTGCCGGATAGGCTGTATAGTAGGCGTTGTAGCTTTTGATGTCGTACTTGAAGTAGACGGGGATGTGCATCTCCGGATCATATGAGAAGAATGACACGAGCTTTGAGTAATACTCTTCAGCAACATCAATTACTTCATATGCAGTCTCCTCGGTCTCATCGGAGAAGATGAAATCGAAGTGTTCGGTCTTTACGGTATATTCTCCCGCAAAAAGTGAAAAAGACAGCGTAAGTAATAATACAAGAACAGCAGCAATATTTTTTTTCATGGCGCGATTATAATTGTTAAGCTCTCATGCTTTCAAGTCGATGACACTACACTTTTTTTCTTCTATGATAAAACTATGATTTTCGATTCCCACTTCCACCTTCCATCAATGATCGAAAAGGGCCTTGAGCCTTCACTCCCGGATGATTTTCTGGCTCTTGAAGCTGCAACACTTCCAGGGGACGGGGAAGAGAGAATAAAACTTGCGGGAAAGAGAAAAGATGTCTTCCTCTCGATGGGAGCAGGTCCCTGGTGCACGGGAGAAAAGTTTCCTCTCACGGTCGACGAAAGCATAAAAAGAATTGAGAAAGATATCGCTTCTTACGGTGCAGACGCCATCGGAGAATGCGGCTTCGACTTTCACTGGGGCTACGGGACACTTGAAGAGCAGTCCAAACTCTTTTCTCTTCAGGCAGAAATAGCGCATACACTTTCTATCCCTCTCATCGTACACTCCCGCGACGCCGACGAGGCACTCATCGACCACATCAAATACATAGACGAGAGGACGATAATGCACTGCTTCTCCTCCTCTCCGTTAGTAATGAATAAACTCCTCGATAGAGGTGCATTCTTCTCGTTCTCGGGAAATGTGACATATAAAAATAATAAGGATATACAGGAGAGCGCAAGACTCTGCCCTATAGAGAGACTTCTATATGAGACGGACTCGCCCTATCTCAGTCCGGTGCCAATGAGAGGAAAACCCAACAGGCCCGAAAACACAGAGCTCACCCTCTCTTTTCTTTCGTCCCTCAGAGGAGAGGATAAAGACTACATAAAAGAGAATGTTATAAAGAATTTCCGCTCACTTATGAAGAGTGGAGAAAGTGTAGTAAGGCGCACTCCAGCCGTTATCTAGAATGTTCTTGATGATTCTGTTCCAGTCGTAGTGAATGGAAACGACGCTCTCGAGAGAGAGTGCGGCTACGGCATCCATCTCCTTCATGATGACTCTCGCCGTCGTTGACCTATAAAGCTCCTTTTCGTCCCCGGGGGACGTGACTATTATCCCCCAGAGTGTGTTGCTTTTCTCTATGAGCTCATCCTTGTTCACGACAGAAACCCTCTCTTTGTAGCCCAAATCCACAAGAAGCGGATATTCCTTACTCAGCATGTTATAAAGATCAGACATGGTACTGTCGCTTTCGTTATAAGAAAAACCGATGCTTTTCGAGGGAAAGGCGGACAGAAAACTTCTCATCATCTCCTCCGTGTTCTCCTCGAGTCTTATCTCTTCGCCGTCCTTGAGGATCGTATAGTCACGGTAGTGCTTTCCATCCGGCGAGGAAGCAAAAGGCGTGTATATGTATAAAGAAGGTTTCTTGATTCTTTCAATTAGAGACTCTTTCCCGTCGCTGCGGGAAAGTAAGAGATAGCCGTCTGAGATGAAAAAGGGGTGAGAATAACGCCTCTCATATGCCGACATTCCTTCGGGGTAGACATAGACCACAAGAGGGAAGAAAAAGAACAGCGATGCTGAAGCAAGAAAAAGTATGAGAATTGCGGCGGCTATTGTTTTCTTCACTCTGGACATACTCGAATGATAGTTTATTTTGAAAACATCCTCAATAAAATAGAGGCATGAGAAAGTTGACTATACCGCAAATAATAAGTAAATTATTAACGGTTTCTAACAAGGAGGCTTTAATATGACAAGTTACAAGGAATTAGGTCTTGTTAACACAAGAGATATGTTCGCTAAGGCTGTTAAGGGTGGATATGCCATCCCAGCATACAATTTCAACAACATGGAACAGATGCAGGCAATAATCCAGGCATGCGTCGAGACAAAGAGCCCTGTTATTCTCCAGGTTTCAAGAGGCGCCAGAGATTATGCCAATATTAACATATTGAGAAATATGGCACGCGGGACAGTTGAATATGCACATGAGCTCGGCTGCGATATTCCTATCGTTCTCCACCTCGACCACGGTGATTCATTCAAAACATGCAAGGAATGTATCGACAACGGTTTCTCATCTGTAATGATCGACGGTTCTTCTCTTCCCTATGAGGAAAACGTAAAGGTTACAAAGCAGGTCGTAGACTATGCTCACCAGTTCGATGTAACAGTTGAAGGCGAACTCGGTGTTCTTGCCGGAATCGAAGACGAAGTAAGTGCTGCACAGTCACACTACACAAGACCGGAGGAAGTTGAAGACTTCGTCCAGAAGACAGGCGTTGACTCTCTCGCTATAAGCGTAGGTACATCACACGGCGCTTATAAGTTCACACCCGAACAGTGCACAAGAAACGCAGACGGTGTTCTTGTCCCGCCGGAGCTCAGATTCGACATCCTCGCGGAAATCGAAAAGAGACTCCCGGGCTTCCCGATTGTTCTCCACGGCTCTTCATCCGTTCCTCAGGTATATGTAAAGATGATCAACGAGCACGGCGGAAAGCTCTCCGACAGCGTAGGTATCCCGGAGGAGCAGCTTAGAAAGGCAGCAAAGAGTGCAGTATGCAAGATCAACATCGACTCCGACGGCAGACTTGCAATGACAGCTACAATCAGAAGAATCTTCGACGAGAAGCCATCTGAATTCGACCCGAGAAAGTACCTCGGACCAGCTAGGGACGAACTCAAGAAGATGTATATGCATAAAAACAACGAAGTACTCGGTTCAAGCGGACACGCTCTCGACTGAGAATCTTGACGGGGATGGCTATCATCCCCGTTTTTTAGAGATAAAAGACGAAAAAAGAGGCTGTCAGATTTGACAGTAATTTCTCTTAATGTTAATCTTTCCACGTGCTGAAAGGCACGAATCTATTAATTATATTTTGCGTTTTGCCAAGAGTTAGGAGTTTAATGGCTACAAAGGATTTAAGAATCAATCGCCAGATCAGGGCGAGAGAAGTCTTTCTGATTGATGAAAGTGGAAATCAGAGAGGAGTAATGAGCACTTTCGATGCTTTGAGGATTGCGGAGGATGCGGGACTTGATCTCGTGGAAGTCTCCCCTATGGCCAATCCACCTGTATGCAAGGTACTTGATTTCGGTAAATACAGATACGAAATGGAGAAAAAGCAGAAAGAAGCCAAGAAGAACCAGGTTGTAACCAAGCTCAAGGAAGTCAGAATGCAGTCAAAGATTGCAGAAGGCGACATCAACACGAAAAGCAAGGCTATCGCGGAGTTCCTCCAGGACGGCAACAAGGTGAAGGTTTCAATCCGTTTCAAAGGAAGGACGATGACCCACCCGGAGCTTGGAAAGGATGTTCTTGATACGATTCTTGTGAAGCTAACCGAGATGGAGTGTCCCTTCAACCTTGACAAGAGTGCATTCATGGAAGGTAAAATGATGAGTATAATGCTCAGCCCGTCCAAGAGCAGCAAGGCGAAGGCAAAAGCGGCAGCCTCCAAGGAAAACGAAGAGGCGAAAAACGAGTAATTCTCTCCCGTACGGGATTGAAATAAAGTAACCAGTCAGGGTTCTTGTTCCTGACGGTGCTGATAGGAGGGCAAAAAATGCCTAAGATGAAAACAAGAAAGAGCGCAGCAAAGCGCTACAAGGTCACCGGAAGCGGCAAGGTCATGATCAAAAAGCAGGGATCTCGCCATATTCTCACCAAGAAGAGCTCCAAGAGGAAGATGAATCTTCGTCACCAGGGAGTTCTTGCCGATGTTGAAGCAAAGAGAGCAAAAGAAATGCTCCCTTATGCTTAATTAAGGAGGAGAGATTATGCCAAGAGCAGTTGACGGAACCAAGAGAAAGGACAGAAGAAAGAAAATTCTCGACCAGGCTAAAGGCTACTATGGCCGCAGAAGCACCAACCACAGAATTGCAAAGGACGCAGTCGCAAAGGCAGGTCAGTATGCATATCGTGGAAGAAAAGAGAAGAAGCGTGATTTCAGAAAGCTCTGGATTGCAAGAATCAACGCAGCAGTTAAGGCAGAAGGTCTCAACTACTCACAGTTCATGCACGGCTTGAAGATGATGAACATCACTCTCAACAGAAAGGCACTCTCTAACATGGCTGTTGAAGACAAGGCTGCATTCAGCGCACTTGTTGCATCAGTCAAGAATGCTCTCGCTTAAGGAGGAGACATATGGAGCGTATAAGCAGGAACGAACTCATTACTTTTAGATTGAAAAAAGCAACAGATGCTTTGGCAATTCTCTCGGGAGAGATTGTAGATCTGAAAAGGAGGCTGAATCTTGTCGAGGTCCACAATGATGAACTGCAGGATCTCATAGACAAAATCAGCGAGAGCGCTCAGGCTATTACCGCTTCCGTCAGCAAGTCGCTTCAGGAGCTTGAATCCAGCGATCAGTTCATCTCCGACGAAAGTCAGAGTGAAGATATCGCACAGGCGGAGGAGCTCAGTCACGGCAGTGTTGACGATGTCGACTTCGACTTCTAAGAGTCCTAAGATCAAAGTGGAGGTTACGGCCTCCATTTTTTGTTGAAAATTATCTACACATATTTTTTAAATGTTGTATTATATGACTAGACCTATAGGAACCTAATCAAGCACCTCTTGGCTCAAACCTATACATTCGGAGTCTGGGATAGCTTCTGCCTGCATTGCACCCGCCGACAGGTTATACAGGGTACAGAACGCAAGCGAACAAGGACTCCCCCTTGAACTAATGTTCAAGAGTCGACGATTAGATCTTTCTATAGGATTTTTTTTGTTTTCTCGTTATCATTGAGCCATGAACACTTTAGATAAGATTACATACATCACACTACCCCCGTCATTCATGGTCGATCTCGGGTCGCTGAAAATGGATCCCGCTATAAAACTCCCCTTCTCCATCCCCGAGAACAGGGAAAAGCTTGAAAAAGAAGACTACACAGTACAGAACCTCATGAGCGGCCTCATCACGGTTGTTGCCTTTGATGAGAAGAATGAGAACATAGATTATTACAAGAGCCTTATACCTGCCATCGACAGGGACATCGTCGATAAGCTCAACACGGCTGCAATAGCTAAGGAGCAGAAGAAAGACTATGAGTTTGCACTACTCTTATTCAAAGCTGTCTACCATCTAAGACCCGACAACGAGAGCTGCATCAATCTCGCAACACTCTATTCATATATGGCAGTTGACGCCGCATCGAAGGGCGACGACAACAAGGAATATATAAAGAATGCGCGCGATACACTCCTCAGCGGCATCAAAAAATTCGGAGAGACCGAGGAGCTTTTATATGAACTTGCATCCTTTGAAGCATTCATGGCCAACCTCGACGAAGCGAAGGAGTATATCCTCCGTTATCTTGAAACAGCACCCGAGGGAGAGAGAAAGGAAGAGATAAAGAAGCTCTACAGCGAAGTATCATTCAAGATAGACAACAGAGAGAAAATCGAAGAAGCATATGACTTCTTGTCAATGGGGGAAAGCGACAGGGCACTACCCATCATCGAAGGCTTCATCAAGGAAAACCCCAAGATGTGGAACGGCTACTTTCTCAAGGGGTGGGCACTCAGAATAAAGAAAGAGTATGAAGAGGCTGTAAAGTGTTTTATGAAGTGCCTTGAAATGGGAATAAGCAACGCCGAAATCTACAATGAATTGAGCCTCTGCGAACTCTCCTCGGGAAAGAGGGAACTTGCCGAGATATATCTCGAGACGGCATACGACCTTGACGAAGAGAATCTCACAGTCATCACAAACCTCGCCTACCTCATGCTGGAGGACGGAGAATTCGACAGGGCGAGAGAGTACCTCGAGAAGGCACGATACATTGCATCTAACGACACAATCGTCGATGCTCTCATCAGGAAATACGAGGAGAAGACGGGAGAGAAGATCGGATCTCTCATACACGAGGAAATCGTCGAAGGCGAGTTAGCCAAGGACGGCGGCGATATAAAGGACAGGCTCTTTGACAGCTTTGAAAAGACAGACGGAAGCGTCTGTGGATGCGGGACGGCTGAAGATGACATTTAACACAAAGAGTGTGGACGAGACACTCGAACTCGGAAAGAAAATCGGCTCTCACCTCAAAAAGGGTGACTGTGTGTCACTCAGGGGCTCTCTTGGAGCCGGAAAGACAGTAATTGCCAAGGGAATAGCTCTCTCTCTCGGAATTGAGGAAGCTATCGTAAGCCCGACATTCACTCTTGTACAGGAATATGAGGGGAAGGAGAAACTCTATCATCTCGATATTTACCGCCTCAGCGGAGAGGACGAATTCGAATCCATGGGCGGCGAGGAGTTTTTGTATCCCGACGGCATATCACTCATAGAGTGGTCGGAGAAGATAGACTCGATGCTTCCCGAGAACACCATCTATATAAATATTACAATCAACGATGACTTATCGAGAACAATTGAAATAAAAGGACTTGAATTATGAATATCCTTTCAATAGATACATCAACGGCAATTCTCTCCATTGCACTCAAGACGGACTCAACTTATGAAGAGAGAATGGTGAATGGAGCATTCTCACCGAGCGAGAACCTCATGGGAGAGATAAAGGCGATGCTCACCCGCGCTTCTCTTAAACTGGGCGACATCGATCTTCTTATAACAACACGCGGTCCGGGCTCCTTTACAGGGCTCAGAATCGCAATGTCACTTCTCAAGGGGATATCACTCTCGAATGACATCCCGCTTGTAAGTGTTCCGACTCTCTCGGTAATAGAGAAGAGTTCATCACTATATAACGGTACCGTGCTCTCCGTAATAGACGCAAAGAAGAAGAGATTCTACTACCGTATTTCAAATAAAGAAGAAGACAGAGACGAGAGCCCCGAGACGATTGTAAATGAGATTAAAGCGCTCTCCTCCCCTGTTCTTGTAACAGGTCCGGATGCCCTCACATTTTATAAGAAAGCAAAAGAAATTGACGAAAGCATTAACCTCGTTCTCGACGAAGGTGCTCCGAGAAACCTATCTCATGCACTCATCTCTCTCGGAGAGGAGCAATATAAAACTCTCGGCGCTGACGATATCGGGATGGGCCCTGTCTATATAAGACGGAGTGATGCCGAGGAGATGCTCTTAGCGCGTACTGCGGAGGCTCAGAATGGAAATTGATGCGCTTGTAATCGGATCCGGCCCCGCGGGAATGGCAGGCGGACAGTACCTTGCGAGAAGCGGACACAAAGCCCTCATCATAGACCCGATGGGACCGGGGGGACAGCTCTTATTCATCGACGAGATAGAAAACTATCCCGGGCTGGAGAAGATAAACGGCTACCTCTTAAGCGAGAAAATGGAGAAGCAGTGCGAAGAGTTCGGAGTCGATATTGCCTATGAAAGAGCACTCTCCATTAAAAAGGAAAACAATCTTTTCTATACAAAAACAGATGAGAGGGAGATTGTCTCGAAAGTGGTCATAGCGGCAACAGGCGCAACACACCGCACGCTCTCGGTCAAGGGAGAGAATGAATACAGGGGTAAAGGCGTAAGTTACTGCGCAACCTGCGACGGTCCGTTCTTCAAAAATAAGAGAGTAATAGTAGTAGGCGGAGGGGACACTGCTCTCACGGACGCCCTCTACCTTTCCGGAATGTGCAGCGAAGTCATAATAGTGCACCGCCGTGACACTTTCCGCGCACAGAGCGTCCTTATCGAGAGAGTAAGAAAGTGCGACAACATCTCCTTCATGATGAATGAGAGCGTCTCCGAGATAAAGGGAGACGGAAAGGAAGTAAAATCTGTTCTTCTCTCAAGCGGGAAGGAAGTCGAGACGGATGGTGTCTTCGTCTTTGTCGGAATTACTCCAGCGTCAAATATCTTCGCTCCACTTGTCGATATGGACAACGGCTTTATCATAGTCAACAGCGCCCTCGAGACAAAAACGCCGGGACTCTTTGCCGCGGGAGATGTGACAGCATCCTCGTTCAGACAGGTGGTGACTGCGGCAGGTGACGGAGCGAGAGCGAGCCACAGCGCAGACGAATACATACGTAATCTCACCAATAGATAACAGAGAGCCGGCTTCCCCCGGCTCTTCCACTTGAATAAGTAAATTTTTAAATATTTAACTTGCCCCCTCGTCGACGTCGATAGGATAATGAAGACATGAAGATACTAATGGTAACAAGTGAAGCCGTTCCCTTCTCCAAGTCAGGGGGGCTGGCTGATGTTGTGGGAGCATTATCTCTCGCACTTGGAAAAATCGGGCACGAAGTAACTGTCTTCATGCCTTTCTATTCGTTTATTCCCGGAGATGGTTTCAAAAAGACAATCTCCTATCGTATACCGATGCTCGGTGAAAACATCAAAGCGGAAGTGTATGAAAAGAAAGTCGACGGTGTTACTTATGCAGCACTCGCAATAGATTACTTTACAAAAAGAAAGGGAATCTACGGGGACACATCATTCACGCCCTACAGCGACAACTGCCCGCGCTTCATTGCATTCAGCAAGGCTGCAGCTCTCTATATTCTCGCAAGCGGAATCAAATTCGATATAGTCCACTGTCACGACTGGACAACGGGATTCGTCCCCCACTTTTTAAAGTATTTCAAAGCTCCGGGGAAAACACTCTTCACGATACATAACCTCGAGTACCAGGGAGTCTTCTCACCGCTCGACTCTGTCTACTCATCATCCGTAATCCCCGGTAAGGCAATGAGAAACAACGCTCTCAACATGATGGCACTTGCAATCGCTACATCGGACAAGATCACAACTGTCTCCCCGTCATACGCCGAGGAAATAATGACGAAGGAATACGGCGCAGGGCTTGAGGACCTCTTGAAAGAGAGAGAGAGCGACACATCGGGTATCCTCAACGGTATAGATACCTCCAAATGGGATCCGGAAAAAGACAGTCTCATAAAGGAGAACTACTTTGTCTCGAACATGAGCGGAAAGAAGAAATGTAAGAGCTATATACAGCGGGAGTTCTCACTCAAGGAGAAAGAGGATACGCCGCTGGTTGCTCTCATATCGAGACTTGCCTCCCAGAAAGGGTTCGATACACTCCTCTTAGAAGGAGAAGAATGCGCACTCGAGAGGATACTCAAAAAGGATGTCCAGGTTGCTCTCATCGGAACGGGGGACGGCAGGTATATCTCGAAGCTGAGCATGCTCATGACGAAGTATGAGAACCTCTCGGTTAAGATCCTCTTCTCCGAGGAGATGTCACATTCTCTTGAAGCGGGTGCCGACTTCTTCCTGATGCCGTCGGTCTACGAGCCCTGCGGTCTCAACCAGATGTACTCCCTGAGGTATGGAACAATTCCAATCGTCCACTCGACGGGAGGACTCAAGGATACCGTGAGGGACATATCACACGAGGACGGGAACGGCATTTCATTCGAGAATCTGACACCCGACGAGATAGTAAAAGCCGTGGACAGGGCTATTGAACTCTATAAGAGCAGAGATAAAGACGCCGTCGTCAGGAGAGGAATGGAGGGAGATTACTCCTGGGCTTTGTCGGCTAAAGGGTATGAGGCTCTCTACTCTAACCTCGTAAATAAAACGTAAGATGCAAAACATTAACTTTATTTAACAAATAAAAGGATTAAAATAAATAAAAAAGGAGATCAATTCCATGACATTGAATAATAAGAAGGTAGTGGCAATCATTCTCGGTGGCGGAAGAGGAACAAGACTTTATCCTCTCACAATGGACAGGTCGAAACCGGCTGTCCCGTTTGCAGGAAAATATCGTCTTGTCGATATCCCCATCTCCAACTGTATCAACAGCAACATCAGACAGATCTATGTTTTGACACAGTTCAACAGCGCCTCACTACATAACCATATCTCATCAACATACAACTTTGATGCATTCTCCGGCGGATTTGTAGAAATCCTCGCTGCCGAGCAGACATATGCATCAGAGACATGGTATCAGGGAACAGCAGATGCTGTAAGAAAGAACCTCAAGCACTTCAGAGACCAGAATGCAGAGTACTACGTCATCCTCTCGGGAGACCAGCTCTACAGAATGGACTTCAACAAGATGCTCGAAAGACATATCGCAACAGGAGCAACTCTCACAATCGCAGGTAAACCGATCAGCAGATCAGAGGCAACAGGACTCGGCATCATGGGATGTGACGAGAACGGCATGATCACAAAGTTCTACGAAAAGCCTGCCAAGGATGCAGATATTACAGACTACATCGTACCGGAGAAGACTCTCAAGGAGCAGCTCGGCCAGAAGAGAACAGAAAAGAACGAGTATATCGCAAGCATGGGTATCTACATCTTCAATGCAAAGGAGATGGAGATGGCTCTCAACAACGACAAGACAGACTTCGGTAAGGAAATCATTCCGGATATCATCAAGTACAAGCCGGTTGCTTCCTACCTCTTCGATGATTATTGGGAAGATATCGGAACTGTCAAGGCATTCTATGAGGCCAACCTCAACCTTGCAGCAGATAAGCCCTCATTCAACTTCTACGATGAAGAGATGCCGATCTACACACACCGCAGACATCTTCCTGCTACAAAGGCTAACTTCTGCAATATCTCCAACTCACTCACAAGTGAAGGTTCGATCATCACCAATGCATATATCGTCAACTCGATCATCGGTGTCAGAACATTCATCGAGGAAGGAGCTTCTCTCGACGGTGTCTACACAATGGGCGCTTCACGCTATGAAAGCGAAGAGGAGAAGGCTGAAAATGCAAAGAACGGTATTCCTAACATAGGAATCGGAAGAGCTACAATCATAAAGAAGGCAATCATCGACCAGAATGCAAGAATCGGTTCCAACTGCCGTATCGGAATCGACAACATCAAGCGGCCAGATGGTGATTGGGAGATGTACTCCGTCCATGATGGAATCATCGTAATCAACAAGAATGCCGTAATCCCTGATGGAACGGTAATGTAAAACCCGAAGATCCCCGCAGTAAAAGCGGGGATTTATATTGCATAAATTCTCAGTATGAAGAAGTATGTATTTTTCTCATCAAGAACCTCATATCCTATAGCAGAATATTCTTCCGTTGTGCTAAAGTAGCGGAAAGGTAAATTTACCTCATAAAGGAAAAGAAAAATGAAGAAAAGTATAACAGCAGTATTGCTGATCATTCTTGCTCTCCTCTTCGTCTCATGCGACAACGACAAGTCTGAAGAGGTCATAGCTACGTACGAGAAGTTCTGCCAGACATATGTAATGATGGCGCCTGTTACGGGTTTGTTCCCGGATACAACAACAGCAGAAAGCGGTGACAGCCTTGCGAATAAAGCAATTGAAAAAAAGAATATGGCGGCATTTCTCTCCGCCCTTCATCCAGGGAAAGAAATCGAAGTAACTACTACTAGTCCAACCTTTACAAAAGGAACTATCAAAATTACAGGGGACGAAAAAAAGAAAACTGCAGTAGTCGGTTCGGATCCCGAAGCTCAATTTTCCATCTCATATAAAATGACTAAAGACAAAGAAACAGAACAAAAAACTGATGAGCTGCACTTTATCTCTCTAAACTCCTCCATGGAAGATAACGAAAAGGTTATCACTGTTTCATATTCCTTAACTCTTGACGAAAAAGTTTACGGCTCCATTACCTACTCACATGACGGAGAGAAGTTCACATCAGCAACAGTTGACGGCAAAAGTGTAGACTTACGTCTTTTGAATGCTGCAAGACTTGATCCCACACCGACAGTCAAATCAGCTAAGGCTGAGACAACAGAAACTGTGACGGATACGAATACTTCTTCAGATACTTCGAATACTTAATATCGACTGTCTCTCGCTCAAATCCTGTCATTTTGATGGCAGGATTTTATTTTAGACTGCAGATGTAGTCTCTTATCACACTGTCGGAAGGACCGAAATCGAGAAGAGAGAGCTCTGTTTTATCGACCCACCTGAGGCTTTTGTGGATGGTGGAACTTATCTCATCGGGTTCCTCGACAAGGAAGACTCGGAAGCAGTGAAGCGTGTAGTGAGTCTCTCCGTTCGTGAATTCCGTATTAAGAAGAAAGGGGCCTGTCTTAATTCTCAACCCCAATTCTTCCATCCATTCTCTCTCAAGTGTCTCCTCAAGGCTCTCACCGTAGCGGTTCTTACCTCCGATGAACTCCCATTTAAGAGACAAGGGGCCGCCTTCTTTTCTCTCTCCGACAAGGAAGAGACCATCTTTTTCAAGTACACCGGCTGTAGTATTACGCTCAATCATATTTCCCCCTATATTATGACAAATGATGGAAGAAGGAAATGAAGTGCCGCGATTACAATATTGAGGCGTGCAAGAAAGAGCTTCATTTCCAGTCTTCTTTTATCTAAATAATCTACTATCTTCTCGTTCTTTTCTTTTCTTTTAATATCAACGAAAAAGTAGAGCGTATCATAAAGTATAACAACTGCGGGAAGAATATCGCCGAGAATCATCGGCCCCGGACTTACGGGAAAGAAGATCAGAATGAGAAAGGTAAGAAAGCCCAGAGCAGTAAAGAGATAGAAGAGCCTGCTGCTGCTCTCGAGAGCGGACGAAAACCGCAGCATGAATGAAAGCTCCATGCGGTACCTCGTCTGGTAGAACATCAAAGAATAAAGAACAAGAAAGACCAATGATAGAAAATAGCCCTGAATCATCTCTCTCTCCCGACCTCGTTTATTATATCTTCCGCTGTATAGAATCCTTTCTTTTCGCTGAGTGTTCTTCCGCATTTCTGGTGAAGAATTACGGCATTTATTGCACTCTCCATTGTACTCTCTCCGGAAGCAAGAAACGCCCCGATAATTCCCGAGAGAACATCGCCAGAGCCCGCAACACCGAGTGCGGGGTTAACGCCGTCATAGACGAAAAGACTCTCTCCGTCACTTATAAGGACCGTAGCACCTTTGAGAACAACGACACACTCGAGAGTTTTCGCAACTTTCTTTATGCTCTCCACTACATCACTCTCCTCGATTGAGAGAATTGAAAGCAGCTTTTTAAACTCTCCTATGTGGGGTGTAATAACAGCTTTGTTATTGAGTTTCAAGTCGTAGAGTAGTTTTATTGCATCGGCATCGACTACAAAAGTTTTCCCGCTTTCTATTATCGATAACAAAACATCGCGTCTTCCTTCGTCCCAGCCGGGTCCCACGACGTAGCTGTCGGCCTTGACGAGAGGAGAAGATTCAGACTGTGTCATTATCGAAGGATAGGACGAAAGAACGGCATTACGTGTTGTGGATCCGCTCATAAGCGATACCTTTCCCGCTCCCGCGTGGAAAGACGAGCGAGACGTTAGTATTGCAGCTCCGGGATATCTTTCACTGGACCCTATCACACACACGTGTCCCCGGGTGTTCTTGTAGTCAACAGGAGAAAATGTTTTTATTTTGTAATCGCCGTCGTCGAGAAGAAACTCCCTGCCGCCTATGATTGCATCAACGGGAAAGCCGGGATTGAAAAGAGTAATCTCGCCGCATTTTCCCCTGTTTTGGGGAAGATACATCTCTTCTTTCTGACACATGAATGTGATTGTATAATCGGCTCTTATCTCATAGGCCGAGGGAACATCGAGGGCTATGACTATTGCAGACGAACTGTTTACTTCGTCAATTAAGTTTCTTGTTCTTTCGTCGAGAGGAAGACGATAGTTGACACCGAAGAGGCCGTCTACTATTACATCGGCATCAACAGGAGAGGCGACAAAGTATTTACTGTCGATTTCTCTTTTCCTCCTCTCGTTCTCTTCATTACCCTTCTCGAAGTGATTGTAAATAAATACGCTCTCAGCTACCGGAATGACAAAAGACGCGAGAGCGAGTGCATCGCTTCCGTTGTTGCCCTTACCGACGAGAAAGAGAACCCTCCTGTTCTCAAAGATCTTTCTATAAGTAACAAAGGCACCGAGAGATGCATTCGTAACAAGGGAAGATTCATCAAGAGAGTATCCTTCAATAAGAGACTTATCGAGTAATGATGCCTTATGTGACGAGAAGAGAGGTAGCATATGAAAAGTTTATTCTCTCTTACCGCTTTTGTCTTGAAGATTTCCTACTTTCTGTGTAAATTCTTCTTGTCTAGGGGTGGCGTAATGCCTGAGAGATACCCTCGAACCTGATCTAGGTAATTCTAGCGTAGGGAACGACAGCACCTTTTATTTATTTTCCCTAAGACAGATTTTACACTTTTTGGAGGCTTATATGAAAAAGCTGATTTCTGTCCTCGTACTTTTGTTGACTGTACTTGCACTCTTCTCCAATCCTGTAAAAGAGGAGAGCGGAAAGGAACTCACAGTCTATGCCTATGACACATTCGCAGGCGAATGGGGAAGCGCAGATGCGCTTATTCCTCTCTTTGAAGAAGAGACCGGAATAAAGGTAAACCTTGTTTCTGCAGGATCCTCTGCAGAGATGATCAACAAACTTCTCATGGAGGGCGAAAACACCTCATGCGATGTTATCCTCGGCGTCACGGATTACATGGCCGATAGGATCTATTCAATCCTCGAGCCGTTCGAAAGCGACCTTATCGACAAAATCGACCCGTCCCTCGTCTTTGACAGTACTCACAGGCTCATTCCCTTCGACTGGGGTGAATTTGCATTCGTCTGGGACACAGAGTCAGGAATAGAAAAACCAGAGTCACTATGGGATCTGACAAAGGAAGAATACAGAAAAAAGGTAATCCTCATCGACCCGAGAACAAGCAGCGTCGGACTGGGGCTTTTGTTATGGACATATAATGCACTCGGAGACGACTGGGCACTCTGGTGGGAGAAGATGGAGGATAACGCCCTTGTCATGGCATCAGGCTGGTCGTCGGCATACGCTCTCTTTACAGAGGGAGAGGCACCGATTGTAATAAGCTACACGACAAGTCCCGTATACCACGTAATGAATGAAAACACCACGCGCTACGAGGCTCTCATCTTCAACGAGGGGCATGAAGTCACAATTGAAGGCGTCGGCATTGTAAAGGGAACAGAGCATAGGACAGAAGCCGAAGAGTTCATATCATTCATATTGACCAAAGCTCAGGAGACTATCGCAGTCACCAACTCCATGTATCCTGTTACAGAGGACACTGTACTCCCCGAGGCTTACTCATTTGCCCCGAAGAGCGCGAAAATCTACAAGGCAGACGAACTTGATGTTTCATCAATCCTTGCGTCTTTCTCATCTTTGATTACAAAATAAGATAATGAAACGGAAAAACAACTTCTATCTTCTACTCTCCGTCCCGGCTCTTACAGTGACGCTGGTGATATTTGTTTTTCCGCTTCTCTCTGTTTTATTCAAATCACTCTCATCGCTTGAAAAGCTCGGTGATGTCTTTTCGTCACGCTACACATACCGCCTTCTCGGCTTTACTGCCCTCGAGTCGGCGGTAAGCAGCATCCTCTCGACAATGCTTGCAATCCCATTTGCCATCTTCTTCTCACGCTATGACTTCAGAGGTAAAAGGTTAGTGCTCGCACTTTCCGATACGGCTTTCGTAATGCCCTCGATAATCGTGGTGCTGGGTTTTGTCATATGGTACGGTAAGAACGGGATACTCAATAATGCACTCTCCTCCATCAGCGGAGGGAGACTCTCGATTAATGTACTCTACTCGTTCAAGGCGATAATCCTAGCACATGTTTATCTCAACTTTCCTCTTGCTTTCTCTTACCTGACGGGAGCTTTGTTATCGTCCGGCGATATGCAGGAAAAAGCTGCCCTGTCACTGGGAAAGAAGAGATGGAAGGTGACTCTCTCAATCCTTCTTCCTTCCATCAAATCAAATATCTACCAGATACTTCTTCTCATTTTCCTCTTCTGCTATCCATCGTTTCTCATAATCATGACGCTCGGAGGAAACCCTAGGTATTATACGATTGAAGCTGAAATATACAGGCGTACATATATGGACGGAGACCTCGCATCATCGTCCTCTCTTGCACTCTTCTCCCTCCTTGTTCTGTCAATTCTCCTTCTTATCACCTCCTCCGGCAGAAAGGAGAAGAAAGTAGAGAAAAAGAAAAGAGAGCTCAAAAAAGCGGAAGGGGGAAAGAAAGTAAAGGCATTCATTCTCTCCTTTCTCATTGCTCTCTTCATTCTTCCGCCGATTCTCTCAATATTATACAGGTCGCTCTTTACGAGAGACGGGGTCTTTACACTCATGGAGTGGAAGAAGATCCTTTCATCAGATACCGTAAAGGAAAGTCTACTAAGCTCCATCTCTCTCGCTCTTCTTTCGTCGGCAGTAGCAACAAGGATGGCGGGAGATCTTGCACTCTCGGAAGTGAGAAGAAAGAGCATAATTACTCCCCTTCTCTCTTCACTCCCGATGGCTCTCGGAAGCGTTACGCTAGGTCTGGGCTTTTCCTTTCTTTCGTCGAGAATTGGACACGGCGGGAGGATAAGCGGTCTAATCTTTACGCTTCTTGCGCATATAACAGTTGTTCTTCCCTTTGCATTCCGAACGATACTCCCCGGAGCGGAGAAGATCAGCGAAAGACTCTACTACTCGGCTCTCAGTCTCTCTTCAAGCAATATGGAATGCTACAGAAAGGTGGAGCGCCCTCTTCTCAGACGAAGTATGCTCACATCCTTTGCTTTCTCATTCGCGCTCTCAATGGGAGAAACAAACGCCACGATGACACTCTCGGGCGGAAAGATAACAACCCTCCCCGTCCTTATATATAAGATGATACAGCAATACAACTACCAGGGTGCCTCATGCCTGAGTGTAATCGTCATTGTACTCTCGCTCGTAGTTTTCGCCCTCAGCGAGAAAGGAGGTGACAGAAATGTCTTATCTTGAAGCAAAGAATATAAAGAAAACATATAAAGAGTTCACGCTTAATGTATCGCTGAGTATTGAAAAGGGGGAACTTGTCTCTCTGCTCGGCCCCTCCGGAAGCGGCAAATCCACACTTCTTTCCCTTCTCAGCGGAACGGAGGAGATAGAGAGCGGAGAGATACTTCTCGGCGGCAGGGACATTACCTCCCTCCCCGTTGAAAAACGCGGCATAGGATTCGTCTTTCAGGATTACTCGCTCTTCTCCACAATGAACACCGGAAAGAACATCGAGTACGGGATGAAGGGAAAATCGAGAAGCGAGAAGAAGGAGATGACGAAGAAGCTCCTCGAATTGGCGGATCTCAGGGGATACGAGAAGCGTAACGTCGAGACACTATCGGGAGGAGAAGCACAGAGAGTTGCCCTCATCCGTGCAATCGCGTCTGAGCCCGATGTACTCTTTCTGGATGAGCCTCTCTCTTCTCTCGATCTGAGACTCAGGAAGAACCTGAGGTCGAAAATCAGACAGATACACGATTCTCTCGGTCTTACGATGCTCTACGTGACACACGACAGAGACGAAGCATTTGCCATCTCCGACAGGATAATCATCCTCAAAGACGGGGCGATCGACACCGAAGGAACGCCCGAAGAGATATACTCAAAGCCGAAAACACTCTTCTCCGCATTCTTTACGGGAGACGGAACCGTCATAAATTCTTCTCTTATCTATCCAGACGAAAAGAAAAGAATGCTCTTCTTCAGGCCCGAGAACGTATCGGCGATAAGTGACGAAGAAATCAATGAAAGTGTCTATCCCCACCATTGTGTATTCAACGCTTGCACTATCGAGAGCGTGGAGTATACAGGAAGCGGCTATATGCTTCTGCTCTCCTACAAAGGTAACCCGATCATGGCCTTCTCGAAAATGAAGCCCAGGAAGAAAACCGTATCACTATTGATTTTGAAGGATTCCATAATCGAGATCTAAAGTAAAGAGAGAGGAAAACACACTACAAGAGACCTCCAAGATTTAATATAACCATCTTGTTATAATTTATGAAATTACAGAATTAGTGTAAAAATTTCTCTCTTATACTATTGCACTTTTCATCTATTCCTTATATCTTTCTCATCAAGGCAAAGGCGTCTAAGAAGGGTTTATCCCCTGTATCTTGACGCCTTTTTTTTGTTCGGGAGGCAGCATGGACTTTTTTAAAACTCAAAACATTCCCCTCGAAGGAGAAGTAAGGATTCCCGCGGGTTGTGCGATATCGAGCATGTTTTCACGCAGCGGCAGAAAATTCACCGGGGAGGGAATGATCAAATCCATACGGACGATGCACGAAAGATCGAACGGACTCGGTGGTGGTTTTGCAGGCTACGGCATATATCCGGAATATAAGGATTACTATGCCTTCCACGTCTTCTACGACGACAACAGCGCAAGAATCGAGACCGAGCACTACCTTGACGAGTATTTTGACATCGTAAACCTCTCGAAGATCCCGACAAGAAAGAACAAGAACATAACCGACGAGCCGTTGATGTGGCGCTACTTCGTAACCCCTCTCAAGACAAAGCTCATCTCATCGCTTCTTGACGAGAAGGAATACACAGTCAGATGTGTCGTTCATGTAAATACATCGATTAAAGGTGCATATATCTTCTCCTCCGGAAAGAACATGGGATGTTTCAAGGCTGTCGGATATCCCGAGGACGTCGGAGACTTCTACAGACTCGAGGAATATGAAGGCTACTCGTGGACCGTTCACGGAAGGTACCCGACCAATACTCCCGGCTGGTGGGGAGGCGCACATCCGTTTGCACTCCTTGACACATCCGTCATCCACAACGGGGAGATATCGAGTTACGACGCCAATAGGAGAGCCATCGAAATGCACGGCTACAGATGCACTCTCCAGACCGATACCGAGGTAATTACATACATTGTCGATTACCTTACACGCATTCAGGGCCTCACTATGGAGGAGGTCTCTCATGTAATAGCATCTCCATTCTGGACGACGATAGCGAGAATGGACGAAGAGAAAAAGAGAGAGTACACATACCTCAGGCAGACATTCTCCTCCCTTTTAATAACAGGTCCCTTCTCGATAATCGTAGGTTTCTCGGGCGGTCTTATGGCTCTCAACGACAGACTGAAGCTCAGATCCCTTGTTGCGGCGGAGAAAGACGACATGGTCTACTTTGCGTCCGAAGAGGCTGCGATAAGGGTCATTGAGCCAAATCCCGACAGGATATGGCACCCGAGAGGAGGAGAAGCCGTGATAGTTGAACTGGATGGAAAGGAGGATATGTAAAATGCAGCCTTTGGATTATATTTCTCCCGAATTTGAAGTAGTAAGAAACGATAATAAATGCACAAGATGCAGGATATGTGAAAAGCAATGTGCCAACGGCGTACACAGCTGGGACGAAAAACACAACATAATGCTTGCCGACGACTCGAAATGCGTCTCATGCTCACGCTGTGTTGCACTATGCCCGGCAGGTGCATTGAGAATACAGAAAGCACCATCCCCATTCAAGAGCAACTACAACTGGAGTGAGTGCACGATTACCAACATATACCGCCAGGCCTCAACGGGAGGAATGCTCCTTGCATCCATGGGGACGCCGAAGAAATATCCTGTCTATTGGGATAAAATCCTCATAAATGCAAGTCAGGTCACAAACCCTCCGATCGACCCCTTGAGAGAGCCTATGGAGACAAAGGTCTTTCTCGGAAGCAAAACGGAGAAAATCAAGCGTGATGAAAAGGGACACATAGTTATCGAAGAGCATCCCCATATAGAGCTCTCGACTCCCATCATGTTCGCCGCAATGAGCTACGGATCCATAAGCTACAATGCCCATAAGGCCCTTGCGTCAGCTGCAAAGGAACTCGGGACCTTCTACAACACGGGGGAAGGAGGTCTTCACGAAGACTTCTATGTCTACGGCGAAAACACAATAGTCCAGGTTGCCTCCGGGCGTTTCGGAGTAAAGCCGGAGTTCCTTGATGCCGGAAAGGCGCTCGAGATAAAAATGGGACAGGGAGCAAAGCCCGGAATAGGCGGACATCTTCCCGGAGCAAAGATTGTAGGAGATGTCTCGAGAACACGTATGATTCCGGAGGGGTCGGATGCAATCAGCCCCGCACCACACCATGACATATACTCGATAGAAGACCTGAGACAGCTTGTCTATGCACTCAAAGAGGTTACAGGCTACAGGAAGCCCATAATCGTCAAGGTTGCAGCGGTTCATAATATTTCCGCAATTGCCTCCGGTATTGCCCGAAGCGGTGCCGATATCATAGCAATAGACGGTTTCAGAGGCGGAACGGGAGCTGCAAGCGCGGTCATCCGCGACAACGTCGGTATACCGATTGAGGTTGCACTCGCCTCCGTCGACAAAAGGCTCAGGGACGAAGGAATAAGAGACAGGGTGGCACTTGTTGCCTCGGGGTCCATACGTAACAGCGCCGACATAGTAAAGGCGATCGCACTCGGAGCCAATGCCGTTTATATAGCTTCAGCGGCTCTCATCGCAATGGGGTGTCACCTATGCAGAAGCTGCCAGAGCGGAAGATGCAACTGGGGAATTGCAACCCAGAGAGAGGATCTTGTACAGAGACTGGATCCGGAAGAAGGAAAGAGAAGGCTTGTAAACCTTGTAAATGCCTGGACAAACGAGATCAAGGAGATGATGGGTGGAATGGGAATCAACTCCATCGAAGCTCTTGTCGGCAACAGAGCAATGCTGAGGGGAATCGACCTCAACGAGAAGGAACTCGAGATACTCTCTATTAAACATGCAGGAGAATGATTATGAAAATTGATGCTGGAACTTTGGAAATGAGAGAACTCAATGATTTAATTAAACTCTCTCCGGACGAGAATATCGAAGTTACTTCCCTTATGGGTCAGCGCTATATAGCAGCAGGCTCGAAGAATAAACATTTCTCTCTTTACGGCATTCCCGGAAACGACCTCGGAGCTTTCCTCGACGGCTCATCTGTCGAAGTATTCTCAAATGCGGAGGATGCAACTGGAGATACGATGAATGACGGAAGCATAATCATTCACGGTTCTGTCGGAGATGCCACGGGATATGCAATGCGCGGCGGAAAGATTTATATACGCGACTCGGCAGGATACAGAACCGGTATACATATGAAGGCATATAAGGAAAAGCAGCCTCTCATCATAATCGGAGAAAGTGCGGGCTCCTTCCTCGGAGAGTACCAGGCAGGCGGTACAATCATCGTCCTCGGACTCGACAAAGCCGGGCGTCCCCCCGTTGGTTTCTTTACGGGAACGGGTATGCACGGAGGAAGAATCATTCTGAGAGCAGAGACTCTCCCGCCGGATCTACCCGCCCAGGTTGCAGCATCGGGAGCGACAGAAGATGAAAAGAACGAGATAGCTTCTTTAATCAATGAATTCTGTTCATTCTTCTCATTTGACAGAGACGAGATAATGAAAAACAACTTTTTCATCCTCCGACCGAACTCAAAAGCCCCCTACAAGAGACTCTATACGCAACTTTGAATAATGCCGGTCTATCATTTTTAAGCTGTTTTGATGATAATCTTCCAATAGATGAAGAAAACAATAACGCTGGTTTTATTATTCATTCTTGCGCTCTCGATTACAGGAGCATCTCCCACCCCCCACTTTACGCTCAATGCGGGAGGCAGTGCTCTTATATATGAAAAATCTCTCTACTACTCCGCCAGAACAGGAATCGAGATCGGCTTTCTTTCATATAAAATCAAAGCTCTCACCATCTCCATTCCGATAGAGGTGAACTATATTACAGAGAGTACGACAAAGAGCTCTCTCCTCTCTCCCTCGTACTTCAAAAACGCCGTAGGAATAGAGGTACTCCTCAGCGGAAAGAAAATCGGAGGAGGACTCGGCGTCTACTACGGCTACGAGGAGTTTCCCGGAGAGTCTGCATTAATGAAATACCTCGAAGGCCGTGCCACATTTCAAATAATATTGAGCCCTGTATTCTCCATTATGTTACCCCTCTCCTATACTTATACTCCACTCGGCTCCGAGATATCACTAACGACGGCATTAAGGATAAGTGACGAGCTATGAGCATTATTGTATTTCTTCTCTTGTCTCTTCTTCTTTTTCCGTCCTGCTCTCTGGACAAGACCATCTCGGAGCGGGAGATATACCTTGTCTCCGTTGCCGATGATGCATACGACGTAAGCAGACTCAAAACCGTCATCACAGACCAGGCTGCACTTATAAGTCAAATTTCAACACTCGGTAATGTCCACATATATTGTTTCACGGCACAGGAGGGAAAAAGATACTCATCCCTCCCGAGAGACGATAACCCAGATAAAGTCCCCGTCTTCAAACCATATGACAGCAGAGAGCCGGGGAAAGGAAATGTGCTTGCCTCACCATCAGATTCAGCCTTTGTTGAATTCCGATATATCCCCGCAGACGGAGAGAAAGAGAGCAATTGGAGTATGAATGATGTCCTTGAGACAGTGAAGAATATAAAAGCGGAAGAGAATGACCTAATCATATTCACCTATTCGGGACATGGAGAGGATAATACCGGGACACTTATAACGAACTTGAAGAGCTCCAATTCGTATGACATGACAACAAAGGAAGAGTTAATTGATGCTTTCGTTTCCATCAACGGGAAGAAAATCTTCTTCCTTGACTCCTGTTTTTCTGGTAATTTTGTTACTTCGTCTCTTGAAACAATGGATACATTCTCGTCTGATGAAGCAGAATACACGGGAAAGGATTACACTGATGCGCTCAAAAAGAGTTCATTGGAGAAAAAAGAGGAGTCGTACCCCGATTTATGGGTTATGGCATCGGCGGGAAAGGGACAGAAAGCCAAAGACTCGTACGGAAGCTCATCCACACTGCAGAGCCACTACGGGGCATTTACCTATTACCTGTTGAAAGCTCTCGGATACGATATGGAGAAGAATACAAGCCGTGAAGAGTCCACTTCCCTCACCTTCTATTCGATTTACTCATACATAACAGAAAACTTCCCCTCAGGCGCGATATATACCCAGACACCGCGGTCCTCGCTGAAAAGACTTGATATTAAAATAAGATAAAGAGCCGTTACACTTCCCTTCACGATTGTGATACAAGAAATCGCTAAGAACGGGTTGAAATCATCAATTTTGACAATTTTCTAAGTTTTTGTGCTTATCTATCAGGAGGCACAATATGACAAGAGATAAGTCAAAAGAAGAGAAAGACTACTTGAAGATCAGACGGAATATAAGAGATTCAGTCTTCCAGTCAATCATAACAAAGCCGAAATATCTGAGAGAGATCTACCTCTCGCTCTATCCGGAAGACAAGGATATAAAAGAGGAAGACTTGAAAATTATCAAGACAGCCCCGGTTTTCATAGGCGGCGCAATACATGACTGCTGCTTCACAGTAAGAGACGAGAAGGTAATCTTTATCGAAGTTCAAAGCACGCTGTGTCGTCTTCTCCCCGAGAGGATGCTCCGCTATTACACGGAGAGTATTACATCTATCAACACCGGCTTTGAAAGGGAGCAGTATTCAATTAATGGAACAAGAATGCTTGAGCCAGAGTTCTGGGTTGTGCATGTAGGAGATAATCCCTCCGTTGTCCCCGAATTCTATAAAAAGGAGCCTGTAGAAGGAAAACTATATATTCCGCTGAGAGTAAAAACAGAATATAATACAGACGGGCTCTTATATGAGTATTGTCTCTTCTCATCCATATACAGGGGGAACCAGAAAGATGAGAAGATGAGTAAGAAGGAAGTGGTTTCTCATACACTCAAGAGGTGTATTGAAGAAGGGATCATGAAAGAGTTCCTTATGGAACACCAAGGTGAGGTTGCAGAAATTATGTCAGAGACCAATGAATATTATTTCCAGAAGTATGTTGAAGGACGGATAGAGGAAGCCAGCGCACTCGGCGAAGCAAGAGGTGAAGCAAGGGGAAGAGAAATTGGTGAAGCTAGAGGAAAAGAAATCGGTGAGGCGCAAGGTGAAGCCAGAGGAAGAGAAATCGAAAGAAAGAACGCAATGGAACGCCTTAGTAAAAGTGGCCTCGACAAAGAACTTCAGCAATATCTATGTGAGATGTTGTTTGCAAAATAGCTTATTATCTGTGTTCGAATGATGACGGGATTGCACCCGTCATTTCTTTTGCCTCCATGTTGATACAAAATGCAATGAAAAAATCCAATAAATGTTCGGTTTAACAAAATGTAATCTTTCCCCCTTCTTCTTCGCCTCAAAGAAAACGAGAAGCTCAGCTCTTCTGATAGGTAGTGAATTCCCTTCATTTTCTGGATTTTGACAAAAATCGTGAGTTATTGCGCTTATATATATGGAGACCAAATTATGAAGAGAATAACATTGATAATTTTACTTCTGCTGCCGCTCTCTTTCTTGAGCGCCTCATTCTCCCCTTCTGTCACCATCATGAGTGGGGTCAATACCTTGTGGTATGAAAAGAACAGATACTATTCGATGGAGAACGGTATCGAAATAGGGATCTTGTCTTACAAGATAAAGAGCATCACCCTTACACTGCCGCTGGATGTTTCCCATGTGACAAAGAGTACGGAAAACGCCTCGCTTTTCTCGCCACAGTATACTAAAGCGTCACTGGGCTTTGAAGCCGCCTTCGATAATGAAAGAATAGGCGGCAGCATTGCCTTTTTCTACGGCTACGAGGATTTTATCGAAGAGAAGGCTTTGATGAAATATATGGAAGGAAGAATTGCCTTTCACATCATACTCACTAAATACCTGACACTCTTTATTCCCGTCAGTTACACATATACGCCGCATGGAAACGAAATGTCATTGCGGCTTGCTCTTAGAATTGGAGGTGAAAAATGATCGGACTCTTTTTTTTCTTTATTTTGATTTTCCTCTTTCCAGCCTGTTCACCCGATAGTACAGTTTCCGAAAGAGATATCTATCTTATCTCGGTTGCAGATGATGCATATATCAGCGACACATCAAGGCTGAAAACAGTAATCTCAGACCAGGCGTCACTTATTACCGAGCTCTCTCTCATCGATAATATCCACGTTTATTCTTTTACTTCGCAGCGGGGTAAACGTTATGTCTCGTCACCGACAGGCGACAATCCCAATAAGAGCCCTCTCTTCAAGCCGTACGACAAAAGCGGAAATGCCCTCAGCTCCCCCTCCGGCGGTGATTTCTATGAGTTTCGATATATACCCGGCAGTGGAGAAGAAGAAAACAACTGGAATATGGATGATGTCATAGAGACAATAGGCTCACTTGAGTGTGACGAGAATGACCTTATTATCTTCACCTATTCCGGACATGGAGACAATAATACAGGAGCCTTCATAACCAATGTCTACTCCGACGGAGAGAATAAAAAGTGGTCAACTACAAATAAAGAGGCGGTTCTTGAAGCGCTTCTTTCCATTCCGGGTAAGAAGATACTCTTTCTTGACTCATGTTATTCGGGAAATTACGTCATCAACAACACGCTCACGACTAAAGATACCTTCTCGGGAGACGAGCACAGGTACAAGGGCGAGGATTACATATCGGCTCTCAAAGAGAGTTCTCTCTCAAGAGAAGATGATTATTACCCATCTTTCTGGATAATGTCATCATCGGGGAAGAATCAGACGGCGTCGGATTCGATTGACGAAGGGCTTCCTTTTCAGGCGCGATACGGAGCTTTTACCTACTACCTGTTGAAAGCCCTCGGCTTCAACATGGATGAAAATTTACCCGGAAAGAGCAGTAAGCCTGTATCATTCTACTCCATATATTCTTATATACACTCGTCATTCCCGTCCGACAGCCTCGTAATACAGACCCCGCGCTCGTCACTCAGGAGACTCGATATACGAATTATGTAGCTACTCTGTCAAATCCTCTCTCTTACGTATTTTCTCTATTTCATCACGGATGACTGCAGCCTTCTCGAACTCCAGAGCGGCTGCATAATCCCTCATCTCTTTCTCAAGGTCCTTTATGTACTTCTTCCTGTCTTTCTCTACAAGAAGGTTATATGAAGAGGAGAGAATCTTTGCATCATTGAGAGCGATCTCTTTACTATCCTTTATTTCTCTCTCGAGAATATCTCCTATCTCCTTCTTTATCGTACGTGGTGTTATATTGTGCTCCGTATTGTACTTGATCTGCGCTTTTCTTCTCTTCTCCGTCTCCCTGATCGCTTCGTCCATTGCGGGAGAACGCTTATCGGCATACATGATGACACGGCCGTCGCTGTTTCTTGCGGCACGTCCTATCGTCTGAATCAGGGATGTGGCGGATCTCAGGAATCCGATTTTATCTGCGTCCAGAATGGCGACAAGAGCTACTTCAGGTAAATCGAGGCCCTCTCTGAGGAGGTTTATACCCACCAGGACATCGTACTTTCCCTTTCTTAAATCCCTCAGGATATCGACACGGTCGATTGTATCGACTTCGCTGTGAAGGTACTGCACCTTGAGATTGAGATTCAAGAGGTAATTCGTCAAATCCTCGCTCATCTTTTTCGTAAGCGTTGTAACAAGCACCCTCTCTCCCTTCTCTATCGTCTTTCTTATCTCGCCGTAGAGGTCTTCCATCTGGCCCTCTGTCGGACGCACCGATATCTCGGGATCCAAAAGTCCCGTCGGCCTTATGAGCTGTTCGACTATCTGTGTCGACTCGGCCTTTTCTCTTTCTCCGGGAGTTGCGGAGACATATATACGCTGACCGACCTTACTGTCGAACTCTTCATATTTCATAGGACGGTTATCGAGTGCGGAGGGAAGTCTGAAGCCGTAATTCACAAGATTGAGTTTTCTTGATCTGTCACCTTCATACATGGCTCCTATCTGGGGAAGAGTTACATGGCTCTCGTCGATGAATGTCACAAAATCATCGGGAAAATAATCAAGAAGAACAGGAGGTCTCTCACCTTCCTTCCTCCCTGTGAGCGGACGGGAATAGTTTTCGATACCCGAGCAATAACCGATCTCCCTGAGCATATCGAGATCATATTCGACCCTGCTTTTTATCCTTTCCGCTTCAACAAACTTTCCGTTCGATACGAAATATTCATACCTTTCGTCCTTTTCCTTCTCTATCTCGGCTATGGCTTTGTCTATCTGGCTCTGCGGCATTACAAACTGTTTGGCAGGATAGAGCGTCACACTCCCCACACTCTCTCTTTTATCTCCCGTAAGGGGATCGAACCATACGATATCACATATGGTGTCCCAGTCAAGATAGATACGGAATGCCGTCTCAAGATATGCCGGGTATATCTCGATGGAGTCCCCGTGGACGCGGAAATTTCCCCTTTCAAGGACACTGTCATTCCTCTCGTAGAGCATTCTTAAAAGCTGATCGAATACAACGGTCCTGTCAAACTCATCACCTACACGGAATGAGTAGAGCATATCTCTCAGCGAGACCGGGTTCCCGAGGCCGTATATACACGATACCGTCGCAACTACTATGACATCTCTTCTCTCCATAAGAGAGAAAGAGGCATGGAGCCTCAATCTATCGATTTCATCGTTTATATCGACTTCCTTCTCGATATACAAATCCTTTCCCGGAACATAGGCTTCCGGCTGATAGAAATCGTATGTCGAGACAAAGTAAGTTACGGCATTCTCCGGAAAGAAATTCTTGAACTCTCTGTAGAGCTGTGCAGAGAGGGTTTTGTTGTGGCTGAGGATGAGCGTCGGCTTCTGAATCTTCTCGATGAGCTTTGCCATCGTGAATGTCTTACCCGATCCTGTGACTCCCTTGAGTGTCTGCGCGATATCACCCTTCATATAGCCGTCATAGAGTCTCTCGACAGCCTCCCCC
Source organism: uncultured Oscillospiraceae bacterium (assembly GCA_963636745.1). Classification (GTDB taxonomy): domain Bacteria; phylum Spirochaetota; class Spirochaetia; order Sphaerochaetales; family Sphaerochaetaceae; genus Ornithospirochaeta. The sequence goes on along the minus strand of CAVHKW010000038.1, from coordinate 26,251 downwards.
TGGTCTCCCGAGAGATCAAAGGGAGCATGGACGCGGAACGGTCTCTCCACGCCTGTTATATAATCCGGAACAATTATCTCAGAATCCACTGTATGTTTTCCTCTGTCTGCTCGACGAGTTCTATGTTTTCAAGAACCTTTTCCTGACCGTTACGTATAACCTTTACATTCACCTTGTCCCCGGCTTTAGTCGAGAACAGGAAGGCAAAATAATCGGTGTAGCCCGTAATCGGAGTATCATTTATGGCGACGATGACATCGCCTCCGAGATAGATGACGCTCTGTCCGTATTGTGCCTTCTCGCTGCCGCCCTTTATTCCGCCCTTATCGGCTTTCCCGAGAGGAACGACCTGACTGACAAGGATGCCCTCGTCAACAACAAGATTCGAATATGCAACTATCTGGGCATTAAGTTCAACGGACAGGATGTCCATCCACCCTCTTGTAACCTTGCCGTTCTTGATGAGAGAATCCGCCACATCGAGGACGGTGTCGACAGGAAGAGCAAACGATATTCCCTCCGCGCTTCCCGTTGTCGAGTAAATCGACGAGATAAGACCTATCATCTCCCCGGAGGAATTAAGAAGCGGGCCACCAGAATTACCGGGATTCACAAGTGCATTAGTCTGTATCATATTCGGTATGACAGACGATGAGGACGATGTACTCACCATACGGTCCAATCCCGATATAGAGCCGTCTGTGAATGACCAGGAATAGCCGTAGGGATTACCGATTGTATAACATATCTGGCCGACGGAAAGATTACCGCCTTTTGCACTCTCTATACACTTAAGCCCGGTCCTTTCGACTTTTAGCACCGCTATATCTGTCAGGGTATCACTCCCGACAACCTTTGCCTCTTCGCTTGTGTTATCGGAAAAGACAACGGTGAACGATGCGCTCGAGCCGACAACGTGCTTGTTCGTAACTATATATCCGTCAGATGAAATAATTACCCCGCTCCCCTGTCCGGAGTCGGAAAGCGATGAATAGGCATTGATCTCGACGACACTGTCCCTGCACTTGTTATATACCGCAATCCTTCTGGCTTCTTCACTTGTATAGTTCCATGCACCGTTGTCCTGGTCATAAAGAGAAAGCAGTTCATCTCCGTAATAGACCTGGTCTACAGGAATTCCAGCCATCTCGAAGAGAGCCTTCTCTCCCTTTGTATCGACGACATTCTCCATGGCAAGGCGGAGAGCTTCCTCTTCTTTTTCTATAGTCAGATACTTTGTCCAGGCATAGAGCCCGAGTAATATTGCTATTCCCGCTATTGAGACAACAATTATTGTCAGAATTTCGGCAAACGAAAAACGCTTCATATCTATAAGGATAATAAACACTTCCCTTTTTGTGAACATGGTACCGGACAATCAAAGAATTAAGATTAGGTCACGGTATTTTGCTCTAATACTGATTCAACAGATATTTCCATGCCGGTATAACATGAATGGTACTGTCCTCTCTGACAATCTCCTTTTCTTCAGACAGCGTTACAAGAAATGATTCATTCACGTTCAACTCTTTCATGGCTTCAATGAGACTTCTCTCCTCACGCTCCTGTGTATCGGGAAGAGAGATATCGGCAGAGACCTGTACAAGAAGGATGGAATCATCTCTTCCTGCCGCGAAGTCCACCTCAAACCCGGATTTGGTTTTATAATAATAAATTTTATCTGTTTGACGTTTCAGATGCAGAAATACTATGTTTTCGAGTTTCTGCCCGACATTGTTTGAAGAAAGAGAGGAAATTGCATTTGAGAGAGCGTGATCTGCACAATAAACTTTCTTCCCGTTCGTTGACTGCACGGCAAGGTTGTAGCTTCTTATCGGGACAAATGAAAATGCATAGCTCTCCTCTATGTAGTCAAGGTACTCCGACATGGTAGGTTTTGACAATTTTACATGCATTCCCGAAAGCCTTTGATACAACTTATTTTCAGTCATAAGGCACCCGACCATTGATGAAAGTACATTAACCATTGTTTTCAATGCTTCCGGTTTCGATACATTGTGTCTCAGAACAATGTCTCTGAATATTATGTCGTTGGCTGTGTTCTGGAAGAATATCTGTCTTGCATTATTCGTTGTAAAGAGGAGCGATTCAGGAAATCCTCCTGTTTCTAAGTATTCGTCGAAAAGACCGGGCTGTCTGTCTTTGAACTCCCGGGAGAAGAAGTTTTCACATGTTTCACCTTTCGCTCTTAAGAATTCCCTGTATGAATAGCAGTATAGATTCCATCCCATCTTGCGTCCTCCCAGCACAGTGGAGGTTTCGTCAAGGAGCAGCTTTGAACTCGAACCTGCTATGTTGATTTCACAGTTCTCCGTGTTTTGAAGTCTGTTGACCAGAAGTTCCCAATTATCAAGATACTGGATTTCATCAAAAAGGAAGTAAACCTTCCTTTCATGATTATCCGGGAAGAGCTCATAGTATGCATCAGCAACTATCCCCGGCATCTCTTCATTAATCAAAAGAAGCCTGTCGTCTGAGAAATCAATATGACAGACCCGGTTTTTGTCCAGCCCCTCTTTTACTAATCCACTTATATATTCCAGTAGAAGCGAAGTTTTGCCAGAGCGTCTTACCCCCAATATAACAGTTGCTTTCTTCGCTATGCGTTCGATTTCGATATCGCGTTTGATTAGTGAGAGCGGAAGCTCCGACTGATTTCCAAGTATGATTTCTTTTAAAGCATCTTTTATCGCATTCATGATATTATTATAGCCTGATTTGAAATTGTATTAAAGTTTTTTTAATGGTTTTATTCAAAACATTATAAAAAAGTTTAAAGGTTTTTATCCTTTGCTCATACATGATAACACACTCAACAATGTTCTCCCGACATATGTAAAAACAAGATTCATAAGAACTCCCTTATGATTTTTGTTATGGCTCAAAATACACTTGACTCTGGATATGACCTTAGTAATTGTTCCGAACTAATATAATAAGCACCCATTACAATATACTTATCTCTTTTGACTATATAGCGTTAGCTTCTTCTCTACACTTTTCTCGTTCTGTGTTATAATCGCACTATGAACACAGAAGAGATCAACAGCAGAGCCTGGGATAAGGAAGTTGAGAAGAATAACTACTGGTCGAGAATAGTAGACGAAGAGGCAATAGAAAAGGCCAGAAGAGGGGAGCTCGAACTCAGAATAACGACAGAGAAATATGTTCCCTCTTTGTGGACCGAGAAGCTGAAGAATAAGAAGGTTCTTGTTCTATGCGGAGGAGGCGGACAGCAGACACCGCTTCTTTCGGCATACGGCGCCGCAGTCACCTCTCTCGATATCTCGCCTTGTCAGATAGAGCAGGACAGAAAGGCATTGGAAAAATACTCGCTCAAAGGAGATCTTCTAGTTGGAAGTGCACTCTCTCTTCCTTTTGAAGCCGACTCATTTGATGCAGTTGTGAATCCTATCTCGCTGAATTTCATTGATGATATCTTAAAGGTTTATTCAGAGGTGGAGAGAGTCATCAAGAGAGGAGGTTATTTCATGATGGGGATTGCCAACCCCGCGATATATCTCTTCGACGAGAAGAAACAGGAAAAAAAGCTTGTTGTTAAATACACACTTCCCTTCTCTTCAAATACCTCCCTCTCTCGTAAGGAAAGGGAGAAGAGAATAAAGAGAGGCGACACATTGGAGTTCTCACACACTCTCGAAGGCATAATAACACCCCTTTTGAGGATGGGATTCGTTCTTGTCGATTTCTTCTCCGACAAGGCCCTCTCGGAGCCCACAGACAGTTTTATCTCCGACTCATTTCTTGCATTTCTTTTCAGAAGGGAGTAAAAGCTCGTCTCTTCTGTCAAGGCTCATCTTTTTCACACCCTCTACACTCAAGGCCTCTCCTACCATATATACTTTAAGGCCGCTCTCGAGAACAGCTTCCAGATTCTCCTTGAGTTCTTCCAGCAGCAGTATATTATATGACGTTGCTGCATCGACGATGACGTAGGACAATTTCTCTTTTCTCTTCTCTATCGCCTTTACTATCTCTCTCGATACAGGTTTGAACGACAACAGGCTCGCTGCGACAATGAGTGTGTTGACACCCTTTGAATCGATGAAATCCAGAACCTCTTCCTCCTTTATATCCTGAAGGGCGGAATAGCGGTAACGCTTTTCAGCATCAATTGAAACAGCTGTGGGATAGAGCTTACTCTCGTAGTATGTTACGTCAAGAGAGAAATTAGTGTCATACCAGTCTTTTATTACATCCCCCTCCGAATCATTACCGACCTTGGTCATTATAGAGAGGTTTTTGTTTTCGTCCTCACCGAGTAATTCTGCACATTCATCAAGAAGGCCGGGGTTAGTGTTGGAAAAATAACCCTCACCATCACCTTCCAATATTAAAGAAAATCCGAAAAAAGTATCTGCAACAACTCCGATCATATCCCGATTTTAGCTTTCTCCCCTTCCATGAGCAAGAAAAAAGTATAGAATAGCGGTATGAACATGAAGAAAGCACAATGGTTGAAGAAGAGCAGTAATTTTTTAAAGAGAGATCTACACTCCGTTGAATTCATCAATGATGATAAATCATCCGTCTTCTTCACTCTTGGAGAGAGCGGCTCAATAAAGATGACGGCAGAGAGCTCCTCATGCTCCATCTCCTTCATATTCTTCCACACCCCCAATGATTACATCGTCTTCAGAAATGGTAAAATCGAGAGTTCATTCTTCGGACTTAGGAGCATACATAATATGTTTAAGCCCTTATCGGAACTGGAGATAAACAAAGAAGGAGAAGAAATTACATTCTCCTTTGAAAATACCGAACTTCTCAGAATAAAGAATGAGGCTTTCTTCTCCTCTTCATCCTTCGGGATAAGAGCCGAAGGAAACGGGTTGGTTAAATTAAGCGTCTGGTGATTAAATGTCCTCGACAACGTGATCCGGCTTCTCCCTCAAAAGCTCGGGGTGTGCCAGATAATGCTTGAACATCTTGAGAGCGGAAGCCCAGTAGTAGCCGTTGGTTGTCCTCTCGTCCATATTCACCACGATATCGACAACACGCTTTTTGAAGGGCTCCCCTTCCTCTGTGAAATCATAGACGGTGCGTTTCGACCCGAATGCAATGAAGAGAGGACAGTTACCGAAGTTATAGAGGTGGTGTCTGATTGGCGGGATATTTAGTGATGCCATATTCGTAATGAACATCGAAGCGTGGAAAGGAGAAGCCTCCTTGAGAGAAGGAAGAAGCAGGTTGAAATAATCGAGAGTCTTCAAGAGCCACATCGTAAACTTCAAAAAAAGACGCGGAATACGCGTAAGCCATTTTGCAACACCGTCCGTATTCGTCTCTTTCATGCCGTTCTCTATCGCACGTGTCACCTCGTCATATACCTGATAGATGTTATAGTCAGGCTTGAAGTGCATCTTGATCGTAGTCTCCACTCCATCGAGACTCATCTTTCTTAAAATGGCAAGCGAGACCGTTATTTCATTGCGGGCCCATACTCTCTGGCCGCGTACATATCTGTTGACCTTCGGTCTCTGGCTCACCATTCTTACATAGGCAGCAAGTATGACATGGAGAACTCCGAAGCCGTCCAGCCCTTCAGCTCTCATCTGGCGGATGAACTCCTCCGTCGGTGCGATTTCAAAAGATTCGTTGATAGTGTTCTGGCTGTCATTTCTGTCAACCATCACGAACGGAATAAACGTGTCAAACGGATTTATATTCTTAACCCTATGACCTTCTTTGATTCTTTTAGACATAGCGGAATTATATATTGAGAAATGAAAATTATTCTAGTTCCTATCCGTTTTTGTCTAAAAAACAATATTTTGTCTTTTTTCATACATTTGTTCTGTTCATTGTCACATCTAGTAGAAAACAAAAGAAAAGTGGTAAACTCGGGAAAATCTTAGCATCCTTTGAAAGATGTGAAGGAAGGTATATTTATGGATAACGAGAAAGTGGAAGAACTTACCACTCAAAAACCTCTTAATTTCATCGAGAAAATAATCGAGGACGACCTGAAGGAAGGAAGAGTTCCTGACAATGTGATTGTTACGCGTTTTCCTCCCGAACCCAACGGCTATCTGCATATCGGGCACATCAAAAGCATATGTCTGAATTTCGGTCTTGCCGAGAAATACGGCGGACGCTGTCACCTCAGACTCGACGACACCAATCCTGCCAAGGAAGACAATGAATACATCGAATCAATCAAAAACGATATTCACTGGCTCGGTTTCGACTGGGGAAAGTATGAATATTATGCTTCGGACTACTATGATCAGCTATACGAAATTGCACTTGACCTTATTAGAAAGGGAAAAGCATATGTAGACTCTCTTTCTCCCGAGGAGATGAAGGAGTACAGAGGAACACTGACAGAGCCGGGTAAAAACAGCCCCGACAGAGACCGCAGCATAGAGGAGAACATGGATCTCTTCTTGAGAATGAAGAACGGAGAGTTCCCCGAAGGTAAATATACCCTCCGTGCCAAGATCGACATGGCATCTCCGAATATTAATCTCAGAGACCCTGCTTTATATAGAATAAAATATGCCGAGCATCCGAGAACAGGAAAGAAGTGGTGTATATACCCGATGTATGACTTCACACATCCTATCAGCGATGCAATAGAAGGTATAACACACTCGATATGTACACTTGAATTCGAGGACCACCGCCCCGCATACGACTGGGCTACAAGTATCGACAACATCGATCACACACCCCATCAATATGAGTTTGCACGTCTCAATATAACTTATTGTCTCATGAGTAAGCGCAGACTTCTCTACCTTGTGAACAACAACTTTGTTTCCGGATGGGATGACCCGAGAATGCCGACAGTCAGCGGTATAAGACGCCGCGGCTACTCCCCGGAGTCTATGAGGGATTTTGTTTCCAGAGTAGGAGTTGCGAAGGTGGAAGGAGTCGTCGACTTCTCGCTTATGGAGTTCTGTGTAAGGGAGGATCTCAATAAGAGGGCAAAGCGTCTGATGGCAGTCCTCGACCCAGTAAAGCTCGTCATAGACAACTACCCGGAAGGAAAAACAGAATATTTCGATATGCTCGACAACCCCGAGGACGAGAACAGCAAGACACATCCTGTTGCATTCACAAGAGAGCTCTACATAGAGAAGGAAGATTTCATGGAAGATCCTGTAAAGGGCTATCACCGTCTCTATATAGGAAATGAAATCAGACTCAAGGGTGCCTACTATGTGACTGCAGAGAGCGTCGAGAAGGATGAAGACGGCAACATAAAAGTAATCCACTGTACATATGATCCCGAGTCGCGCGGAGGAGAAACTGCGGACGGAAGAAAGGTCAAGGGAACAAGTCATTGGGTAAGCGCAGAGGAGAATATCAAGGCAGAGGTCAGACAATATGACAAGCTCTTCAAAAGCGAAACTCCCGGCGCTGCTACAGGCAACTACCTCGACGACCTCAATCCCGATTCTCTCATCGTTCTTACTTCATATATCGAAAAAGAAGCAGAGAAAGCAAAGGTCGGAGATTATCTTCAGTTCATCAGAAACGGCTATTACTGCGTAGACAGCAGGGACAGCAGACCCGGAGCAATGGTATTCAACAGAACCGTAACTCTCAAGGACAGCTGGTCGAAGATGAAGGCCAAAATGGGCTTATGACAAAAGAGGGTGTTACAAGGGATAAATCTCAAGTAACACCCTTATTCTTTTTGCTGTATAGAGATTATCATACTATATCAAATCCCGGATGAAGCTCCTCACGCTCTTTCTGTAGTGTCTGAAAAGTTCGACACTGAAACTATCTTTATTAATTTGGCCGTATAATGTAATATTACCGGGTGCTTAATTGGGAAATTACAGAAGATATACAATCACGACAGGAGTATCTTGAAACATCAGATTACAAGGCTTATTGTCTATACACCAAAACAGGCTGGGAGACTTCCCTCGCCACACATCTTAATCTTCTCAATAAAGATATCCTCGCACTACCCTTTCTCAAAATGACGCATACATCGTGCCGCGGTGTTAAGGGCTTATACCAGAAGGTACTGCTTCCATCCTATGTATTTCTTTATTGTCCCCCGGACTATAAAACCGAAGTCCTCGACAGAAGATTTGAAGAAGGATTCAACTTTGTAACACTAACGGAAAACAAGGACCTTACTCTTTCCGGAAATGATCTCAAATATGCCAAATGGGTATTCTCATCCGCAGGTATAATAGGACTGAGCAAGGCAATCAGAGTCGGCAGTAAAGTCAAGATCATCGAAGGACCGCTTCTATCTCTCGAGGGAGAAATAAAGGAATACTCAAAGAAAAACCGCAACTGCAGAGTAGAGACAACGCTCTTCAACCAGGTTATGAGCGTATGGCTGCCGTTTGTGTGGGTTGAAGAAATAAAAGACTGAATTGTTTTTCTTTCTTCCAATTATGGTTGTTTACATTCCAATTGAAAGTTTATAGCTTAATATAAAGGACCGAGTTCGGAATTTAATTTATAAATTAAATATCGAGCATCGGCACTTCGGCCGATAAAAATACCCCGCACTAGATGGGGGTAAGGAAAGCGGAAGCTCAATCTTCTTTCTTTTCGATGTATTCCTGCTCTTCGAGCCAGCGTGTCGTAGCACCTGCCCTGTTCTTGTTTTCCATGAAGGAGTCATAGCCGAAAGGTTTCGGAGAAGACTTCTTTCTCCCGTCCCCGGACCTTCTGTCATCTCTTCTGTCACTCCTCTCCGAGGAGTATGACGCTCTCTTATATGAGCTTCTTCTCCCGTCGGCATCACGGCGCTCGAACGATGTATGTTCGCCTCTCTTGGACCAGCTATCGCCTCTTCTGGAGTCATCTCTCTTGTACTCGCGTCTTCTGTCGTCGCCGCTTCGGTAGGAGTCTCTTTCGGAGTATCTTCTTTCAGAGTAACGCGGGGAACCGTCTCTATCTGAATATCTTCTCTCGTCATAGCGGGATGAAGTCTTATCTGAGTAGCGGCTATCTCTATCGGAATATCTTCTCTCGTCGTAGCGGGAGGTTTTCCTATCTGAGTAGCGGCTATCTTTATCGGAATATCTTCTGTCGTCGTAGCGGGACGATGTCTTATCTGAATAGCGGTTATCTCTATCGGAATATCTTCCGTCTGTATAGCGTGAGCTCCTCTTTTTTTCCTCATAGCTGGATCTCTCGCTGCGCTCTTTATTATTATCTCTGCTTCTTCTCTCGTCGTAGCGGGACTCTCTTCTCTCTTCCTTATTGTCCTCGTCCTCGAATGTAAAAGACCTTGTCTCTTTCTTTGCTCTTCTCTTCTGGGGAAGCGAATCGTCAATTTCCACTTCAAATCTCTCTAGTTTTTCACTCATTTTTCTTTCTATCCTTTCGTGTTTCTTTTCACTTACTTTCTTTAATGCCCATACTCTCATGCCCTTTCTCTTGTGAGAGAAGTTCAAGGCAAAGAGGGAGGATGTCAACTCCTCCGCCTCATACATTGACTGTATTTTATTCTTCTCAAACCGAAATCCGCTGAGGTTCTCGCTGAAGATTACAACGCCTCCGTCGGAGAGAAGGTGATAAATCATAGTGAGGAAAGTTACATAATCCTTCTGGACATCGAACTCTTCGGCCTTATGTGAGTTGGAGAATGCAGGAGGATCAAAGATAACAAGATCAAACTGTTCTTTCTTCTCCACTGCCTCTTTCAGATAGTCTCTGGCGTCACATGTTAATACGGGGTACTTTGTCTCATCGAGAAAACCGTTGTTGTTGAGATTTCTCCTCCCCCATGCGGAGTAGACATTGGAGAGGTCGACGCTTACAACCTTCTCGGCGGGAGCTGATGCGGCATAGACGGAGAAAGACGCGGTGTAACAGAAGAGATTCAACACCCTTTGGTTGAAGGCCATCTCCCTGACAAGCTTTCTTGTCTCCTCTGCATCGAGAAAGAGACCCGTATCGACATACTTTTTCAATTCACATTCGAATACAAGAGAATTCTCTTTAACTGTTACGGGGCACTCTTCCTCACCCTTTTCGTGCTGTTCATGTCCCTCTCTCTTCCTGCGGCAGGCATAAATTACCTTGCTCTTCTCCACATACAGGAAGCGCGATATTATATCTTCAACATCAGCCCTTTCCCCGTCGGAGAGTCCCTCGGGGGAGAAATCGACAACGCGTGCATAGTCACCATATAAATCTACCGTGAGCGGGAGTTCTTCGAGGTTTCTATCGTATACACGGGATGTGCTGCTGTCTGTATTCTTCATCCAGCGTCTGGCTTCAAGGCCGGAGCTCTTTAGGATTTTCCCAAAATCCTTCTTCAAATAGTCTTCCACACCAAGGATATTACCCAATTAGTGAAAAAAAAGATAGCTATCACTCTCTCACATTTGGTATTATTGAGTCATGAATTATTCAAGCGAAGATGTTGCTGCTTTTATAAAGGAAAGAGAGGAAAAACTCGGAGGAAAACTCATTCTCCGTATATTCGCCACTTATTTCGCAGAGCTCGGCGGAGAGGAGAGAGAGCACGGGGTACTCATCTACAGCGACGGTAAGAGCCTTGTATGGGAGGATTTCTTTCATCCATCGACTGTTCTGGGCTTCAGAGTCAACTCGAAGAGCGAGAAAAAAAGAGAAGAAGAGTACAGCAAAATGGAGATAATCATCCCGTTGGAGGATGTAACGACAGTCGAACTCTGCTCATACAAAAGTGTTCAAAAATCCTTAAAAACCCTAAATGATGTCAGTAAAAGAGCAACATTCTTCAATAAGATATTCACAAAGACAAGAGTTAAGGTGAAGGCGGGCGAGAGGATCTTCTTCTTCGAACTGCCGTCATACAGGGAATTTAAACAATTTATCTTTGAAAAAGGAGAAATAATATGAGTGTATTTAAAGCTTATGACATTAGAGGAGTCTGGAAGAAGGACTTCGACGAGACTACTGTCTATAAAGTAGGATTCTTCCTTCCGTCTCTTCTCAAGACAGATCATGTAGTAGTCGGAAGAGATGTACGTCTCAGCAGTCCGGTCATCCATGACGAACTCGTGAGAGGTATTACCGACAGCGGAAGCGACGTATGGGATCTCGGACTGAGTACAACACCGATGGTTTACTTTGCAACAAACTTCCTTAAGGCTGATGCTTCTGTTCAGATCACAGCTTCCCACAACCCCGCACAATACAACGGCCTCAAGATCAGCCGCACTGGCGCTCTTCCTGTCGGAGGAGACACAGGACTCAAGGACCTCGAGAAGCTTGTAAACGAAAAGGAAGTCGTTGTTTCTGCAAAGAAGGGCGTCGTCAAGGATTACAGCTATGTCAGAGATGAATATGTAAAATTCTTCGAGCCTTATGCAAAAGGTCTGGAAGATCTCCATCTCAGCATCGACTGCTCGAACGGCATGTCATCCCTTGTCATCAAGGATGTCCTGAAGAACGTCAAGGATGTTCACTACATCTATGACACACTCGACGGATCGTTCCCCAACCATGAGCCCAACCCGCTTGAAGAGGAGAACTGCAGAGACCTCGAGAAAGAAGTCAAGAAGAACGGCAGCGACTGCGGTGTCATATATGACGGAGACGCAGACAGAGTCATCTTCGTCGACAACAACGGAGAGTGGATCCAGCCGGATTATATAACAGCTGTTCTCGGCTATTATTATAAGAAGAAGGGAATGCTCGGAGCATCGCTGTGTGACGTAAGAACAAGTAAGAGCACAACAGACTACCTCGAGCAGGAAGGCTGGAAGAACACGGTATGGAAAGTCGGCCACGCTTTTGCAAAGCTCAAGATCAGAGAAATCAACGGTATCTTCGGAGGCGAACTTGCAGGCCACTACTACTTCAAGGAATTCGGCAACTGTGACAGCGGCGTACTTGCTTCTCTTCTTGTCCTCAACGTTGTCAAGGACCTCAAGGCTGAAGGAAAGACTCTTTCTTCATTCCTCAAGGACATCATAGTCTATGCCAACTCACATGAGACAAACTTCAAACTCGAGAACAAGGATGGAGCTATCAACGCACTATATAATAAGTATGCTCCGGATGCAGACAAGGTCATGGACTTCGACGGCTACAGAATCGAGTATCCTGACTGGTGGTTCAGCGTACGTAAGTCCAACACAGAGCCTTTCCTCAGAATAGTCTGTGAGGCAAGAACAGACGAGATGCTCAAAGAAAAGATGGATGAGATTTCCCAGATAATCCACTCCTTCAACTAAGAGATGACCCCTCGGAGAAATCCGGGGGATTTTTATCGACTAAATTTATGTAAACACTGAACATTTACTAAACTTTTCTCTGAAAAATTTATGTATATATGAATTTTTCATAATTTCTTTAGGAATATTGCATTTTTTTAAATTATTCATATCATAATGGCCATATAAGAGGTACATATATGGTTAACGATTATGAATATATTATCCACAATAACGGCGATGTGAGTAAAAAGGATCCGAAAAAAGCCGAGGAGATGTTTCCGGTAAGTATTGCAAGAGAAGCGAGGAAGTTCCACCGTCAGATTCCGGGATACAAGATGACACCGCTCCTGGCTCTTCCAAACCTGGCACATATGCTCGGCGTCGGCGGCATATATATAAAGAACGAAGCAATGAGGCTCGAGCTCAACTCATTCAAGGTCATGGGAGGCTCTTTTGCCATCTACCGCTTCATCAAGAAACTGTTGAATGTAGAGGATGACTCTCTGACGTTTGATTATCTTATAAGTAAGGAATGCCACGACAAGGTCGGTGACATAACATTCTGCTCGGCAACGGACGGCAACCACGGTAGAGGACTTGCGTGGGCATCCCACATGCTCGGTCACAAATGCAAGATCTATGTGCACTCCGAAACGACACAGGCGAGAATCGACGCCATCAAGAAGTACGGCGCAGAGGTCACGGTTGTCGACGGTAACTATGACGATGCGGTGAGAGTTGCTGCAGAGGATGCAGAGAAGAACGGCTGGTATGTCATAAGCGATACATCCTGGCCGGGATACACGGAGATCCCGACATGGATCATGCAGGGTTATACATCGATGCTCCTCGAGAGCCAGGAGCAGTTTGCCGGAATGGGCATTCAGAAGCCGACACACGTCATCGTCCAGGCGGGAGTCGGGGCACTCGCAGCATCTGTTGTCGGTTTTTATTCGGCACTTTTCCCCGATAATCCTCCTCTCTTCATCATCGTAGAACCCGACAAGGCACCATGCGTCTACGAATCGATCAAGGCTGACGACGGAAAGTGTCACTCGATAAAAGGCGACCTCGACACGATTATGGCGGGGCTTGCATGCGGAGAGGCATCCCCGATTGCATTCGATATCCTCAGGAGCAATGCCGATATCTTCATCAAGGTTCCCGATTATATTGCAGCACGCGGAATGAGAATTCTCTCCTGTCCTCTCAAGGGAGACCCGTTTGTAATAAGCGGTGAAAGCGGAGCCGTTCCACTCGGAGCACTCTACTCTCTTCTTACCGAGAACGAGGATGATACGCTCAAGGAAGCTTTGAAGATCAATGAAGACTCCCTCATCTATATGATAAATACCGAAGGCAATACCGATCCTATGCACTTCAGACAGATCATATGGGACGGCCGCAATCCGGTACCGAAGGAGTATAAAACAAAGCGCTGAGCATATTTTCGCTTTTTTTCAATATTCTATTGACACTCTATCGGCTTTTGCTCTAAAGTTCATTTGTTCGTAATGTACATTCTCCGGTAGCTCAGTCGGTAGAGCAGGTGGCTGTTAACCACCCTGTCGGGGGTTCAAATCCCTCCCGGGGAGTTATTAAAGACGTAGGAAACTACGTCTTTTCTGTTTGAATTTATTCCTTTAAGGTTTAAATAAATTTTCATAAATCCTCCTTTTTGCCATCCCGCGGGATGGCTGTTCTTTTCACTTAACAAAGACCGTATTTACGGGTAGAGTCTTATTGGAGTAAGAAAAATGGAGAAAGAGAAGAAGACAACCGAGGATATGACAAAAGGAAATATATATCCTCTCCTCATCTCATTCGCCTTACCGATTCTTCTGGGACAGCTCTTCCAGCAGCTTTACAACACCTTCGATACATGGTGTGTCGGGAACTTTGTCGGAAAGAACAGTTTCTCGGCTGTCGGCACCGTCAGTTCGATAATCAACATGCTCATAGGCTTCGCCTCCGGATTCTCGACAGGAGCCGGCGTTGTAATATCACAATACTTCGGAGCGGGAGACAGAGAGAACATAAAGAGGGCTGTACATACCTTCGTCATTTTCATGCTTCTTCTCTCCGTCTTCATGACCATCTTCGGCCTCTTCATGGTACCAACATTCATAAAGATGGTGGGAGCCCCGGAGGAAGTTGCAATAGAGCAGAGCATTTACCTCACGATATATTTCGGAGGTATTACCGGTCTCATGCTCTATAACATGGGCTCCTCGATATTCCGTGCCATCGGTAACTCGAGGCTTCCCTTTATCTTCCTTGTTGTATCGGCAATGTTGAATATCGCTCTTGATCTTGTCTTTGTCATCTTCTTCGACATGGGAACGGGAGGAGTCGCATGGGCGACTATCATCTCACAAGGTGTCTCGGCGCTTTTGATCGTCATAGCGCTCGTCAAGACAGAGAGCCCCGTCAAAGTCTCTCTATCTTCATTCTGCTTCGACCTCGACATTCTCAAAAAGATAATCATCATCGGCCTTCCGTCAGCTCTCCAGCTTGCAATAACAAGCTTCTCTAACGTCTTTGTGCAGTCGTACATAAACTACTTCGGAACAGATGTCATGGGAGGCTGGACTGCCTACTCGAAGGTTGATCAGCTTCTCTTCCTCCCGATGCAGTCACTCGGGATGGCGGCAATGACATTCGTGGGGCAGAACATCGGAGCGAAGAACGTGGAAAGAGCCAAGACGGGTGCCAACTCCGCCCTCCTTCTGGGACTTATATCAACAGCGGCTTTGATTCTACCTGTAATCTACTTTGCTCCACGGGTCGTTGAATTCTTCATAAGCGCAGACGAGAGCCTTGTCATTAAATACGGCTCCCTCTTTCTCCGCACACTCTCACCTTTCTACCTTCTCTGCACATTCAACCAGGTCTACGGCAGTGCACTCCGCGGCGCCGGAAAGAGCCAGCTTCCGATGGTAATAATGCTCTTCTCCTTCGTCTTTTCAAGGCAGATCTATCTCTTTGTGATGAAGAATTACATTTCAAATACAGTACTTTCCATAGCAATGGGCTATCCATTCGGCTGGCTTCTATGCTCGACTCTCATCACCATTGCATTCTTCTCTTATTTCAAACGTCTCAGGACTCGATCTCTTTCCTTAGAATAACGGCGAGAAGAGCTGCAACGAGAGGGAAGATGGAATATGAAAGAAAGAGCGTGTTGTAGCCGCAGCTTTCTATGACAAAGCCTCCGACGAGTGTTC
Organism: uncultured Oscillospiraceae bacterium; assembly: GCA_963636745.1. Classification (GTDB taxonomy): domain Bacteria; phylum Spirochaetota; class Spirochaetia; order Sphaerochaetales; family Sphaerochaetaceae; genus Ornithospirochaeta. Next base: position 10,842 of record CAVHKW010000038.1, on the reverse strand, counting down.
CAAGGAGCTCCGGAAAATTTGTTGCGAGTGCCCAATAGACACTCATTCCCACTTCATAGTGTTCGGTCTTCACATTCTCTGCTATATAATATGTTGCCGAAGAGTGGCATGCCCCGAAAGTAAGACCATGAAGCGTCTGTGCAAGCGCAAAGACGTAAATATTCGGAATGAGGTACATCAAAAGCCTTATTGTGAGTGCAACAGCAGAAAGAAAGAGCATAAAAAGGGGTCTCACCTTTTTCTCCCTTAAAAGCCTCGAGAAGAGCAGAAGAGAGAAAAACTCGAAAAAAGCACCGATCGATATGAAGAGTGTGAACTTCGACCCCAGTTGGAGAGTCTCCGTCATATATGCAGAGAGCATCTTCTCGACAACAGACTGCCCCACTCTTGTAAGAGCGACGAGAGCCATAAAGAGGTAGAAGCCCTTATTGAAGTCCAGAAGCGAAAATCTCTTTCTCTCTTTTACCTTTTCTTCACGTCTCTCCTCCTTTAGAAGGAAAAGCGAGAGAATATATATGGTGATGACTGTAAGAAAGCATTTGAAGATTGATGCGTTGTTTCTTTCATCGGGAAATCCAGAGACGGCAAAGAGAATGAGCGCTGTCAGATAACCAAGCGTTCCGAAAGCTCTGATCTTTCCGTACTTGTACCTCTCCTTTCTGAGGGAACGGTTGATGAAGGCATCGGAGAGCGGATTGAGAGACCAGAAGAAGAAATCCAATACCAGGACCGAGAGAATCACATACGCTTTATTCGTTGAAAAGAAAAGAGGAATCGAGGAAAGGAGGGACAATGCGGCCGACAGGAAGAGGAATGGGCGCGTTCTTCCCTTTCTGTCAGAAAGCGCCGAGACTACAAGAGGCCCCGCTATGGCCGCGGCCTGACCGAGAGAGATAATCACGCCCGTAAGGGAATAGGAGTAGCCTTTATTTCTTAAAATGATCTGAAGATACGGCGAGTATGACGCAACGGAAATCTGAGTCAGGACAGAGAGGACATAGAGAGAAATGTTCATGGCACTATTATTGTAGATTTGCATTCCTTTGTGAATAAAGAGAGACAGCAAAACGATTTGTATTATCACATATTTTAAAAACTCAAGTAGTTCCAATCATTATTCATTATATTAAAATGAGTTATAAATTAGTTATAAAATTATTCATTTTCCTATTGACAATGCATACTCTTTTATCTATAAGTTTATATCGATTATAGGAGACACAAAGATGTCAGAAACAAAAGAACTCTTTCCCGGACAGATTGAACTCGAAGAGATGATCACACGCGTCAAGGATGCACAGCGCATCTATGCTACCTATCCACAGGAAAAGGTAGACGAAATATTCCGTATGGCTGCAATTGCCGCAAACAATGCACGTATTCCGCTTGCTGTGGATGCCGTTGAAGAGACAGGCATGGGAATCATCGAAGATAAGGTTATCAAGAATCACTTCTCGGCTGAATATATCTACAACAAATACAAGGACGACAAGACTTGCGATATCATAGAAGAGGACAAGGGCTTCGGTATAAAGAAGATTGCAGAATCAAAGGGTGTAATATGCGGCATCATACCGACGACCAACCCGACAAGTACAGCTATCTTCAAGGCACTCATCGCGCTGAAGACACGTAACGCCATCATCTTCAGCCCCCATCCGAGAGCAAAGAGATGTACATGCGACGCAGCACGCATCGTCCTCGAGGCAGCTGTCAAGGCAGGAGCTCCGGAGAATATCATAGGGTGGATCGACGAGCCGACGCTCGAGAAGACTGACTATTTGATGAAACATCAATACATCAACCTCATTCTTGCAACAGGCGGCCCCGGAATGGTCAAGAGTGCTTACTCATCGGGTAAGCCCGCTATCGGAGTCGGAGCCGGAAACACTCCCGCCCTTATCGACGAGAGCGCCAATCTCAAGATGGCCGTTGCATCGATTCTCATGAGTAAGACTTTCGACAACGGTATGATCTGTGCTTCCGAGCAGACCATCATCTGTCATAAGAAGATATACAAGGAAGTCAAGAAACTCCTCAAGGAAGAAGGAGCACACTTCCTCACAAAGGATGAGATGGCTCTTCTCTCTCCGATCATCCTCGATCCAAAGAGAGGATCGGTCAACCCGGCAATCGTCGGACAGCCGGCATACAAAATTGCGGAAATTGCAGGTTTCTCTGTTCCGGAGAAGACAAAGGTTCTCATAGGAGAAGTCAAGGACATAACATTCGATGAGCCTTTTGCACACGAGAAGCTTTCTCCTGTCCTCGGCATGTATGAGTGTCAGACATTCGAAGAAGGATGTGAAATGGCTGCAAAGCTCATCTCGATGGGAGGCTTCGGTCATACATCCGTCCTCTATTGCGATGAAAAGCTTGACGACAAGGTCAACGCTTACGGAAGAATCGTCAAGACAAGCAGAGTCCTTATAAACATGCCGGCATCGCAGGGTGCCATCGGCGATATCTACAACTTCCGTCTTGAGCCGAGTCTTACACTCGGATGCGGAAGCTGGGGAAACAATTCAATAAGCGAGAACGTGGGGCCGAAACACCTCATCAATGTTAAAACAGTTGCAGAGAGGAGAGAAAATATGCTTTGGTTCAAACTACCGCCTAAAATTTACTTCAAGTACGGCTGTCTTCCCGTTGCTCTCCAGGAGCTGGAAGGAAAGAAGAGAGCGTTCATTGTCACAGACAGCTTCCTCTTCTCTTCGGGCATGATCGACAAGATTACCGATACTCTTAAATCCATCGGCGTCGAGACAGAGGTCTTCCATCAGGTAAAGCCCGATCCGACACTCGGGACAATCAACACAGCAATGCAGCTTGTGAATGCATATAACCCCGATGTCATCATCGCAGTCGGCGGCGGTTCTCCTATGGACGCGGCAAAGATCATGTGGCTTCTCTATGAGCATCCGGAGGTTAAGTTCGAGGGTCTTGCTCTCAGGTTCATGGATATACGTAAGCGTGTCTATGCTTTCCCGAACATGGGTAAGAAGGCAAAGCTTGTATGTATTCCTACAACAAGCGGAACGGGAAGTGAAGTAACACCTTTCGCAATCATCACAGACGAGAACACCGGCATGAAGTGGGCTATCGCAGACTATGCCCTCACCCCGAGTATGGCAATCATCGACAGCGAACTTGCACTCGGACAGCCGAAGGGCCTTACGGCTTCCTGCGGACTTGATGTACTGACCCATGCTCTCGAGGCACTTGTTTCAAGTATGAGTACAGATTATACGAATGCACTCTCACTCGAGGCTGCAAGAGTCATCTTCAAGTATCTTCCTCTTTCCTACAAGGATGGCACGAACGTCAAGGCAAGAGAAAAGGTACATAACGCATCGACAATGGCCGGCATGGCATTCAGTAACGCGTTCCTGGGTCTCTGTCACTCGATGGCTCATAAGCTCGGAGCACAGTTCCATGTACCGCACGGAATGGCAAACGCACTTCTTCTGACTAATATCATCCGCTTCAACGCTAATGATAACCCGACGAAGATGGCGGCATTCCCGCAATACGAGTACCCGTCGGTTGTTTCAAGATACGCAAGAGTTGCAGACTACATCGCTACCCCCGTAAACAACACAAAGAACACGGAGTATGTAGTGACAACTCCCGAGATGACGCTCGAAGAGAGAGTCGAAGCGTTGATTGAAGGAATTGAAAAGCTCAAGAAGGAGCTCGGTATTCCTTCCTCCATCCAGGAATGGGGCGTAAAGGAAGAAGACTTCCTCGCAGTCGTGGATGAACTCTCCGTCAAGGCATTCGATGACCAGTGTACGGGATCCAACCCGCGCTATCCTCTCATCAGCCAGATAAAGGCGCTCTATCTAGACTCCTATTACGGAAGAGCATACAAAGAATGATTCCAGCTCCGGGAAACCGGAGCTCTTCTTTTGTCCCCAAAGTGTGATGGAAATAGAATCAAATTGCATATATCCTCTTTCTATGGAGGCCGTTATGGTTAAAGCTTTAGTCATCACACTTTTCGTTCTTAACACGCTCTATGATTTTCTCACCCTCCGTCTCGAGTCAGGAGGCAGGGAGAGAGAACTACCTGAAAATGTAAGGGACGTCTATGATGAGGAGAAATATAGAAAATTCCTCTCATACAAGAAGGAGAACAGCTCTCTGGAGGCGAAGTCCCTCATAATTAACGCCGTAGTAAACCTTCTCTTCCTCATCTTCAATTTACACTCGTACATTTTCTCACTCGTCGGGAGCTTGAACATATACCTGGGGTATTTCATCGTTATAGTCATTCTCACTCTCCTTTCGAATATCATAAAGCTGCCGTTTTCCTGGTATGACACCTTCTCGATAGAGGAGAGGTACGGGATGAACAAAACAACGAAGAAGACCTTCTTCCTCGACAGAATCAAAAAGCTGATACTCTCCATAATCCTTGAAACAATCATTCTCTTCATAATGATCTACTTCTTCTCGCACTACGGTATAAATGGAGTAATAGGAACAGCTCTCGCCGTCGTTACGCTCTCCCTTCTTTTAAGTGCACTTGTCGTTCCCCTCTTGAAGCTATTCAACTCATTCACAACGCTTGAAGAAGGTGAACTCAAGGAGAAACTCCTTGCACTATGCGCTAAGTACAACGTCGCCGTCAAAAGGATCGTCGTCAAGGATGCATCGAGGCGTACAACAACGTCGAATGCCTTCTGCACGGGACTGAGGAAGAAGACGATATCGATCGACGACAATCTCCTCAAGAGCTCCACAACAGACGAGATAGTCGCAGTCTTTGCACATGAATTTGCACATGCAAAGTTCAAACATGTATTGAAAACACTACCCTTCTCTCTCATGAGTTCTGTTTTAACAATTGTTTTCTTCGGCATTATGCTGGAGTGGAAAGAGCTCTTCTACGCTTTCGGCTTTAATAGCGCCAACTACTACTTCGCCTTTGTCATGCTCGGAGCAATCATATGGCCTCTTGAGATACTGGCTAATATCGTGGTCAATTACATATCGTGTAAGCATGAATACGAGGCGGACAGGTTTGCTGCAAGAGAAGGATACGGAGAGGCTCTCGTCAGCGCCCTTAAGAAACTCCACAATGAAGCTCTCAGCGAAATCAACCCACATAAGTGGACAGTAATCACAGAGTACTCCCATCCCACCCTTTCAGAGAGAATAACAGCAATAAGAAAAGAAGAAGGATGCGGGAGTTTTAAGCAATGAGTTTAGAATCTATAAAGAAGAGAAAGACTGAGCCGTTAATCTTGACCACACTTATGTCTTTTATTTAAAATTAGACAAAAAGCGTATTATCGCAGATTATCAGGGGGAGAAATATGAAAAAAGTACTTCTTATGCTTATCATCTTCATGATGATTATTCCCGGAACTTTGTTTGCTGCAAAGTTAAGCTCAAAGGCACAGAGTGAAATGGCTCTTTTTGAAGAATCAGCTTCCACAATGTCCAGCAGCGAAAAGATGTTGTTTTACACACAGAACAAGAAAAGTGTTGTATCACCTCTCTTGTTGAATATCTTTGTCGGATGCGGCGTAGGTTCATATGTCGAGGGAGATGTAACAGGTGGAACCATTTCTCTTGTCGGAGAGCTTGGATCTGTAGCTCTTTACTATGGTGGATATATTGTATCTGCATCACAGGGCAGTAAAGGTTCAAATGTAGGCCTGGCTATGTCAGGTGCAGGTTTAATCGGTCTCTTGTCCTTTAGAATTTATGAGATTGTACGTGCCTGCACTTACACTGCAGAGTACAACAAGCAGTTACAGAATGCTTTGTATTCACCTCTCAAGGTAGGTTTTGCTCCTGTCATCGAGAACAATGAGATGAAGCTTGCCCTGGCAGCAAAAATCTCATTATAAGAGCAACAACAAGACTTAACAGGCTGGGGAATTTACCTCAGCTTTTTTTATTGTCAGTTATTGTGCTTACATAATTACATCGTCACTCTAAAGTTCATTTCTCTGTTATCATCCGAGGAACAGAGGCTCTTTTGACTTGTCGACTATCTCTTCTTTCCATTCTGCTATCTGTCTCGTCTCTGAAGAGAAACTAACCCCTATGATATGGATCGTCTTTCTTGTATTGATGTACTTATGATAGTATCCCATATCTTTTATCTGTTTGAGAGCTTTATCAACGCTGTCATCGACTTTCATCTCGACAATATAGACATCACGGCTCGTAGAGATGACTATGTCACTGCGTCCTATGAGAGACTCCTCTTCGGCATCAATGCGGGCCCCTCCTATCATAAGGAAGAATGAGTAGAAAGCCTCCTGGTAGCTTTTCTCCTTCTTTTCAAGGATTGTATAAGGAAAATCCTTCAAGAAGGCATTGAATAACCTTTGGGGTATGCTTTTGAATAACAACGGGCACCCCTGTGGATGCCCTGAAAAGAGATATACCTGATATCAGATTACATGGAGAGCTTCAGCTTCCACATTGAGATAGCACTCCTCTCCTACCTTATATATCTTTCTGTTCTTCGGGTTGTGGTCCTCGAGTTTAATAAGAGTATTGCCGACCATGACATGGTAGTTCTGATAGCTTCCCATGAAGCATGATACGATAACACGACACTTTATGGTTCCCGCATCTGCAAGTTTAGCAGCCTCCGGACGGAGAACGGCGCTGTAAGTGTTGCCTTTAACCATGCCGTCTTTCTTCGGAACATTGAGTCTGTTACCTTCAAAATCCAATACTCCGTATTCTCCTTCGTCCCCGATGTACTTACCTCTGAGGAAGTTGGCCTCCCCTATGAAGTCAGCGACAAACTCATCGACAGGATGATAGTAGATCTCCTCGGGTGTTCCCATCTGTGCAACAACACCCTTGTTCATGATGATGATCTTATCGGAGATAGCCATAGCTTCGCTCTGGTCATGTGTTACATAGATAGCCGTAATTCCGACTTCCTGCTGTATTCTTCTTATCTCGGTTCTCATCTGGACACGAAGTTTTGCATCCAGGTTCGACAAAGGCTCATCAAAGAGAAGAACGCTCGGCTCGATGACGAGGGCTCTGGCAAGAGCAACACGCTGCTGCTGACCTCCCGATAGCTGATTGGTCATTCTCTCCTCCATTCCCGAGAGTTCTACAAGAGAGAGAATCTTCTCGACCTTTTTCTTTATCTCTTCCTTCGGAACCTTTCTGATCTTCAGACCGTATGCAACGTTATCGAAGATATTGTAGTGAGGAAGAAGAGCATAGCTCTGGAAGACCATTGCGGTATCACGCTTATTGGGAGTGAGTTCATTGATCGGCTCATCCCCGAGATAGATCTCTCCTTCATCAGGGCTCTCGAAGCCTGCAATCATTCTGAGCGTTGTAGTCTTACCGCACCCCGACGGGCCGAGAAGAGTAACGAAGCTACCCGGCTCGATATCAAGCGAGGTACTCTTTACTGCATAGAAATCCTTTCCTGTCTTCGGATCCTTATATATCTTTGAAATGTTCTCGAGTCTTACACCCTTTTTAACTTTATCCATTATTCAGCCTCCTTGAGCTTTCTGCTGGTTCCGAAGTATTTGATGAAAAGATTCATCAAGAGTACCGAACCGTATGTGATGAGAATAAGTATTGTGGCAAATGCGCACGCAAGTCCGTATGAGCCCTTCTCTGCAAATTCGTTGATCTGAACGGTAATAAGCAGGAACTGCGGAGTTACAAGCAATATTATTGCAGATATAGCGGTAATGCTTCTGACGAATGCCGTGACAAGTCCGCTGAGGAAGGAATCCTTTATGAGAGGCAGCGTCACAGTCATGAAGACTCTGAAGGAATCGGCACCCATGTCGTATGCAGACTCCTCGATGGACTTATCGATCTGTCTGAGGGCCGAAATACCGCTTCTCGTGCCGGTCGGAAGAGATCTGACAACAAAGACTATTATGAGAATTGCAGCCGAGCCGTATATACCCTGAAGGAAACCCGTGTGGAAGATACCGCTTGCAAAACCGCGGATGTATCCGACACCGAGTACAGTTCCAGGGACGGCCATAGCAAGCATACTTACAGCCTCGATGAATCCCTTTGCCTTGAAGTTACGCTTGACGACAAGGTAGCTTATGATCATTGAGAGAAGTGCCGTAATAGGCGCGCTGATAAGAGAAAGGACAAAGGAGTCTTTGAATGCCTTGAGACCTTTGTATCTTGTAAACACCAGCTTGTACCACTTTGTTGTGAACGGGAAGAATTTGTATCCCCATGTCGGGAAGAGAGATCCGATCGGAACACAGATATACATGAGAATGACGAAGAGTGCGACAAGAGTACAGAATACAGTCAAAGGAACTTTGACAGACCTGTCTGTAATGAGCATTCTCTCTCTCGAAGCCTTACCTGTAAGTGTTGCTGCAGTCTTCTTCTCTAATACGTACTTCTGAATAGCGAACATAAAGAGTGTTATGAGAAGAAGGACAACTGCCATGGCTGCGGCACCGGCCTTGTCGTAGGCTCCTGTAATCTGAAGATAGATCGTCGTAGCAAGAGTGTCGTACGAACCTCCGATTATCATCGGGTTGGCGAAATCTGCGATAGACTCGATGAATGTGACAAGGAATGCGTTTCCGAGTCCGGGAAGAAGAAGCGGGAGAGTAACGGATGTGAAGACCTTGAATCTCGTAGCTCCCATATCGCGTGCAGCCTCCTCGAGGGACGGGTCGATGTTCTTCAAAAGCCCCTTGAGCATCATGTAGCATACCGGGAAGAATGTCAGCGACTGCACAATCGCTATTCCCCAGAAGCCGTAAACAGAGTTATCGTAGATTTTTAAAATGTATCGTGTAATTATTCCGGCTTTACCGAATAACATTATCATCGAGAGTGAAAGAACAAAAGGCGGGGAGACGACAGGGAGCATACTGACTACCTTGAAGAGTCCTCCGACGAACTTATTCATTCTTACATATACCTCTACATAAGCGAAGAGAAGTCCCACCGCAGTAGAGAGAATACCGACGACAAAACCTACCTTAAGGGTATTGGTTATCGCCTTGGTGAATGTCGGCATATCGAAAATACGGGCAAAGACGCTGAAGCCGAAATGTCCGTCACCGACGAATGAATCCACAAGAAGAATTGCAAGTGGATATAAAATAAAAAGTGTAAGGAAAGCGATTAGCACGACAATCGTTGTAACCATAACCGGATCGGCCATCAGTTTCTTTCTGTCGAGCGCTGCGCCCTGGCTTTTAACCATATACTTCCCTCCTACATTCTAAAAAAAGGATGGCAGCGGAATGCCACCACCCCTATTGTCGAAATTGAACCAGAACTACTTGATCTGGAATCTTGATTCATCAGCTGTGTTGGCACCGCCAGCTGCGAGAGCCTTCATGACATCAGAGATGTACTGCTTTGTGTTGGCTGTAGCATCGTCGAAGTCGTAGTCGATGACGTTGGATGGGTCAAGACCGAACTTGTAAGCGATTTCCGGCTGCTCAGCGTTGTCGATGACGAGGAACTGGTAAGAACCGTTCTCCTTGGCGATGTTGACACAGTCAGGAGAGAGAGCGAACTCGATCCAGAGCTTAGCTGCATTCATGTGCTTAGCTCCCTTGAAGATAGCTGTAGCACCGACTTCGAATGTCGTTCCGCTTGACGGGATGACCATACCGATGTTGTCATAACCGTTGTCGACGATCTGGTAGATACCATCGTGGAGGAATCCGATTCCGATTGCACACTCGCCTGTTCCGACGTTCTTGCTCGGGCCTGATCCGCTCTTTGTGTAGACCTGGATGTTCTTATCGAGAGCAACAAGATAATCCATAGCAGCATCGTGACCGTACTTCTGGATGATTGTGTTCAAAAAGAGTTTAGCCGTTCCAGCTGTGTTGTAGTTACTCAGCCAGATAAGTCCCTTGTATTCGGGCTTGATGAGATCAGCAAAATCCTGTGGCGGCTCGAGTCCGAGTCTCTCGAGTTCGTTGATGTTGTACATGAAACCGAGAAGACCTGTGTAGATGCCGAACCAGTAGTTGTTCTTATCTTTGTAAACACTCTTTGTAATATGAGAAGCGTTCTTTGCGTCATAAGCTTCGAGGAGACCTTCGCTTGCAAGCATGTTGTAGGGGTCTGTTGTGCCGCCGAAGAAGACATCAGCAGAAGGATTTCCGTTCTCTTCCTCGATCTTTGCCTGAACTTCACCTGTTGACAAGCGCTGATAAGTTACCTTTATACCGTAAAGAGACTCGAACTTTGCACATGCAGCAGCAAGATATTCTTCCTCACATGATCCGTAAACAACAAGTTCACCCTCTGCCTTTGCAGCAGCAACGAGCGGGTCGTCTGTTGATGTTGTGGTTGCAGCACCTTCTTTAGCCCCCTGAGCGAAAACTGATGTAAGAACCAGTGAAAGCACAAGAGCAATTGCTAATAGTTTTTTCATATTTTTCCTCCCTGAATTTAGGTTTTTCAAATCTAAATTCATATTCTAAAGCAAAACCTCAATAAAGCAACAAAAATATGAAATTTATGGATTACTAAATCGGATTAGCAGACCGTTTCGTGCATTGTTCAAAATCATACACAGGAAGCATGAAACGTTTATTCATATCCCGTCAACGGCATCAAGCAAAGCAAAAAAAATAGACGGCTCCAATTAGAACCGCCCTGACTATAATAAGATATAGATTACATCAAATCCTTAGGTTTACGAGCTGTGTTGCCTGTCTTTTCGCAATAAGCAACATGGCGAAGCTTACCATTCTCGAAAACACTCTTCATCTTGATGACTCCACCCCACTTGCTCATGAGAGCCTTAGCACCTTCACGATGTGCGTTCTTTGATACGTTACCTGGCATATCTATATTCCTCCGACTAATTATTCAAAA
>CAVHKW010000037.1:0-34673 GCA_963636745.1 uncultured Oscillospiraceae bacterium | reverse complement strand
TAATACGAAGAGCGAGGGAACAACTTCAATATATGTAGTGGATGATGACCAGACAAAGTGCTTCGACTCCAAAGAAATCAAGATTCTTGATAGAGACGGCAACAATAAGGAAATCAAGGCATTGATATTCAAGAAGAATGGAGAAAGTGAAAGTGATTGGATTACTTTGAAGACTATCGAGCAAGAGTGATATCTGCCTCCCCATAGGCAGTGCACATAGATTTTTTATTATTCCTACGCACCCTTTGGCCCCATGCCGGAGGGTGCACTCAATGGGAAGGTGGAGCGGGTAAAAGGAAAGAAGAATCCACTTTGTACCCGGAGACATGGGGTAACAATCTCACGAAACTTCCTAACTATCTTATGAAATTGTCCTACTGAACAAACGAAATCTTGTACTCTGTATATGATGATTGGTTTCTTCCGAGTATAGAGGAGCTGGTACTTGTGTACATAAATCTCTATCAAAATGATTTGGGGTCTTTGGGTAATTTTAGCTTTTGGTCGAGCACTGAATGCGGAGAAACATACGGTTGGTATAAGAAGTATGACAGCGCTTGTGTCAGACACAGCGAGTTGGCTGTTCGCCCTGTCAGAGCATTTAAATGAACAGGATGAATCTGATTTTTGTGTAGTTACTACTTTTATGAGAGAGGCGCTTTCCTATCTTTTTTACAGTCTCGATAATTGTTCCTTATCCTCTTATCTGGTAAAATCCCATGGTAATCAGGAGGAAGATTAATGAAGGCTGTGGAGCTCAACAAGACTTATAATCCAAAGGATTTCGAAGACCGTATCTATACGGAATGGAAGAATAAAGGGGAGTTCGCTCCCGGGGATGGAGAAGGCCATTTCTCTGTCGTCATGCCGCCTCCGAATGTAACGGGTGTCCTCCATATGGGACATGCCCTCAATAACAACCTGCAGGATATTATCGTTAGATACAAGAGGATGAAGGGCCTTCCGACACTGTGGGTTCCGGGAACCGACCATGCTGGAATCGCAACGCAGAATGTCGTTGAAAGACAGCTTCAGAAAGAAGGCCTCAGGCGTCAGGATCTCGGGCGCGAGAAGTTTTTAGAGCGTACATGGCAGGTGAAGGAGAAACACCACGACATTATAAAGAGCCAGCTCGAGAAGCTCGGCTGTTCATGTGACTGGAGCCGGGAACGCTTCACAATGGATGAAGGTCTCAGCCGTGCCGTCAGAGAAGCATTCGTAACACTCTACGAAAGGGGACTCATCTATAAGGGCAACTATCTTGTCAACTACTGTCCCAAGTGCGGAACCGCTCTTGCAGATGACGAAGTCGAATACGAGAACCTCAAGGGTAAACTCTATGATGTAAGATATCCATATTCAGACGGCTCGGGATGGATTACAGTTGCCACAACAAGACCCGAGACGATGTTCGGAGATGTTGCCGTTGCCGTCAACCCGACAGACGAAAGATATAAGAGTGTTGTGGGTAAGACAGTGCATCTTCCTCTCACCGACCGCGATATTCCGATCATTGCAGATAACTTCGTCGAGAAGGAATTCGGGACTGGTATGGTCAAGATAACACCGGCCCATGACCCGAATGACTGGGAGTGCGGTAAGAGACACGGCCTTGAGCCGATCAACATTCTCAATCCCGACGGAACGCTCAACGACGTTGTCCCTGTCGAATACAGAGGCCTCAGCGCAGTCGAGGCAAGAGCGAAGGTTGCCCAAAAGCTCAAGGAAGAGGGGTACCTTTTGAAAGAGAGTGATTACAACCACGATGTCGGACACTGTTACCGCTGTCATACAATAGTCGAGCCGTATCTTTCGGAGCAGTGGTTCGTCCGAATGAAGGGAATGGCCGAAAAGGCGGTTGATGCGTGGAAGAAGGGCGATATCAACTTCTACCCGAAGAGATGGGAGAATACCTATCTACATTGGATGGAGACTATCAAGGACTGGTGTATCTCGCGTCAGCTCTGGTGGGGCCATCGTATCCCGGTATGGTACTGTCAGGACTGCGGCGAGATGATCGTTTCACGAACTGATGTAACAGTATGTCCGAAGTGTGCGGGTCATAACCTCGAGCAGGAGAAAGACGTACTCGACACATGGTTCTCGTCGTGGCTCTGGCCTTTCAGTACACTCGGCTGGCCCGATAAAACCGTTGATTACGAGCGTTTCTTCCCGACCAATACCCTTGTTTCCGCATACGATATCATATTCTTCTGGATCAGCCGTATGATCATGGCAAGCGAGGAGTTCATCGGAGTTGCTCCATTCAAGGATATTGTCATCACGGGACTCGTGAGAGATATCCAGGGAAGAAAGATGAGTAAGAGCCTCGGTAACGGAATCGATCCGCTCGATGTCATCAACGAATACGGCGCAGACGCAACGAAGTTCACGCTCTGTTATCTTGCCGCGCAGGGGCAGGATGTACAGATCGACATGAACTCCTTCAAACTGGGGTCGCGCTTTGCCAACAAGATCTGGAATGCCACAAGATTCCTTTTGATGAATCTTGAGGGAAGAGAGCTTGTCGAGGTCGAAAGAGATAAGTATTCCATTATGGACAGGTGGATCTATTCAAGACTCAACAAGACCATAGATGCAATCGACAAGGCAATGGACGGCTACCATTTCAATGATGCAGCCTCCGCTGTTTACTCCTTCTTCTGGAATGATTTCTGTGACTGGTATATAGAGTCGAGTAAGGGTAAGCTCCTCAGAGGAAGCGACGAGGAGAAGAACATCCAGGTCTCCATTATCATGGACATACTCGAGACCTCGATGAGAATGATGCATCCGTTCCTTTCCTTCATAACGGAGGAGATCTATCAGCGTCTTCCTAACCATAAGGGTGATGTTATTGCCGCCTCTTTCCCGACAATGAGAAAAGAGTGGGAGGATAAGGAAGCAGACAGCGCCCTCGAATACATCCAGGAGATAGTAAGAGCTGTAAGAGCCGCACGTGCATCTCTTTCTATCGCTCCCGAAAAGAAGATCAAGGTTGTTCTCAGGTGCGACGATAAGGACGAGAAAACAAAGTTCGTCGTCGAAGAGAAGGATGAGATCCAGTCTTTCACCGGCTCGAATAACCTCATTGTTGATACCCAGTCAAAAGAGGATGTCTCCGGACAGTTCCCGGTACACGGCCAGGGTTTTGAAGCATTTATCTTCGTCCGCGACGCTATCGATGTAGAGAGCGAGATAAAGAGACTCCAGAACGAGATCAAGAAAGCAGAAGACAACCTTGAGAAGAGCAATAAAAAGCTCAATAACGAAGCTTTCCTCTCGAACGCAAAGCCTGAAGCTGTCGAAAAAGAGAGAGCAAAGAAGGCTGAGAGTGAGGAGATAATCAAAAAGAGCAGGGAACATATAGTTCTGCTCGAATCACTCAGGTGATGAGTTAAGCCTCCCCGCGGGGAGGCTTTATACTTACTTTGTCATCTCTTCCTTTTCTTTTATGATCTCCATTCTTCTCTCTTTGCAGAGCTTTGAAAGATTGGAGAGTGCGTTTCTTGCTCTTGTTGCAGATGATTTGATTCCCTTTTCGGTGAACTTTTCATTCTCCGCTAAGTAAGTCTCATATTCTTTTTTGATGTCGTCGTGTACAGCCATAGTTACTCCTTGTTATTTTTTTCTAATTAAATCATAACATAACCGGGAGTAAGCGCAATTATATTTCGTCACCTTTCCAAATGAATTTACGCCCCCTGAGGCGTGTAAGCACGCTGTAGAGGTACATCAAGCATATCGACGTTATCGAAACAACCGCCGAGAGGCTTGTGGATGTTTTGAATTTCAAAGCTTTTCCCGCATTGAACCAGGAGATGGAAAGAAGACACCACCCGATGAGTGTCATATATAGATAATCTCTCATGCCGGATGATATGAAGAGCGGCGTCAGAAGCGGGGAGTATGAGACGGTGAGAAGGATAAGAACAAAGAGAATGAGAGCTGCAAAGAGCCTCTTCGAGGGTTTGAAGACCCCCGAGAGAGAGCGCGATATACCGAGGAAGGCATCCTTTCCCGTCTTGTACATATTGCATGAAACTACCTCGCTCATATTTGTGAATATGTAATTCTTTCCCTTCTCCATGAATCTTCTGATTATGGCAAGGTCGTCACATATCTCGTTCTCGATGCTTTCGTAGCCGCCGATCTCGTCGTAGACCTCGTGATTCATCATGATGAACTGTCCGATTCCTATTGCGAGGGATGACACGTGGAGCGTGTTGAAGATGAAGTGGGGGATGCATACGTTCGAGAAGAGCATGCTTGCCGTTATTGTACGCGCCATGTATGACGAGGAGAATTCTCTGGGGAAACCCGAGAGAATATCGGCATTGTTGCTCTCGAGAAGTTTCATTGCAAAGTATATGCTGTCGCTTGAGTGGATGGTATCGGCATCGGTACAGAGTAGGTACTTACCCTTTGCGTGGGGGATGAGAGTCTGTATGGCATTCATCTTCCCGTGCCTGCAGTACTTTTTGTCACTTATACTGTAGCCGTGGATTCTCTTATCCTTCTTCTCGTATTCCTCTATAATTTCTTTTGTCCTATCTGTCGAGCGGTCATTTGCGATGAGGATTTCTATGTTTTTATAGCTCTGCAGAATGAGGCTTTCGAGAAGGGATGGAAGATTCTTCTCTTCGTTACGTGCCGGAATTATTACAGAGACAAGAGGGTAGTCCTTGAGTGAATGTTTTTTCGCTCTTTTATTTATGTTATGGAATCTCAAGCCGTTCAGGAGGGTGCATAAAAAAAGCCACAGGCCGAAAAAAAATGTCAGATAGGAAGCGAATCGCAGATAAAAGCTCATTTATTTTCCAGTTTTTCCTTTAGTTTGAGGAGTGTGACTTCTCCGTTATAAAGAGCTAAAGCTTCCCTGAGGTATTCTTCAGCCTGGCTATAATCATGCTCATTATACCATGCTGTGGCAAGAGCTCCGTATAGAGAATATCTGTTTTCCGTGCTGAGTTCAGATGAAATATCGAGAAGGGGGAGAAGGAGTTTGATTGCTTTTTTACTCGAGCCCCCTGCAATTCCCGGTGTGTATATGAGTCTCCATGCGTTGTTGAGCACAAGATATACTTCGTCGCTGTATTCGTTATATAATTTCTTCAGCTTTGACGAGTTGCTCATCCCCGTGAAGATATCGTTGGAGATGTAATAGGAGGAGGATGTAAGTTCGCTTTTACTTATTTCCGCGAGTACCGAATTGTCGCCGTCGAGCTCTTTTACAACAGTCTCCTGCTTTTTGTAGTGTTCCTGGGCCTTTGTTTTATTTTCCCTGTCCATGTAGTAACGGACCATGTTGTACTCGGCCCTTGCCTTTTCATAGAGGGAGAGATCCCCCGAGATATATTTATCGTAGAAGCTTTCGACTTCGCTCTCGTTTTTGTTGTCCTTTATAACCTTGTAAAGTGCCCCCCAGTCGAGGTTGTTGTCATACACGGCATATGAATCGACATATGCAAAGAGGAAAAAAGGAAGAAGTAATAAGAGGGTGATGATTAACTTTCTTTTCATGGTACTAAACATATTTTGTATCGGAGATTTTCCGTATTATGCTTCCCTCGGGAAGGAATACGTCCGTCTTAATATAACCCTTTTTCATGTGGTCGAGCTGGAGAAGCGGGAAACCGTTTTCGTCGAGAAGAGTGTAATCCTTTACTTTTATAAGAGGAACATCTGGCGCGATGAACTCAAGTTCGTCTCCTCTCTGTATATGGTTTTTGCACTTTATCTCATAGACTCCCGTCTCTTTCGCCTCTCCGATCGTTCCGAGGAAGGTGTAGGATCGCTCATAGCCGAAACTCGTAGGCAGTGCGACATCGTCCTTTGTCTCGAACGCCGATGATGAGTAGAAGAACCCGGTTGTGAACTCCCTGTGCGAGACGTTGTAGATATCTTTTTTATATTTCTCCCACTCGGGATCTCTGTCGAGGGCCTTTCTGTAGGCTCTTGTAACGACGGCCACGTAGTAGATGCTCTTCATTCTTCCCTCTATTTTGAGGGAGTCGAGTCCGGCATTCCTGAGATCTTCGATATGATCTATCATACAGAGGTCTTTTGACGAGAGTATTGCAGTATAATCATTATATTCTTCAATAGGAAAAAACTTACCCTTTCTCTCTTCTTCTTCGAGTGCGTAGCCCATAAGGCGGTAGTTCCAGCGGCAGGTGTGCGAGCAGTCCCCTCTGTTGGCACTGCGTCCCGTGAGAGCTGCCGAGAGTATGCACCGCCCCGAGTAGGCCATGCACATTGCGCCGTGTACGAAGGCTTCAAGTTCAAGTTCGGGAACCTTGTCCTTTATATGCTTTATGTCGTCAAGAGAGGCCTCCCTCCCGAGTATGACGCGCTTGAAGCCCATCTTCTTATACATCTTCGCGCTCTCGCTGTTGATGCAGCTTGCCTGGGTGGAGAGGTGAAGCTCCTTATCGGGAAAATACTTTTGAAAGAAGGGAACTGTCCCTATGTCGCTGACGATAAACGCGTCGAAGGGCCAATGGGCTATCTCATCCTTCATCTCATGTAGGTGCTCGATCTGGCTCTCGCGGAATATTATATTCATCGTACAGTAGAGCTTCTTTCCGCTCTTTTCCTTCAATGCCTTTACTTTCTCTATTTCGAGAGGAGAAAAGTTATCTGCATTGGCCCTGAGCGAGAACTCGGTGAGGCCCATGTAGGCGGCATCGGCTCCGTAGTTGAAAGCAGTCTCGAGTTTTTCCAGATTCCCTGCCGGGGAGAGTAGTTCTATTGCCATTTGAATGCCTTCGAGAAAGCTTCTGCCTGGAGTGTCATGGCATTTACTTTCTCCTCCTCTTCTTTCTCTGTGTGCTCTTTATTGATTCTCTCGAGCTCTTTCTCGCTGAGCCTTGATGAAGTCTCTTCGGGGAATGCTATGGAGATTACATCGAGTATCGTCTTCACGGTGTGGAATATGACATCGCCCTTGACGGAGTCCTCGAGTTTATCGAGGTCACGTTTGTTGTCATAAGGAATTATGATTTCATTTATTCTGTTCCGCCTTGCTCCGAGGATCTTCTCCTTGAGTCCTCCTATGGCCTCGACCTTACCCGTGAGAGTCAGCTCTCCCGTCATTGCCAGGGCCTTCTTGACAGGAAGGTTCCTGAACATGCTCCAGAGTGCTGTAAAGAGCGTTATTCCGGCACTCGGGCCGTCCTTCGGGACAGCACCTTCCGGGCAGTGGATGTGTACGGAGTTCTTTTCGAAGAATGACATGTCGAGACCCCTCAGGTACGCTTCGTGCTTTACAGATGACCATGCGATGAAGACGGATTCCTTCATCACATCCCCCAGCTGTCCTGTCACCTTGAGGTCTCCCTTCTCCGGAATGGAAACAGCTTCGACGGGAATTACATCGCCTCCGAGCTGTGTCCACGCGAGTCCCATTGCCATGCCCACTCTATCTGCAACAACGATTCTGTCCGACGGGAACGGCGGTATATCGAGATAGGAGACGAGGTCGCTCTCCCTGATTCTGATCTGCTTCTTCTCTTCTTCTGGAGTGGAGAGTATCTTCAAGGCGACCTTTCTCATTATTTTATCGAGTTCATTCTTGAACTGTCTCACTCCCGCTTCTCTTGCATATTCCTCTGCAACTCTCGATACGGCCTTGTCGTCGATTTTGAACTCTTTCTTCGTCAATCCGTTCTTCTTCAAAAGTTCGGGTATGAGGTACTCCTTACCGATCTGGAGTTTCTCGAGTGGCGTGTAGCCGCTCATCTCTATGAGCTCCATTCTGTCCATAAGAGGACGCGGTATATTCGATATGTCGTTGGCAGTCACTATGAAGAGAACATGCGATAGGTCATACGGTAGATCTAGATAGAAATCCCTGTAGTTGACATTCTGCTCGGGGTCGAGGACCTCGAGGAGTGCACTTGCCGGGTCTCCGCTGTGGCTCTCTCCCATCTTGTCGATTTCGTCTATGAGAATTACGGGATCCGTCTCCCCGACGCTCTTCATCGCCTGGATGAGTTTACCGGGCATAGCGCCCACATACGTACGGCGGTGGCCCTTGATTTCAGCCTCGTCTCTCATTCCTCCCACGCTGAAGCGGTAGAATTTCTTCCCCAGCGCCCTTGCTATCGAAGATCCCACCGATGTCTTTCCGACTCCCGGAGGACCGCTTAGACATATGACTGCGCCCTTACTTGTCCCGGCCTTGAGCCTGGAGGCAAGAAATTCGACAATGCGTTCCTTCACCTCCTTCATTCCGTAATGGTCCTTCTCGAGCTGCTCCTGTACTTTGAGTATCGAGTAGTCGGGACTCTTCTCCTCGAAGGAGAACGGGAGATCGAGAATGGTCTCTATGTAGAGCTTTGTCAGCATGTATTCTGGGTTCATCGTATCGAGAGAGAGAAGCTTTTCCGCTTCCTTGTCTATCGCGCTTCTGTACTCGGGTGGAAGCTCCTTCTCCTTGATTCTTGTGTAGATATCGGCACTTTTGTCGCCTTTGGAGGAGATAGCGCCTCCCACAACCCGGTTGAGCTCTCCCGAGAGTACTCTTATCTGCTCACGCAGTATTGCCTCCCTGTTGCGGTTCTTGATCTTGTTGAGGAATTCAGCCTTGACTTCCTCCTCTTTTTCAAGTACCTCCTTCTCTCCCGAGATGTAGGAGGTGAGGGTTGTTATCCTCTTTCTGACATCTGTCTCTTCGAGTATCTCCTCGAGAAGTTTCGGCGGTGCCGAGACAAGAGCCGATGCGGCGTACCAGCATGCAGCCTCGGGATTGTCGAAGTTGGCGATGTTGACGTCCGTGACGAATGAGAAGACATTGCTCTTGCTCATCGAGGAGACAAGATCCTTGAGTATTCTTGTATAGGGCTGTAGAGCCTTCTCGGAGTACGGCTTATCTACAAGCGTTTCGCCGTTTGCCCTGATTATCGGCCCTGTCTTATCAAGGGATGTGATATTTATTCTCTTTATCGGGGTTGCAAAGAGATGGATACAGTTATTAGGAAGTTTTATGTATTTACTAATCTTGACCAATGTTCCGACAGGAGCGAGGGTATTCTCGTCGTCACCCTCCTGGAGTACGGCCAGAAAGTACCCGTCATTTTCCACCGCCCGGTTGACAACTCTCAGATCATAGCCGCGGGCTATCATCAGCGTTACAAGCGTCTCCGGAAAGAGAGGTCTCTCCTTCAATGGAAGCACAGGAATATTTTCTATGACATCTGACGTATATTTATCGTTCATCTTTATCCTCACGGAATTAATATAATAACAAAAAAAGCTTGCGTAAGGAAAGTGAGGGAGAAAAGTTAAAAGTTGTTGCATTTTGTTGCATATATGATATTCTCTTTCTAAAGGAAGTTAAAAAATGGACGGAAAATTAATTGTAATAGCAATAGGTGGAAATTCTCTCATCGAGGATAGTAAGCATGTAACTGTCAAAAGCCAGTATGATGCGGCGAATAAGACGGCAAAACACATTGCACGTCTCGTCATGGCGGGAAACAGAGTCGTCATAGCACACGGCAACGGCCCCCAGGTCGGCTATATTCTCCGCAGAGCTGAGATAGCATCAACGGAACTCCATACCGTTCCTCTCGACAGCTGTGTTGCAGATACACAGGGCGCTATCGGATACCAGCTCCAGATGGCTCTCGACAACCAGATGGCTCTCGACGGAATCAGAAAGAATATTGCAACTGTTGTCACCCAGGTAGAAGTCAATGACGAAGACCCATCTTTCAAGAAGCCCACAAAGCCGATCGGATCTTTCATGACGAAGGAAGTTGCACTCGAGCACAGAGAGAAGGACAACTGGAATGTCGTCGAGGACGCAGGAAGAGGATGGAGAAGAGTAGTAGCATCCCCGAAACCTGTTTCGATCATAGAGCTCGAGACAATAAAGTGTCTTCTCGATAACGGTATCATAGTAATAGCGGCAGGCGGCGGTGGTATTCCCGTTGTAAAGAACAGCGACGGAACTCTCTCCGGGCGTGAGGCAGTCATCGACAAGGACCTTGCAGCTGCAATGCTTGCAAAGGATCTCCATGCCGATATGTTCGTCATTTCGACGGCAGTTCCGAAAGTATGCCTCAACTTCGGTAAGAGTGACGAGAAGAGACTTGATGTAATTACAGCAGGGGAGGCTGAAGAGTACATGGCTCAGGGACATTTTGCACCCGGCTCGATGCTCCCGAAGATCCAGGCTATCACTGACTTCGTCAAGACTACAGGAAACATCGGTATCGTAACGGATCCAGAACACCTCTATGACGCTGTCTACGGCGATATGGGAACAAAGGTCAAAGCTTAATCTCTTTTCCTTTTGAATATCGGAAGGGCCTCGGAAATGTAGAGCGGAAGTACCGCCGCAGCCGCGGCCCATATATTTTGAACCAGAACACCGGGAAGTATCAGTTTAAAGAGCATTACCAACAAAACAAGAAGCGCCATGAGAGCACCCGTTAATGAAAGCTCTCTCTCTTTTCTTTTCTTCCCGATGGACGAAAAGTGAAGTATCGAGGAGATAAGACATAGCGGCGATATTATAAGAATGTGGATATTGTCCTGCATTGCATAGTGCATAGTGAAAAGATCGAAGAAGATGAGGACAAAGCTCATAAGGGCGAAGAAGAGGAAGATAAGCGCAAGGACAAAGTCATAAAAGGAGTGGTGACGGGTCTTTGATGAGAGTATTGAAAGAGCTGAAAGAATGAGACCGAAGAGGAGAGAGTAGAGTGGAAGTGACCACTTTTTGGGTGTCTCCGCCCTGTTCTTACTTACATACACCTTTTGTGCCTCCGTCCCCTCGTAGTCTTCAACGGCAGAGAGAAGGTTGTCCGGGAGATAGCATTCGTCCCAGCGTGTAATCTTTCTGTCACCGACGGGTCCCAGGAGATAGTTGATGATGAAGGAGGAGAAGAAAGTCGAGCGCGAGAGGTACCTTGCAACACTCTCTCTTATTGTTTCCGTGCTCTCCTGACTTTTGAGATACCTTTCGAAATCTCCTCCTGTTGCATATGAGTAGAGATCCCTCAGCTTTGTCGCACAATTGTCGTCGAAGAATAGATAGAGATATGTTCTGTTCTCTTCTCTTGTGTTGTAAAGAAGAAACGAGTAGAGGGCCTTCTTCTGGTTTGGATTGAGATTGAGTTCAATAATCGAGACATCTCTGTCGCTTTCTATGAGCGAGTCTATTCTGAGAACAGCATAGGTCTGCCACACCTCGTAGTAGAGGCGTCCCAGCATAAAGGAAGGGAAAAAGTTTTCGTCGAAGGTGAATATTCCCCAGTCGAATGTGACGGCGGGGCTCTCCGGGGCCTCGACTATGAAAGCAGAGTGTCCGAAGTTCTCCCATATCTGCCCCCCGGGTCCTCCGACAAGGAGCGATATCTTCATATTCTCGTAATAAGATCTGTCTTCTTCATTCACTTCCTCCACCTTGAATGTTTGAAGTTCCTCGTTCGTCGAGAAGAGTTTTACATCATTTGTCTCTGCATTAAGCGGAAGGAACATCAAAACGGCAAGAATGAAAAGAAGAAAACGTTTCATGCCCATATGATAATTATTCTTCTCGTAATAGGAAAGCGCTCTATTTCCTTTTTCCTCACCCCCTCTTTGTGTTATATTCACAATATGGACCGCGACTTTAAGACATTGGGAATTATCATCAGGAAGGTGAAGACGGGTGAGAGAAATGCCCTTCTCTCCATCCTTACTCCCGACAGCGGAATAATTCCGGCTCTTTCGTACGGAAGCGGAAGGGGAGCATCGAATGCACGTACTCCCATCTACGGAGAGGGGCTCTTTTCTCTCGAGAGGAAGAAGGAGTCGTCATTCACTCTCAAGGACAGCGAGATTATAAGCGACCACGAAAGCGTGAAGTCATCTCTAGGTGTACTTGCTTCTCTCTCTCTCTTTTCCGAGCTTCTCATAAAGATGAGAGCCTCCGAGAGTTCTCTCTATAAGCTTTTTGTATCGGTTCTCGATTCCATTGATGAGAGCAGCAGGGATAAATGCACCGTTTATTTTCTTTCGCACTTTCTCCTTATCGAGGGACTCTCAGGGGACTGGGAGAGATGCCCCGTATGCGGAAGAGAATATTTAGAAGGGGAGGTTCTCGGTTTCTCGAGCCTCACAAACAGTGCCGTATGCTCCTCATGCGACACATTCTCCTCCACTCTCATACTCCCTCCCAATGCAAGGCGCTATATTCACGCCCTCTCGCACTCGAGTATCGACGAGGCCCTCTCCTACACGATAAGCGAGGGTTTTCTGAGGAGAATCAGGGACTACCTCATCAGGTCTCTCGAGTACATAATTCCGGGTGAACTACTCTCTCTCAAGTCCGGATTGATCTAGTTAAGGAAATGTTTATATATGAAGATTGAACTCAATAGTTTTGATTTGGAAGATGTGGAAAACTTCCGCGAGAAGTATCATCTGTCGCCCCTTTCCGCAACAGTTATGGCTCGCCGCAGAATAAAGGAGAGCGATGTCAAGTATTACCTCGAGGACGACATTATCTACCAGCACAGCCCCTTTACTGTCGATGATGTATATACAGCCATTGAAAGAATAGAGGATGCTCTCGATACCTCCGACGGCAGGGAACAGGAGAAGATTATTATCTTCGGTGACAGGGATGTCGACGGAATAACGTCAACTGCGATCATGTATAAGACGCTGAAGAAGCTCGGTGCGGAATATGTCGACTGCCGTCTCCCGCACCAGGACGAGGGGTACGGTCTCAGTGGTGATATATGCCGCGAAATAATCGACGGGGGCTATACACTATGTATTACAGTCGATAACGGTATAAGTGCAATAGAGGAGATAAAACTCCTCGAAAAGAGCGGCGTTGATGTAATCGTACTCGACCATCATATTCCTCTTGACGAACTTCCTCCCGCTCTTGCCATCTTCTGCCCGAAGGTCGAGGGAATAGGATACCCCTTCGACGGCCTTGCGGGTTGTGCCGTTGCCGCCAAAATGTGCTGGGCGCTCCACTTTGCACGTACCCCGCTCTTCAATTCCTCCGTCATACTTCTTCATGCAGAACCGGGGAATGAAACCATCCGGGTCGATGCAGTGAAGGTTGAAAACCTTGTCGCAGTCAAAAGAATCAGCGACGACTTTCTCATCTCTTCGCGCTCATCTCTCTTCTCGTCACCTCTCTTTCCATTATTATCAGAAAATATCCCGATAGTCGTTCTCGATAAGGATACGGAGCTGACACTCCTGAGGAAGGCATTCGGAAGCGGCGTCGATATAGCGCTTGAAGAGTTCAGGGGGACAATGGAACGTGTAATGCCATCCACGCGCTCGAAGACCCTCTTTGATCTTGCCCTCCATTCACGCTCCGCCAACTACGGAGAGGGCCCGAGGGAGATAGAGACTCTTCTTTCTCTCTTCAGAAGCGTATCGATCCATTCATATCCTCAGCTCTGTGATGAATTTGAAGAGATACAGGTTCTTGAGGCTGTCGGTACAATTGCGGACTTGATGCCTCTACTCGACGAGAACAGACTTATTGTCAAGAAGGGACTCTCCATACTTTCGAAAAGGCCGCCAGAGAGCCTCGCGCCTCTCTTGAGCCGGCAGAATCTCATAGGTGTCCCTCTTACTGTGAGCAACGTATCATTCAAGATAACCCCCGTTCTCAATGCCTCCGGTCGTATGGGGGAACCGGAGACGGCACTCTCACTCCTTCTTTCCACATCTCCGACCGAGATCGAGGAGATTACACAGAAGCTTCTCTCTCTCAATACAGAGAGACAGAAGAACGAAGAGAAGGTAATGGAAGCTGTTCTTCCTC
This sequence comes from uncultured Oscillospiraceae bacterium, assembly GCA_963636745.1. Classification (GTDB taxonomy): domain Bacteria; phylum Spirochaetota; class Spirochaetia; order Sphaerochaetales; family Sphaerochaetaceae; genus Ornithospirochaeta. The sequence goes on along the minus strand of CAVHKW010000037.1, from coordinate 20,878 downwards.
TCTCGAAGATCTCTCTCGAGAAGAGTGAGGGAAGATTCATCATAGTCGAGGATGATTCGATTCCCCGGGGTCTCACGGGAGCCATAGCAAGTAAACTCTCAAACGAGAACTCCGTCCCGTCTATTGTACTTGCTACGACCGAAGATGTCGTATTCGGCTCTCTCAGATGCTCGGGGGACTGGAATGCAAAGGAGTTTCTCTCCATCTTCTCACACCTCTATGAAGACTACGGCGGACACAGGGCAGCTGCGGGCCTCAGAATGATGAAGGACAAAAAGGATGAGTTCATCGCTGCAGTCTATTCCTATGTATCGTCACTCTCTGACGAAGGAAAGGAGGAGAAGGGCGTTGAGGCCGATGCCATAATAAGCGGGAAGGACCTCGATGAGGATGTTTGGAAGACACTCAAAGTCTTCCAGCCCTTCGGACAGGGAAACGAGGAACTGAGATTCTATCTCCCGAGGGGGAGAATAAGAGAAGCTTACCACGTCGGGAATAATGCCCGTTTCATGCGTCTTTCAATCGAATGCGGAGGATACATATGGCCATCGGTGTGGTGGAATGCGGAAAATACGGAGGAGCTTCTCCCGGGGCGTGAAGTGAGCCTTATATTCTCTCCTGAGATCAACTGGTGGAGGGGAAACGGAAAGGAGCAGCTTAATATTAAAGAGATAGAATTACTAAGAGATTAAGCACATACGCAATTTTAAAAGCCGAAAATAACGTAATTCATATTTTTTTCAATAAATAATTTGACATATGGTAATAGTAATGGGATACTTATCTAAATTATGTCATCTATGAAAAAGGAGTTATATAGAATGGTTATTTTAATTGCAGATGCTTTTGACAAATCGCTTCCTGAAAAGCTCTCTGTTTTCGGAGAAGTTACTAGTGATATCGAAAGACTCGCTGAGGCTGATGTCGTCCTCATCAGATCGAAGACGAAGGCTACAAAGGAATATATCGACAAGGCAAAGAACATGAAGCTTATCATCCGCGGCGGCGTCGGCATGGACAATATCGACATCCCGTATTGCAAGGAGAAGGGTATTGTTGCTACAAACACACCCAAGTCTTCCGCAATCGCAGTTGCAGAGCTCGCTTTCGCCCACATGCTCAGCACACCCAACAACCTCGTCTTCTACGATACAACGATGAAGAACGGCGAATGGGCAAAGAAGACAAAGAGACATGAACTCTATGGAAAGACACTCTGTCTTCTCGGCATCGGCAACATTGCAAGAAAAGTAGCTGAAAGAGCACACGCTTTCGGTATGAAGGTCGTCGCTTACGACAAGTACGTCGCCAAGTCTGATGTAGCAGAGATGCGGACCCTCGAGGATGCTGTGAAGGATGCTGATTACATCTCGATGCACCTTCCTCTCACACCCGAGACGGAGAAGATGGTCAATAAGGATCTCATCAAGAAGATGACTAAGAAGCCCGTCATCATCAACACAGGCCGCGGTAAGTGTGTAGACGAAGCTGACGTTGCAGAAGCTCTCGACAACGGCGATATCTCATGGTTCTGCACAGATGTCTACTCAACAGAACCTCCTGTCATAAGCGAGAATCCTCTCTTCAAGTGCAAGAATGTCACATTCACACCTCATGTCGGCGCAAACAGCGAAGAGAACCTTCTCAGAATAGGCGAAGAGGTAATTGCAACTATCGAGAAGTATCATAAGGAAGGTCTCGTATAATAAAAAGGCGGAGAAGGAATCATGGTAAAGAGAATCGACGATACCAATAAGGCTATAATCAAACTACTTCAGGATGGAAGAAGACCGTATTCCGTTATTGCCGAAGAGCTCGGGATTACAGAAAACACTGTCAGAAGCAGGGCCAACAAGCTCCTTGAGGATGGAGTCTTGAAGATCATGGGCATGGTTGACCCCGAGTATGTTCCGGGACTTCAGGTAATATATATGGGAGTAAAGCTTTCAACAATGGAGCTCACAAAGAAGGCTGAAGAGTTCATGACACTCAGGGGCGTTGTCTCAGTTGCCGTCGTGACGGGAAGGTACGACCTTATTGCGAAGCTGGTACTCAGCGAAGACGAAGATCTCTCTCTCCTGAACTTCTTCTCCAACGAACTTACAAAGATATCGAATGTACTGGATGTGGAGACTTATGTAGTCTACCAGTCACATAATCTCCTCGTTCCATATATTCTGTAGCAACTTGTGCTGTCATTTTCCCCCTTTATTACGGAGGGGGAGTTTTTATTGTCTATGAGTCTCACTTACTATATAATCTTCTCTATTATTCGGAGACAATATGGACAGATTACTGTTTAAAGATATAGAACCATACTACGGAAAAGACTTTGACGAGGCGATGGAACGCCTTATGAATCAGAGAGAGTATTTAGGCGCTTTCGCCTATATGATCTCTGGAAGCGACCTCATGGCCGTGGCTTCCATTGTAAAGGAAATGACACAGGCTCTCGGCTCCGTTCATTCATATGATGAGTTCCAGAGGGTGATTACAGCCGGTTATTTCATTCCTGCAATCATTAAGGGAACCATGTCGGATTTCACCATCTCGGGAGGCGATGACCTCGACAGGGACAAAGGGTATCTTTTCATATCGAACCACCGCGATATAATCCTGGACTGCATGCTTCTTGACTATGCACTTTTAAAGAAAGATAAGGGAATGTGCGAGATGGCTGTCGGCGACAATCTTATGGCAAACAAGTTCGTCGAGGACCTTTTCAGAGTCAACGGAGGAATAATAGTAAAGAGAAACCTCCCGATGAGGGAGAAGTATCTAGCATCCCTCGAGCTTTCACGCTACTTTGTCGGAACCGTCAGCGAATTGAATAAATCAATCTGGGTTGCACAGAAGAGCGGAAGAAGCAAGGACGGCATCGACATGACACATCCGTCGATAATCAAGATGCTTTATCTCTCGGAGCGTGAGAGCGGGATAAGTTTTCCGGAGCTTATTAAAAAGTGCAACATAGTTCCCGTTGCCATCAGCTACCAGTTCGACCCGAACGATATAAACAAGGGCAGGGAGCAGATACAGAAGGAACAAAACGAAGGCCGCTACGAGAAGAAGAAGTACGAGGATGTCATAAGCATGGTCAAGGGCCTCAGATGCCAGAAGGGCCATGTCCACATAGCGATAGGGGAGCCGATAGAGAAGGAGTGTAATACCCCCGAAGAGGTTGCACGCGAGATAGACAGACAGATCCACCTCAACTACAGACTCTACGACACAAACTACATCGCCTACGATTACATGGAGGGAACAGAGCGCTTCTGTGACTTCTATACACCTCTCGAGAGGGAAAGCTTTTTATCACGCTACAACCACCTCTCGAATGATTTGAGGACCTTTGTTCTCAATACATATGCAAACCCCGTTCGTATGATGCTTGAGGAGAAGGGTGGTGAAGAGTAAAGTCATTCTTCTTGCCTCTCTCGTCCTTCTTCTCTTCTCCTGCACTAAGGAGGGCTTTACCGTCTATTCGACAAGGCTCTACAGGAATATAGAGATTAGTGGAGAGAAGAGAAGCGAGAACATCGTAATTGAAACTGCCGTTGAAGAGAGCGGGAGCGACGGAAAATACACATATCTTCTTCTCTCTCCCAGCGGGGACCTCAAATGGGAGGGAAAACTCTCGGAGAGTGACGGATATTACATCTCTGATGCCCTTCTTCTTACTCCCGGTGCTCTATATGAAGAGGGGGAGTATACTCTCTACATATATTCCGACTCGGGGACGGACGAGAAACTTCCTGTAACTCTTGAGAAAGAAGAGGGGGAGTATACATACGGGAATGCCGTAAAGAAGGATGACGCCGTCATCACATATTACGACAGCGAGAACAATGTAGCGCCCTCTCCCGATAATGCCGTAACGGTTGAGATATCATACACGGACAGGTATTCAAATAAAATAAAACTCAAACTCGATTATCCTGCGGACGAATTATAGGGTCCTTCCGACCATCTTCATGAGGTTTTCCTTTGTGAGCTTCACGAGGAATGTACGGCCGTGAGGACAGCAGGGTTCATCCATCTCGAATACACGCTTGAGTATCTCCTCGGCGCTGTACCTGTCGACTTCGTCCCCCATCTTGATCGCGGCTCTGCAGCTCATCGTTGCAAAGAGCTTTTCTTCAAGCTCATGTTCGTCTGATTTACAGTTTTCGACAAAATCGATTATCTTGTCCTCGATTCCTCTCGACATTGCGGGAACGGCATCTATCTCCCACACTCCTTTCTCTATATGAGCAAGCATTATGCCGAGCTTTGTGTATACATATGAGTGGTTGTCGAGGTATTCGTCTGTTATATCATCAACTTCGATTCTAATCGGCACAAGGAGCTTCTGCACTGTCTTCTGCGACAAGAGTTCATCATAGAGTATACGCTCATGCGCTGCATGCTGGTCTACAAGATATAATTCGTTGTTTCTTTCGCATATGAGAAAGAGAGAGAAGGCCTGCCCGATATACCTGAAAGGTACCTCTTCTTTTGTTTTTTCCTCTTTTTGAACAGGTTTTTGAATATTCTCTCTGGCTTCTTTCAGCGCTTTTGCTTTCTCGAGCCAGCTCTTGTCCTTAGGCTGGTATTGTGTAACACGCTCCGAGACGTAGAGAGGCTCCCTGCTTTTTGCCTCCGGGTAGGTGGTTTTAACTTCCTCTTTTTTCTCCTGAGGTTTTTCGTCTCTTTCGAAGAGGAATGCTTCCTTCTCCGCTTTTATCTCGGGAATGACCCGCTCGATCCCGTTTTTGAGGAGAGATGAGACAGAGTGGTGGATCTCCGAGAGGTTACGTATTTTAACTTCTCTCTTTGCCGGGTGGATATTGAAGTCCACAAGTTCACTCTTATCCTCTATAAAAACTGCACAATACGGGTAGCTTCCTCCCGGAAGAAGTTCTCCGTAGCCGTATGTTACGGCCTGGACAATTGAGAACTCGTCGACGGGACGTGAGTTGACATAGACTCTTATCTCTTTCCTGTCGCTTCGTTTGATCCGGCTTTTCGTGGCAACTATTCTTATCGAGTAATCTTCATTTTTCTCTTCCAGGTATTCCACGTCTCCCTCGGGGATTGAGTACTCCCTGTAGAGCATCATGACTCTTTCCTTGAGTGTCTGCCCTTTCGGCCACTTGAGGCGTACCTCTCCATCCATTGTCAGCGTAAAGCCGATAGAAGGGAAGGCGAGTGCCTTCGATATGAGGGTATTCCTGCACATTGCTCCCTCGGTGGAGGTGCGCTTTAAAAACTGACGCCTTGCGGGAATATCGAAAAAGAGGTTTTCGCTTGTAACTTCCGTTCCTCTCTCGGGGCCTGATGAGATTATTTCTTCTCTCACTCCGTTGTCGATGACAATGGTACTTTTCTCGCCGCTCTCTTCATCGCATGTCGCTACAGTCAATTTAGACACCGACGCAATTGAATAGAGGGCCTCTCCTCTGAAACCCATTGTATGGATAGAGTAGAGGTCATCCTCTGACTTTATCTTACTTGTTGCGTGAGGGGATGCGATTATTGAGATATCGTCTCTCTTCATTCCGCATCCGTTGTCTTTGACCTTTATTCTGTCGATTCCGCCGCCGTCAATTGTGACTGAGATCTCGTCTCCTCCGGCGTCTATTGCATTATCGAGAAACTCTCTCAGTATTGCCTGGGGTCTGTCGATGACTTCACCCGCGGCTATTCTGGCCTGGAGCCTCGGCGGCAGAAGATTGATTCTACTCATCAATTGTTCCCGCTGGACGACTCTGTGAAGAGAGGTGTCAAAGGAGCATCAAGAGAAGCGTCAACTATCGAGAAAGAGGGCATATCGGGAAGAGAGAGGACGATTGATGCATCTATGAAGACGGGAGTAACAGGAGTCACAGGTTTCTTCTCTACTTCTCCGTTCTGGAGGTATGTAGAGTCGAGGAAGTAGTCGTGCTCCGAGAGCTCCGGGACAGTAACATGCTTTGCTCTCAAAGCATCATAAGCCTTCAAGTTTGATCCCGTGAGATTGAGAACCTTCTCTTCATTCTCCTTCGATGTCAGATAAATCTCTCCGGGAGCATCCGTCTCGATAAGAGTTACAGGTGTATAGAGTTTTATGCGTGCTGCATTTTCATTGACTATGGATGCCTCTCCGTAGATGAGGTAAACGGTAATGACTTCACCGTTATCGAGAATACCGACAAGGGAGTTGCTTCCGGCTTTGACAGAGATGGAGTTCGACTCGGCAAGCGCTGTTTCCTCATTCGTCTTGATTACTATGCCGTTGCTGCCGACGCTGTAATCAGTCTTTTTAATATCAGCCCCGACAACGGTGCAGTTGCCGCTGAACGAAAATGTTGTCGCTGCAAAGGAAAAAGAGATGACAAGAATTAATAGAACCAATGTTGAAACAGTCTTTTTCATAGAAAACCCTCTGGAGAGAATATTAACACAGTCTCTCTCTTCCTTCCATAGTTTAGTTTTTCTCTTTTGTTTTGAGAGAAGAGAAATCGTGGGCGTTGTATATGTGTTCTCTTGTAAGCTTGTCGATGTGGCATAGCTCGCTGACTATAGGCTTCAGGCGTGCTCTCACATTTGTCTGGTCATAGGGACAGACGGGCTTGATTACCGGAATGTCGTAAATGGAGGCAATCCTCTTTGTAACATTCTCCTTCGTCTCTATAAGAGGCCTTATTATCTCGAGCTTACCGTCGAAGAAATCCTGTTTCGGCTTCATCGTCGAGAAGTCGGCACGGAAGGCAAGATTCATCAGCGTCGTTTCGACAAGGTCGTCCAGGTGATGACCGAGTGCTATCCGCTTTATATTGTGTTCAGTCGCCCATGAGAAGAGGATGCGGCGCCGGTTACGTGAGCATAGGTAACAGTTGAAGTCATCCTTGAATGACTCCGGATACTGCCTTTCATAGAGGACAGTAAGGGGGATCTCGAGTGCATCAAAGTACTCTTTAATCCTTTCCATGTACTCGGGAGGAATGGGATGCTCAATCCAGTCTATCATAACGCCCTCCATATCGTACCTGTCCTGTATCCAGCGCCTCCTCAGTGCGAGCGCAAGAGCAAGGGAGAGGGAATCCTTTCCGCCGGATGCTCCGATTACTATCTTTTCGCCTCTATCTATCATCGAGTATGTATTTATTGTCTTACCCACTCCCTTGATGAATCTCATCATCCAGGGCGGGATGTCACCCTCGATGAGAGAACGGTAGGAGATTCTTTCTTCAGCCATTTTCCACCTCCATGAGTGCAGAGAGGGCATATGATGAGTCTACATATTGCGGAAGGTAGAGCGCCGTCTTTCTCAGTCTCTTCTGAAAGAGGGAGGATACCTCTCCCGTAAATACCATGTTACTGTCGTTTATCTTTGTTAACGGGCCGTCTTTAGTCAGAATCGGAATATTGCTTTCGAATGTAATTCTCTCGGGTATGTCGATGATGACTTCATACTCCTCCAGTTCCGGATAGCGGGACTTAAGAGAGTTGTAAATACTTCTCTCGAGAGAGGATTTGCTCTCGATATTACCGGATGCTTTCTCTATTCTCCCGCTCTCGTTGTACTCTTTTTCGGCTTTTCTTTCGAGAAGGTGGTTGTGTTCGACCCTCTCCACGAGTACGAGGGAAGGGGTTTGGGAAATATGCATGCGGCATAGATTATTGAATTCGTTGTCGTCAAGAAAGTAGAGGTCGTCGTATTTGATCGAGAGCGAGAGCAGCGCGTCTGTGAGAGCTTTCTTGATCATCGCAGTTGCACTTCTCACTCCTTTATGCCAATAGAGGGAGCGGTACATCATGTACTTTGAAAAGAGAATCTGCTCAAGACTCATCAAAGCCTCCTCTTCGAGTGCAAGAACTCCGTCTTTAAGTACAAGTGACGAGATTATGTAATCTGTGTCCTGCTTACCGTACGGAACGCCGCTGAAATAGCCGTCACGGGAGAGATAGTCGAGTTTATCGGGGTCAAGCGCTCCCGAGAGAACTGTGCGGTAGAAGAGTGTTTCCCTGTCGTCAGTCGGAGCATCCTTATCGATTATGAGGGCTGTCTTCTCCGGATCGGCTCCTGTTCTCTTTATCGCCTCCGAGAGATCGCTTTTATTCATGATTAAAGAGTGTGCGAGCTCCTCGTGTTCTCTTATTGCAAGCTCCTTGAGGGAGTGGGCGTAGGGAAAGTGTCCTATGTCGTGAAGAAGAGAGGCTGTGAGGAAACTCATCATGCCCTCTTCAGTGAAGGGGAGGGAATTTGTCTTTCTCGAGAGAGAAAGCAGTATTTCACGAGAGAGATGATAAACCCCGATTGAGTGGCTGAGCCTTGTGTGGACCGCGCCCGGATATATATGATAGGCCGGTCCGTTCTGCTTAATTCTGGCAAGTTTCTGTACGTCAGCCACCTCAAGAAGAGCTTTTATCTCCTCTGTCATCGCTATACTCTGCCAAAGCGGATCCTTTATCGAATGTGTAAAACCCCTGTTGAGGATATTCTCTGCTTCTTCTCTCTTCATATGCTTTGAAATATATCATAAATGCGGCATTTCAAGGTATAATAACACCATGAAAAGATTACTCATCGCCTCTCTTGCTCTCTTTGCCTCTGTTTTCCTTCTCTACGCCGGAGCGCCTTATTCCGAAAGAATGGGGAATATAGCAGTCGAGATAAAAGAGGGAAGTGAAGAGAGTATAATATATAAGGCGGTGAAGGAGGAGTTTACCGACCTCTGGCTCGAGGAGTATACCTCGTCCCCCGTACCTTTCGCCGTCGCCTATTCTCAAGTGCTCTCTCGTCTTCTTCCCATGGAGCACTTTCTGCTCTCCGGGAGTAAGGACGGCAGAGTCAAAGTTCTAGACCAGGCCTCAAACACCCTCGTCACCTTTATTCTCAAGGAGGGCAGAATAACCGCCCTCCAGGCTGAGACTAGTTCTTTGTGAGCTCTTCGAACTTATCGAGTAGAGACGAGAAATAAGCGACAGTTGCGTCCACTGCATCTGCTTTCGACATATCGACACCGGCAAGGCGGAGAGATTCAAGAGGATATCTTGAGCCTCCTGATTTGAGGAATGTCAGATAGTCGTTCTTCTCCTTCTCTCCTCCGTTGAGTACCCCCTGGGAGAGTGCAATTGATGCTGCGATTCCCGTTGCATACTTATATACGTAGAAAGCATTGTAGAAGTGCGGGATTCTCATACCCTCGAGGTCGCTCACACTTTCGAATTCGACCCTGTCCCCGAAGTACGATACAAGGAGCTCTCTATAAACCTTTCTCATGTAGTCGATTGTGAGAGGCTCTCCCTTCTCACCCGCTTCATGAAGTATAAGCTCGTACTCTGCGAACATCGTCTGACGGAAGAATGTCGCGATTATGTCGTCAAGTTTCTTCGATATGAGAGACCCCAGTTCCTCTTTCGACTTTGCATTCTTTATAAGATACTCCGAGAGAAGATTCTCGTTGAATGTGGAGGCAACCTCCGCTTCGAAGATCGTATAGTTGTAGCACGGGTAGGGGTTGTTGTGTACGGAGTAGTAGGAGTGCATGGAGTGTCCGCCTTCGTGGATGAGTGTAAAGACGCTGTCGAGCACCTCCTCCTCGAAGTTTGTAAGAATATAGGGGTTTCCTATGTAACCGCCGGCGGAGAATGCACCGCTTCTCTTACCTTTGTTCTCGTATCTGTCGACCCACCGCTCCTCTGTCAAACCCTTTACAAGGATATCGGAATAATCATCTCCGAGGGGCTTTACTGCTTCCTTTATGATTTGAACAGCCTCTTCATATGTATGTCTGCTCTTTACGCTCTTCACCAGTGGAGTATATACATCGTAGTGTTTGAGCTTTTCCTTTCCCATCATCTCTGCCCTAAGGGCATAGTAACGGTGGAGCACGGGAAAACCTTTGTGTACGCTCTCGATGAGGCATGTGTACACACTCTTATCGACATTGTCGCCGTAGAGTGCACACTCAAGTGAACTCTCATAGCCCCGTGCACGCGCGACGATTATGTCGTTCTTTATGCTTCCCTGAAAGATCCTTCCGAGAATATGCTGATGCTTCTCATACTCTGAATAGAGCTTCATGTAGGCTTCGCGTCTGATGCCCTCGTCTGAGCTTCTTATAAGCTTTGTAAATGTTGAGTGTGTGAGCTTTTCGTCTCCTACCCAGCCGAAGTCGAAGTCGATGTTGTTGGCGTCCATGAATGCATCCTGGTATCCCGAGCGGTTGGAGCTGAAGAGACTCATGAGCCTCTCTTCCCTGTCCGAGAGGATATGGTCCTTCATTCTGAGTTCTTTTTTGACGAATACCCTGTAGTCTTTGTTTCTCTCTTCGTCGAGCCAGAGAGTGATCTTATCCTCCGGCAGCGCCATAAGCTCGGGGCTCATCCAGCTTGTCTTCTCTGCGATTTTTGCTTCAAGAACATCGGCCTTTCCCGCATCTTCCATGACAGAAGGATTGGAGGAGTCTGCCGAGTAGTTCAGATAAGCCCATGAGAGCGTTCTCTCGGCCTCTTCTTCGTAAGTGAAGAGAGTCTCGAGTGCATTATGGAATGAGTCTGAACTCTCGCCGAGTCTTCCCTTGTACTTCTCGAGGTCGTCAAGCCTCTCTGTGAGAGATGTCAGTCTTTTTTCATAGTCTTCTCTATCTAGACATAGAAGGGATAGATCCCATGTGTTTTCCTTTTTCTGGTCCTTTCGTTCAATCATTGTTTATTTCCTTTTCTAGTAAATTTTTTATTCTTCCTGCAGCTCTGCCGCGGTGGGAGTATAGATCCTTCTTTCCATCCGGAAGCGCTGCGACTACGCACCCGGCGTCATCGGAGAAGAAGACAGGGTCGTATCCGAAGCCTCCGTCTCCTTTCTCGGGATGAAAAGCAATCGAGCCCCTGCATTCCTCCTCTACGATATAGATGCGGTGGGGAGAGAGATAGAGACAGATACTGCAGACGAAGCTTGCGCTTCTGTTTTCCACCCCTTTCATGTTCTCGAGAAGAAACATGTACTTCTCCTCGTCGCTGAGTCGGCGTCCGAATTCCTCTTCGCCGTAGCGTGCGGTATGGATCCCGGGGGCCCCGTCGAGAGCATCGACACAAAGTCCCGAGTCGTCGGAGAGTACGGGAGCGTGTACTATGTCATAGAGCGCCTTTGCCTTGATTATTGCATTTTCTATGAATGATGATCCGTTCTCGTCCGGATCAAAGGCAATGCCTTCCTCTTTCGGCAGCGTCAGCACGTATCCTCCGAGAAGACGGGACATCTCTTTTTTCTTATGGTCATTACCTGAAGCAAAATAAAGTTTCACATTTTCCTCCATGGAAAATGATATAATGAGCGGAAGAATTAAACTACCCCGATATCTCCATAAGTGCCGTTTTTACGCTTTTGATTCCCATGCTTACAGTCGATCTGCTCTGCCCGAGAACAGATGCAATCTCCTCGTGTACTATTCCCTTCAGCGATCTTCCGACATCCCCGAGTCTGTTTTTATGGCATCTCACCTGCGCCATATAGTTGTCTTTGAGCATCGAGTACTCCTCTCTCGATGATGCTTTGTACATGCTGTTCTTTATCTTCGCCATTAGGGCCCAGTGCTTGTTTGCTTTTTCCATATTCTTTCTCCAATTGGTGGAATTTCGTCTGATGATCTCGTTCTTGAGATATAAAAGGTGCGAGAATGCATTCTCGTCGGTATTGAAGAGACGGGCATAGTTTCCCGCTTCCGTCTCGTCTGAAGAGAAGGGGAGTGAAAGAATGAAGAAAATGAAGTTGCGTCTGAAATACTTGTCGCTCTCGAGCTTCCCTCTTATGACCTTCTCCTTCTCGTTTCTCGGGGGGTAATCTCCCGCTGTGTTCTTCTCGACTATATATTCAATGACTTCCCTCATCGTCATATCGGAATAATCTGTGGACGGAGAAAGGGATTCTTCATTGCTCTCTTCATCCTTTTCACTTAAGACAAACGGATCCTCCTCTTCATCCTGGTGATCAACCCAATATTCAATTTCAAGGTAAAAAGGGACAGCCTCCTTCTGCCTGATTCTCCTCAGGCGGTATACGCAGACCTGCTTGAGATAGTGGTTGAAGCTCTTTTCGGCAATGCGGTAGGCGGAGATGATCTTGTCGATGTCGCTGTGTATGCTTATGTAGACACTCGAAATCATATCGTCGGGAACAAAGAGAGTCTCCTTGCATATCCTCCACACAAGCTCGCTCGTCCGTCCTTTTATGTAGGCCGCCTCCTTCTCGTCCTTTTCCTTTCTGTTGTTATATTCCACAACTCTTGTTGAGAAATAATCGTCTTCGCTCTTTGATAGAATGTTCCTCTCCATATTTCTCTCCTTTTTCGGGGGTAAAGATAATATTGAAAGGTATGTGCCAGCTTGTATATTGATGCGTTTAAATTCTAATTTGAATCGTTATAATACAAATCAGCATATAACGGCCTTAACCGCCCTGTCATCCATCTGGTATATGGCCTTCTCGAATCTCTCGAAGAGTGTCAGCTTTCTCTTGATAGGAGAGAAGGATGAGTCGTCGATTACGACTGCATTCAATCTGTTGCCTTTTGCAAAGCCCGCCTTCTCTCCGAAGTAGAGAGCCGCCGAAGAAGAAGCCAGGTAGTAGACTTCGGCCAGAGTCAAAGCATCGATAAGGTAGTCTTCGCTCATTCTCTTGAACTTGCTTGCAGCGACGGTTGAAGCAATAACCCTGTACATTTCTATTTCGGATCCTCCCGCGATATCGCTTCCGAGGGTAATATTGAGCCCCATGTCGAGCATATGTCTTATTGAGGCTGTTCCGCTCATGAGATTGCAGTTGGAGGAAGCGCAGTGGACTGCAGTTACTCCTCTCTCGATCATGGCTCTTATCTCCTCGTCGTCGGAATGGACACAGTGAGCCATGAGTGTTCCCTTCTTGAAAAGGCCGTATTTATCGTAGCTCTCCCAATAGTGAGTCGTGTCTTTATGGAGTTCATGAACCCAGTTTATCTCGCTCACATTCTCCGAGAGGTGCGACTGGACAGGTAGATTTCTCTCCTCGGAGAGTTTTCCGAGCCATGCCATGAGGTCGTCCGTGCAGGATGGGGTGAAGCGGGGCGTCAGGATGGGTTTTACCTTCTTGAAGTCAGAGCACATATCGAGCCAGCGCAGAGTCTCCCTCTTTGATTCCTCTGTTGTCTCTTCGAGGTTCTTTCCGCCGTTACGGTCCATATTAACCTTACCTACATAGCCCGAGATTCCTCTCTTTTCAAGTTCCTCCATCAATACGATCGTCGAATCGGTATGAAGAGAGGAGAAGATCGAGACACGTGTGGTGCCGTTCTTTATTAATGTGTCGGCGAGAGACGAGTAGACCCTCCTTGCATATTCCGTGTCGCAGAATTCAGCTTCGACGGGGAAAACATATCTTTTCAGCCAGTCGAGAAGGAAGCGGTCCATTCCCATCCCGAGCATAGGATATTGCGGGGCATGGAGGTGCATGTCGGAGAAAGACTGGAGGATAAGATCATTACCGTAGTCGACGATTTCTCCCGTGAAGCCGATAGGAACGGATGAAAGCACATCCAAGATGATTCCATCGTCGTCCACGAGGATACACCCGTTCACGATTGTGTTGAGCTTCCCGAACCCTTTTGCTTCAATGATATTGCCTTTGATTATTCTCATATGGTCTCCTTCTCTCATAGTGGGGTTGAGGCGTCCCGTAGAGACTTCCGTGCCATGTAAACGGAATTATATGAGATGAATTGATTTTCTCACGAATGGAGAAATTTATCCACAATATTTTTTCTTTATTCAATAAAAGAGGGGAGACTCAGCTCCCCGTATCTTATAATGGAAGATAATTGTTGTTATCTGAAAGAACCTTCGGCTTTGTTCCCTTTGTGACGCTCTCTTCATCGACGATGACTTCCTTTACTCCCGCTACCGATGGAATTGAGTACGAGATATCCATCATGAGATTCTCGACAATGGACCTGAGGCCTCTTGCTCCCGTCTTCTGCTCGTAGGACTTTGTTGCAATGGCATCGATTGCCTCTCTTGTGAAAGTCAGACGGATGTTGTCGAGTCCGAACGACGTCGTATATTGCTTGATTATCGAATTCTTCGGCTCAGTCAGAATTCTTACGAGGTCATCCTTTGTAAGATTGTCGAGGCTTACATGGATCGGGAGTCTTCCGATGAACTCGGGAATAAGACCGAACTTTACAAGGTCATCCGGATGGAGGAGCTTGAAGAGCTCCCCGAGGTCCTTCTCTTCCTTGTCGCTGACAGCGGCACCGAATCCCATCGACGAGACAGCTGTTCTCTTTTCGATGACCTTATCGAGTCCGACGAATGCACCACCACATATGAAGAGGATGTTCGAAGTATCGATCTTGAGCATCTCCTGGTTGGGATGCTTTCTTCCCCCCTGAGGTGGAACGGAGGCGACAGTGCCCTCGATTATCTTCAGGAGTGCCTGCTGTACACCCTCTCCCGAGACATCACGTGTGATCGAGACGTTCTCGCCCTTTTTGGCGATCTTGTCGATTTCATCTATGAAGACTATGCCTTTCTCTGCCTTCGGAATATCGAAATCGGCATCCTCGATAAGCTTGAGGAGGATATTCTCGACATCCTCTCCGACGTAACCCGCTTCGGTGAGGGTTGTTGCATCGGCAATGGCAAAGGGGACGTTGAGCTTCTTTGCAAGAGTACGTGCAAGAAGAGTCTTACCTGTTCCGGTGGGGCCGATTATGAGTATGTTGGACTTGTCGATCTCGACACCGCTTTCCTCTATTATCTCGGCATACTTGATTCTCTTGTAGTGGTTGTAGACTGCAACGGAAAGAACCTTCTTAGCTCTGTCCTGACCGATTACGTATTCGTCGAGATATTTCTTGATCTCTTCCGGCTTGGGTATTTCTAGAGAAGCAAACTCGTTGTTGTTGTCCGCTTTCTTCTGTGCTTTGAGTATCTCATTGCATCTTTCGACGCACTCTTCACATATCGCAATGCCGGTTCCGGTTACAGCGCGGACATAGCCATCGAGAGGACGACCGCAAAATGAACAATATTTAACAGTTCTAGCCATTCTTACTCATCACCTTGTCAACAATGCCGTAGTTTAAAGCCTCCCGGGCATTCATGTAATAATCTCGTCCGATATCCTTTCTTATTGTCTCTTCGTCCTTACCGGTGTGTGACGCGAGAATCGAGATGGTGAGAGCTTTGAGTCTCTGCATCTCCCTGTTCGTCACTATGATATCGGTTGCCTGACCTTCGGCGCCGCCTGAGGGCTGGTGGATCATGACTCTTGCGGAGGGGAGAATGAATCTCGATCCCTTCTCTCCGCCCGAGAGGAGGATGGCAGCCATAGAACATGCCTGACCGACACATATTGTCCTCACCGGGCATTGAATGTACTGCATCGTATCATATATGGCGAGACCGGCTGTTACGCTTCCGCCGGGGGAGTTGATATAAAGATTAATATCTTTACTCGGATTTTCGCTTTCGAGGAACAAAAGCTCCGCCACGACAAGATCGGCCATAGCATCGTTAATCTCGCCGTCGACGAAAATGATTCTGTCCTTGAGAAGGCGTGAAAAAATATCATAGCTGCGTTCCCCTGTCCCTGTCTGTTCAAGAACATAGGGAACGTATGTATTGAGTTTCGGGCTTGTCAAAGGTGATTACTCCTCTTTTGCTTCTTCTTTTTTCTCTTCAACAGCTTTGAATGTGTTGTTCTCTAACAGGAACGGGAAGACCTTCTGGTATTTTGCCTCTTCAGCGAGATACTGTCTGTAGTTTTCCTTAGTCTGCTCATCGAGTGAATCGAAGTTCTCGCCTGCAAGCTTTTTGATATCGTCATCGCTTGCCTCGATGTTCTCCTTCTCGACGATAGCGGTGAGGATTACCTCTCTCTTAGCATCCACGAGGCTCTCTTCCTTCCAGGAAGCTGTAATATCATCCTTGGACTGTTCATAAGTCTTGAGATAGCTCTGCATGTTCTTCTCACCACCGATCTGATTTACAAGTGCATTCCACTTGTTGTCGGAGATTGCTTCGACCATAGATGCCGGGATGGCGATATCTACAGCATCCATAAGCTTCTTTACGACAGCATATTTCTTTGCATTCTCTTCATATGTCTCGTTCTCTTTCTCGAGGTCTGCTCTGACACCTTTTTTGAGATCTTCGACTGTCTTGTATTCATCCTTTACATCTTGGGCAAAGTCGTCGTCGATGTCGGGAAGCTCTCTCTTCTTGAGCTTTGTAAGTGTAATGTGGATCTTGACGCTCTTGTTCGTGAGGTCGCTTGATGGAGCATCCTCTTCGCCGTATGTTCTTTCCGCGTCCTTCTCCTCTCCTGTCGACATTCCCACGATATCGTCGTCAAGCTTGAACATGTTGTATGTCTTACCGAGTGTGAGCGAGAAATCATCGCGTGAGTAATCTTCGAGTTCTGTGCCGTCACTATCCGTTACACTGTAGCTGATGGTTGCGATATCGGAAAGCTCTGCCGGAGTTGACTTATTGACGATAAGTGCACTCTGCTCTCTGAGAGTTTCGATCTTTCTCTCGACATCTTCATCTGTGACCTTTCTTGATTCATATTCGACTTCGAGTCCCTTGTATTGAGGAAGGTCGAAAACGGGGTTTACATCATACTTGACTGTAAATGTAACATCCTGATCCTTCTTGAACGGAAGAAGAGTCTCCTCATCCTGGAGGACGGGAACACAATAGTAGAGAGGCTGCTCTTTCTTGTCGAGTGTCTTGATTGTCTCCTGGAGATTTTTCTCCATGAGATCGAATGTGACCTCTTCTCTTACCTGGTCACCGATCTTCTTTTCAAGAATGGCAGCAGGGACATGTCCCTTTCTGAATCCCGGCATTTCGATTGTAGAAGCATACTTCTTGATCTTTTCCGAATATTCCTTCTCGATTGAAGCGGCATCAATTGTGAGTGTGAGCGATGCCTGACTGTTGTCCAAAAATTCAAATTTCTTTTCAGTTACCATTTTATCTGGGACTCCCTTACTTATATTTATTTATATTTACGCGACAAATGCCAAAATAATATATACGTTTTCCTCTTATTTGTACATAACAACAACTTTATAAAGTAGCGAATTAATCCCAAAGAGAAAAGAGTGGAAAGAAAAAAGAAATAATTTTCAACTAGGACGCCAGATGACCTAGTCGGCGTGTCATACTCGCTTCAGGAGTTAACATATGCTGAGTTATGAAATTGAAGAGAAAGCTTTTTTGTGCCGTAATGACCGAAAGGGTATAAACAGCTTCATTGTTGAAATGGATCCTCTTGTGAGAAAGACCGCATCAAAGTATTCAAAGTTTTACGCTTCGTTCAGCGACGACATATACACCGCCGCGCAGGAAGGACTCCTGAGAGCCGTGAACAACTTCGATTTTAAATACCACGGATTCCTGAAATATGCCTCCGTCTCCATGGAGAGTGAGATCAGATCATTTCTCTCGAAGGAGACAAGGCTCATAAGAATTCCGACGAATGTGATTGAGAAGCAGAGAAAGATCAGCTCTTATATGGTGAAAAATCCCGGCGCTTCTTTGTCCTCTATAATGAATGCCGCGGGGATAAAGTCCGAAAAGAGTATGAAGCGGATAATGGAGGCCCGGGACGCCGTAGCGCTTGAGAGGGAGAACCTTTCTTATCTACCCGTCATCTCCTCACCAGAAATGGATACACTCGAGAGCGAAGTCAAAAGCGAAATCGAAAAGGCATTCATGTCGCTCAAAAGAGACGAAAGATACATAATAGGCCACAGCTATGAACTCTCCGGATACGAGAAGAAGGAGACGAACGAGATTGCATCCTTTTTGAGAGTATCGCCCCAGACTGTCATATACCGCCGTCACAGAGCACTTGAAAAGATGAAATTGAAACTGACTCCTTTGATGACATAATCACGGCATTGGTTTATCATCTTGATGTGAAAAAAATCTTTGTTATCCTCATTCTCACACTCTTCTTACTTTCCTCATGTGCGACGGGAAGGAAGGCTGATGCTGGGGATGAAGTCGACAGCGTGGAGGTGGAGGCTGTCTCTGTCCTCGGACGTGACATGATGAGTGCGGTTACTGCCGGAACTCTCTCCACAGACGATATAGAGCCGGCCTTGAGTGTAAATTACACATCATATTCGAAATATCTTCCGTCCTACAAAGAGATAGAGACAAGGTACCTCGGGAAAGTTCTATCACTCTTCGAAGATGATTTTGTCACCATCTTCAAGGATACCCTGCAGAGTGCTCTTGACGAGCTTTCCTCCTCTCCCGGGCAATACCTTGCGGGCGATATGCTCACCCCCGATCTGAAGGCGAAAGCGGACTCCCGGTTGAGAGAGAAATTTTCGTCTCTCATTCTGTCTTCCTCGGCGGAGATGAAAGAAGCCTACAGGGAAAGCGAAGAGAGCTTTTCAATGGTCAAGAAAGCCTATGACAACTTATATATAATCGGTGACGACGAGAATCTCGGCTCTCCCGAAGAGATTGAGAGAGACCGTCTTATCACACTTGTTCTCGAGAAGTATTTCTCTGTAATCGAGAAAGAAGAGCTCTCGCTAAGAACCAATCCTCTCTACGGAGACAGCACCTATCGTCTCTTCTGGGAGGAACACAGATGAGTGATCTGTTCTCGAGTGCACCGGTGCGTAATGAGCCGCTTGCTTCCAGAATGAGACCCCGCAGTCTCGATGAATATATAGGGCAGGATCACATCCTGGGACCCGGACGTCTCTTGAGGCGTGCTATCCAGATGGATCAGCTCTCGTCGATTATTTTCTACGGCCCTCCCGGTGTCGGTAAGACCACCCTTGCAAGGGTCATCGCCAACACAACAAAGAGCCATTTCGCCACAATAAACGCAGTTCTCTCCGGTGTCAAGGAACTCAGGGACGAGATAAGTGCAGCTTCGAACAGAAGAGACTGCTACGGCATGAGGACTATTCTTTTCATCGATGAAGTTCACAGGTGGAATAAAAGTCAGCAGGATGCACTTCTTCCATGGGTCGAGAACGGCACCTTTATATTAATAGGTGCAACAACGGAGAATCCGTTTTTCGAAGTAAACAGGGCCCTTGTTTCACGCTCGAGAGTCTTCCAGCTCAAGAAACTCGGTGAGGAGGATTTGAAGAAGATTGCGCTTCAGGCATTATCCGACAGAGAGAGGGGATACGGTAAGTACCGTGTGACCTTTGAAGAAGGCGCTCTCGAGCATCTCGTTCTGGTTGCATCGGGGGATGCAAGAAGCCTTCTTAATGCACTCGAACTTGCAGTCGAGACGACGCCCCAGCACTTCCCCCCTGAAGAGGGTAGTGAAATATACATATCGAAAGAGACAGCGGAGGAGTCGATCCAGAAAAAGGTTGTCCTTTACGATAAAGAGGGTGACTATCACTTTGATGTAATATCGGCATTCATAAAATCGATCAGAGGATCCGATCCCGATGCCACGCTCTATTGGCTGGCCAGGATGGTTAGAGCCGGTGAGGACCCGAGATTCATTTTCCGCCGTATGATCATCAGCGCCGCCGAAGATATAGGGCTTGCCGACCCCAGAGCCGTGGAGGTCGTTGTGGCTGACGCCGAGGCCTTTGACAGAATCGGACTTCCGGAGGGGAGATTTCATCTCTCCCACGCAGCGATCTATCTCTCGACATGTCCGAAAAGCAATTCGACAATGGGCTTCTTCGATGCCTTGAAAGCTGTCGAGGAGGAGAAAGAAGGGGAGGTTCCTCTTCATCTCCGGGACGATTCCCGCGACAGCAAAGCTTTCGGTCACGGAGAGGGCTATCTCTATCCACATTCATATACCGACCACTGGGTCAACCAGCAGTACCTTCCTTCGTCCCTCCAGGGCCGTATCTTCTATAAACCGGGCTCTCTCGGATACGAGAAGGAGATAAGAAGTCTCGTCTTCGAGAGAAGAGAAGCGCAGATTGAAGCTTCTTCATCCGACTTCTTTCTCGAGAACTACACCTATTCGCCCGATACAAAGGAGCGTGACGAGTGGATAAAAAGAGCTCTTTCAAGGCGTAGTGAGATTCTTTCGTATCTTACAGAGTCATTATATTCCTCACTTCTTGTAAGACGCCATGAGAATGTCCTTGTTCTCAATGCATCGAACGGCCTCCTGCTCTATCCCCTGATGCGTCTCAATCCCGAGGGCCTCTCTACAGCCGTTGTCGCCGCAAAGGAGCAGAAGGAGATAATAGAGCATTTCTCGTCCCAGATGGAGGAGCTCGAGAGGCCGTCCGTCATTGTTTCAAGTCCGTATGATTCGTTTTCTTTAATCGAAAAGGGAATGCGCTTCGGCGTTATTTCGGGCCATAATGTGCTATCCCGCCTCGAGTGTGATAAAAAGATTCTTCCTTTGATCAAAGCCTCCCTTGAAGAAGACGGAGAGATGGCGCTTCTCGAGACTATTCCTTCTCTTTCGTCACGTCTCTCGTACTTTGCATCGGATTCTCTTAAAAAATCCCTGGAGAATGCGGAAAGGGAGATCTATTCTCCTGACAGCCTTCTCTTCGGGTGGGGTAAGGAGAAAATGGAGAAGTGTGTAAGGGAGGTCTTTCCGGAATCAACTGTAATATATAAAGAGGTAGAGGAGGAGAGACACATATCGAGAGAGAATGCGGAGAGCTGGTATGAGAGGACATATTCAAAATATGGTGTGGACAAAGCCTTCTTCCTCTCTTTCTTCTCGTCAAGAAACATAAAGTGGAAGAACACAGTTGCCGTAATCCGCAGTAATACTCGGAAGCTCCGTGAGGCGGGTAAAAACGAGCATAAAGCCGTAGAGGCGATGACTGAGTAAGAAAAGAGGTAACAGTTCAGCCCTAGGGGTACAGATAGCGGTATTTTGAATAATGTTGAGGCA